>NCCR01000036.1:0-43038 GCA_002279765.1 Verrucomicrobia bacterium 12-59-8 | reverse complement strand
CATTCCGAACACGGAAGTGAAACGCTGTTGCGCCGATGATAGTATGGCGAAAGGCTATGCGAAAGTAGGACGTTGCCAGATTAAACATCACCCCGCATCTCGTAAGAGATGCGGGGTTTTTTGTGCCCGCGAACTGTGCCCCAAACACAACGCCCCTGCCTTCCAGAAGATTGTGACCGCGTGTGACGTGGGAGCGGTGATAACTTTTGACGAAACTGATCCCCTCCTGGCAGATCACGATACCAATCCCTTCCAAGTGAATCGTGGGTTCCGGCGGCGGCGGCTTGAGGACTAGCCGCCCCTCCCGCGCTGGGCGCTCGCATGCTCGGCGCGACGTAGGGCAGCGCTGTCCTCAACCCGCCGCCGAGAGGGTCCGTATGCGCTTTCCGGAATTCAGTTTCGCCAAATGCTATTATACAATGTACGCACGCGCCATTTTGCCTTTCAAATTCAGACAATCATAGGGCCAGCAGTTCGAAATTCCGGAAATAGACGCCGGCATTTCATTCGTAAGAGTGTCATCCCAAGATCCATCAGATGCGGTATTGTTCGTGGCAATTTGCTGTCGCCATCTGAGGACTGCTTTACGAAGGGTGGGGGCATCTAATTGATCGATGAATGTACCGCCGCTAAATACAGGGTTGAATTTGTAGAGCCTGCACCAGTCTATGAATACCGGCATGCGTCTCGATGGCTCTTGCCTTTTGCAGCCGAAGAGTCTTCTGACTTGGCAGTGCCTGAATTTTAAAAGCGCGTACACGTACTTGCCAGATGAAAAGCCGGCGTACTCGGCGACTTCGGGAATGGGGGGCGGCGTTACTATGAGCTGCTGCTGCGCATGGCGCAGGCGCTTCCTAGAGATCTGTCCCAGCTGTTAGTTCCCGAACTGGCTGTAAAACGTGCTTTGGGGGGCCGAATCCCGACCTGTTGTTGAACGCTTAATGAATCCAAGTTTGATTACATTTTCGAGGCGAACTGGGGGACAGTCCGCTGCCGTTATTTGCGCTCCAGGAACAGAACAAAAATCAAACGACCTTCCTTCCAAGGCGGGCCGCCAATGAACAAGGGGCTGTTCTTGCGCAGGACGGCATCGCTTTTAACCAAAACCTGCTGCTCGCGCCATACTTGGAGGTGCAGATTGACCCCGCCCTTGTCCGCAGGGCCTTTGGAATCGATTTTCATGAACAGTTCTCGGGAGGGAACGACCCAGGATTCATACTCGCGAAAGATGTCCTGACGGTGCTGGCCGAGGATTTCGAAGTGTTTGAAGGGAAACACTCTGGCCAGCCGCTCTTTGAGCTTGGGTAGGCTGGCTGGTGCCTCCTCTTTGGCACCGGTTAGCTGGGTTGCATCGTTGGTGGCGAATATGAGTGCGCCCCAGACATGTCCGTCCGTTGCATGATGGGCGGATGGTGGGGGAGTCTCCTGGGCACGGGCAATCACCGTGAAGCAAACCAAGGACAGCACTGACAAGAATGCTTTCATCCGCGCGGTGAGATCATCGGATTGCCAAGCGCATCGCGGGAAATCATGAGCACTGCGGCACCCTGTTTGTCGTACATTGTCGTTGAGGCCAGTTCAGGCTCCACTTCACTGCGTTGGATATTGATCCCTGAGACTTTTCGATCAGCCGGTACGGCATCCAGGCCATCGAGCATTAGCACAGTGGCTTCCGCCCCAATGTCATGATAGGTGCGCGCCTGTACGTTGGTGTTGGGGGTGTAGGAGCTGAGGATCATGCTTTCGGAAGCACTGCTTGTATCAGGACTTAAAAGGAAAAATCCCAGCACCGCCAGGGCAGCAGCACCGGCAAGCGCAAACCATGGCTGCCGAAGCCATTGCAGTGCTGCGCCCCAGTTGGTTCCGGCCTGCTTGGAGCGCGAGTCGTCCAGCGCCATCTGAGTGATGCGGACTTCGATCTGCGTGTTGAAATAATCCGCGTGTGGCACCCGCATTTCGGCGGGCAGGTGGGCGCGGAGACTGGAACTCAAAGCGCGCATTTGTTGGGCTTCCGTGGCGAGCACGGGATCTTGCTTGAGACGTTCCTCAAAGCTGGTGCGTTCCGTTTCATTCATTTCCCCATCAATCCAGCGGATGAGGTCATGTTCTTCAGATGGATGTTTCATAAACGTCGTGGAGTTGTTCCTGAAGTTTCTTGCGGGCGTAAAACAGGCGCGACATGACCGTGCCGAGAGAGCAGGGTATGAGAGCGGCGATTTCTTCATATGCGAGCCCTTCAACCTCGCGCAGGACGATGACCTGGCGGTGTTCGGGCGAAAGTTTGGCGATGGCCTCCTGAATACGCTGGCCGAGCTCGGCGTTGCGCAGGGCGGCGTCGGGAGCGGGATCGCCTTTCGGCGTGGCTTCCGCACCGGCGGCGACGCGGTGTTCGGTGCGTTCGTCATCGAATTCACCATCTCCCTGGATCTTCTTCTTCCGCAGCCAGTCATAGCTGACATTGTGGGCGATGCGGTAGAGCCAGGTGTAGAATCCCGCATCATGCTTGAACGAGGGCAGTGCGCGCCATGCCTTGATGAAAGCCTCTTGGGCGAGGTCCCATGCTTCGGTTTCGTTCTGGATGAGGTGATAGGTCATGGCGTAAATCCTCCCACGGTAGCGTGTGACGAGAACGTCAAAGGCCCGCGTATCGCCTGCTTGGCTGCGTTTGACCAAGTCGAGGTCTGAGACTTCGCCAGGGTCAGTCGAGGCTGAGGCAGGCATGGATTGTTGATGGCAGAGGATTGACGGCTTTGACTGGGAAATATTCAGGTCGCAGCACGATTTGCAGCCAAAAAAATGCGTCGAACTATGAATTAGGGAATTTTCAGGCTCTGACCCGGCCGGATCAGGTCGCTGCTGAGGCCGTTGGCCGCCTTGATTTTGGACACAGAAGTTCCTTTTTTCCGTGCGATGGCAGACAGAGTGTCACCCTTGGCGACGGTGTATTTCGAGCTGGAAGATTTTTTTGGCGTCGTTTTAGCGGTCGATTTCGAAGGAGTGGACTTCTTCTTGGCGGAAGTGCTGGAAGTGGTGGACTTCTTGGGAGTAGGTGAGGAACTGGAAGGCGTCACCTTTTTCGAGCTGCCGAAAGCGTAAGGATTGGCTGGCGGCTCCGGTTCCGGTGGGAGGGATGCCGGAGCAGGCGGGGTCTGATACTTCGGAGTGGAGGAGGCATAGCCGCTCTGGCCCGGGTAGGGGTTGTAGTGGCCGTCGTTGCCGTAGTTAGAGGCATAGGGATCGCTGCCGCTGGATTTCTTCGTGTTTTCACAAGAAGAGAGGGCAAGGCAGGTGGCGGACAGCGCGATGAAACGAAGGGCAGTCATGATGGGGTGAGGTTCCGGCCAGCAGACCAGCGAGGGAAAGGACCATCGCATTAATGAAATCGGGCGCATCCTTTTCAATACTTAATTTGCCGCTGTTGAGCCTGGCGTGCGATTTCCAAAGGTTGGCGCAATAGAAGCAACCACCGGGGCGTTGTGCCCAGAGAGGGAAATCTTCCGACACAGACCTTGCCAATTCGACCGCCATTCCCTAGCTTCGAGTCCCACCCCATGAAAATCGGCTTCAATCTCCTTCTCTACTCCGGCCACATCACCGAGGCAAACTACCCCGTCATCGAAAAACTCAAGGCCACTGGCTACGACGGAGTCGAAGTTCCAATCTTCGACGTCAGCAATCCGGCGCATTTCAAAGGCATCGGCCAGGTGCTGAAGGACAATGGCCTGGAATGCACCGCCGTCACTGTGCTGCCGGATGAAGCGCACAACGCCATCAGCCCCGTCGCGGCGAATCGTCAGGGAGCCATCGATCATCTCAAGCGTGTGATCGAATGTGCGCACAACGCTGGCGTGCAGACACTTGTCGGACCTTACTATCAGGTGCTCGGCCAGTTTAGCGGTGCCTTCCCATCTGAGGCCGAACTTGCAGGTGCCGCTGAAGTGCATCGTGCCATCGCTCCCGTCGCTGAAGCTGCAGGCGTGAAGTGCGCCATCGAAGCGCTCAATCGCTTCGAGGCCCATCTGCTCAACACGATGGAACAGGCCGCTGCCTACGTGAAGCGCGTCGATCATCCGAACTTCGGCACGATGTATGACACCTTCCACGCCAACATCGAAGAAAAGAACCCGCTGGCAGCTATCGACACCGTGTTTGCCTCCGGCAAGCTCAACCACGTCCACATCTCTGAGAACGACCGCGGCACTCCTGGCCGTGGCCACATCAACATCGTTGAGCAGATCAAGCACCTCAAAAAAATCGGCTATGACGGCTGGATGACCATCGAGGCCTTTGGCAGCGCCCTGCCAGACCTTGCCGCCGCCACACGTGTCTGGCGCGATTTCTTCCCAAGTACCGAACAAGTTTACACCGAAGGCTTCGCACTGATCAAAAACGCGCTCGCCTGATTTGAAGCCACGTCACCCCAACCCATTCAACCCATGAACACACCAACCCCACCTCCAGCCGCGGCGACCTCTCGCCGTCAGTTTATCGGCGCCACTGCCGCCACTGTCGCCAGCACCGGCCTCACGGTCGCCCAATCCGCGAATGTTGCGGGAAGCGATGAAATCAAAATCGGCCTCATCGGCTGCGGTGGTCGCGGCACCGGCGCTGCCAACCAGGCTCTCAGCACGAATCAGAAAGGTGTCACGCTGCACGCTGTGGCAGACGCCTTCAAAGAAAAAACAGACAAGGCACTGAGCGGACTGCGCGAAAAAAATCCTGAAAAAGTCAAGGTGGACGACTCCCGCAACTTCGTGGGAACCGACGCTTACCAGAAAGTCATCGATTGCTGCGACCTTGTCATCCTTACCACCCCTCCCGGCTTCCGTCCGTATCATTTCGAAGCAGCGGTGAACGCCGGTAAAAACATCTTCATGGAAAAACCCGTGGCGGTGGACGCCCCTGGTGTGCGCAAGGTTCTTGAGATGGCGAAAATTGCCGACGAGAAAAACCTCAAGGTCGTCTGCGGTCTGCAGCGTCGATATCAAAACTGCTACCGTGCAGCACTGACTCAGGTCAAGGAGCAGGGCATCATTGGCGATATCGTTTCCGGTCAGGTTTACTGGAACGGGGGGGGCATCTGGTTCCGCGACAAGCTTCCTGGCCAGTCCGAGCTCATGTATCAGCTCAACAACTGGTATTTCTTCACCTGGCTCTGCGGGGACCACATCAATGAGCAGCACATCCACAACATCGATGTGGCCAACTGGTTCCTCGGCGGTCATCCCATCAGCGCCCAGGGCATGGGTGGTCGCGAGCAGCGTGTGGACAAGAAGTTCGGTCAAATCTACGATCACCACTACGTCGAGTTCACCTATGAAAACGGTGTCCGTATCAACAGCCAGTGCCGCCATCAGTCCGGCGTGAGCAACGCCGTGCGCGAAGAGTTCGCTGGCACCAAAGGCAAGATCTACCTCGACAACAGCGGACGCTGCTATGCCAACAACCACAAGGGTGAAACCATCTGGAAATACCGCCCGGGTGGCAAGGATCCCGCCTCGGTGACCAAGGGAAATGCCAAGAAGCTGGATCCGGATCCATACCAGACTGAGCATGACACCCTGCAGGCTGCCATTCGTGAGAACACGCCGATCAACAACGCCTATTACGGTGCGGAATCCACCATGACCGCCCTCATGGGCCGCATGGCCACCTACTCCGGCAAGGATCTGAAGTGGGAAGACGTGCTCAACAGCAAAGTGCAGCACATGCCCAACATCATCACCGCCGAGTCCGAGCCCCCGGTCAAACCCGACGCTGAAGGCTGGTATCCTGTCGCCATTCCCGGCTGGGCTGCGAAGGACTATGCCGAGCATGGCCGCCAGAACGTGGAGATCGTGTAATCCTGTAGATTTGAAACACTCGAGCCCCGGCCGCAGCGATGCAGTCGGGGCTTTTTTTGTGATGACGCGGGAAGAATGACAAATCTTGGTCGAAGCACGAATGAACCTTCGCTCTTGCTGCCATATCTCTTGCCAATCGTACGTTTCCTTCGCTACAACCCTAGCTTCATGAACACCAACCGCCGCACCTTCCTGACCAGCTTCGCCGTTTCAGCCGCCACCACGACTTTGCTGTCCCGCGACTGGTCGGGCCAGACGCCTGAGCGCTACCCTGATCCCGATGTCATTGTGCTCGAGCCCGAGTTTGAAAAGCTCATTCAGGGGAACTCGCCCATCCGCCGCCTGCACACCGGCATGCTCTGGGCAGAAGGCCCGGCATGGAATGGCAGCGGCAATTACCTCGTCTGGAGCGACATTCCCAACAACGCGCAGATGCGTTATCTTCCCGAAGACGGCCACGTCTCCGTGATGCGCAACAACGCGAACAACAGCAACGGCAACACCTTTGATCTGCAAGGCCGCCAGATCTCCTTTGAGCACGCCACGCGCCGTGTCGTCCGCTATGAACTCGACGGCAAGATCACCGTGCTGGCCGACAAGTTTGAAGGCAAACCGCTCAACGCGCCGAATGACGGCGCTGTGCATGCCGATGGCTCTGTGTGGTTTACGGATCCAGGTTATGGCAGCATGATGGATTACGAGGGAAACAAAGGGGAGCTGCTGCTGAAGGAGGCGGTTTATCGCATCGATCCGAGTGGTGAGATCAGCAAGATTACGGAGGATCTGGAGAAGCCGAACGGGCTTTGTTTTTCCCCTGATTATAAGAAGGTCTATATTGTCGATAGCGGTTCCCCGAAGAACATCCGTGTCTATGATGTGGACGGGAAGAAGGTGAAGAATGGCAAGGTGTTCGCGACCAACAAAGGCATGCTCACCGACAAGGCTGCCAAAGGAAACTCCGACGGCGTCCGCTGCGACGTCGAGGGCAATCTTTGGGCCAGCGCCGGCTGGATTGGCGACGGCTACGATGGCGTCCACGTTTTCAATCCCGCAGGAAAAATGCTCGGGTACATCAAGCTCCCCGAAACAGCCAGCAATCTGTGCTTTGGCGGTCCCAAACGGAACCGCCTGTTCATCACCGCATCGCAGAGCCTCTATTCGCTCTACGTGAATACGAGCGGGGCGCATCATTGCTGAAGTAGTTTGGAAACGTTCGATTTGCCCCTCTGCGGCAAATATCGAATGTACCAAGGGGGCGGCGGTTCCTTGATCTCTTCTGCTCCCGACGCTAAAACGAACGGATGGATGAATCTTACACCCAGCGTTTCGGTGGCATTGGGCGGCTTTACGGGGCTGCTGCGCTGCCACGTCTCGCCGCTGCACACGTCGCTATTGTGGGTGTTGGCGGTGTGGGTTCATGGATCGTGGAGGCCCTGGTGCGCAGCGGCATTGGCGAGCTGACGTTGATCGACATGGATGACGTCTGCATCACCAACACGAATCGTCAGCTTCCGGCGCTGGCCCACACCATCGGTATCTCGAAAGTCGATGTGCTGGCCGCACGCGTGGCCGAGATCAATCCCGCCTGCCGCGTGAACCACATCGTCGAATTCCTCACGGAATCGAATGTGGACCGCATGCTCGCACCGAACTTTGATTTCGTGGTCGATGCGGTCGATCGCACCTCGATCAAGGCGCTCATCATCGCCAAATGCCATGGGCGCAGTCTGCCGGTCATCACTTCGGGATCTGCCGGGGGGCGGCGTGATCCTACCGGAATCAAAATCGCCGATCTCGGCCACGCCGGAGCTGACCCGCTGCTACGAGGCGTGCGTCAGTGCCTGCGCCGCGACTATGGCTTCGCCAAAAGCGAGCAAGGTCGACCTGTGACGATGGACATTCCCTGCGTGTTCTCCATGGAGAAGCCGGTGTTTCCGTGGGCGGATGGTTCCTGCTCTCTCGAGGCCGAAACCGGTGCTGAAACGGGCCTGCGCCTTGATTGTGCCGCCGGGTTTGGTGCCGCCACTTTTGTTACAGGTGCGTTTGGCTTTGTGCTCGCGGCGGAGGTGGTGAGGAGGCTGACGAAATCGGCTTAAATCACTTCTCTACCGGCTTGCCTGCTGCTTCCCAGCCGCCGAAGCCTTCATCCAGGTGAATGAGGTTGGTGAATCCGAGTTTTTCAAAGACTGGGAGGGCGCGTGTGCTGCGACCACCGGCCTGGCAATGGACGAGGGTGGGCTGGGTTTTGTCGAGTTTGCCGAGCTGCGCTTCGAAGTCTTTCGACATGATGTCGATGTTCTTCGCGCCTTTGATATGGCCGTCTTTGAATTCGTCAGGCGTGCGCACATCAATGACGGCCACTTTGCCGTCGGCAATGATCTTGGCGGCTTCGTCAGCTTTGACGTGTTTGGCGGTGTCTGCGGCGAATATGAAGGCGGGCAGCAGAAGCAGGAGTGTGGTGAGGAGGAGGTGTTTCATGGGATAGGTTGGTTCGAGATTAAAGTTTCAAGTTAGACTGAACAGTGGACTTCGACGGACATGTGGCTGAGGCGTTGATAGAGTTTTCTTAGGGCAAGCAGGGGCCACCAGCGGTAGAGGTAGATTTCGAGCGGTTTCCACATGGCCACCCAACCGATGATGGTGAGGCCTTCGCGTGCGATGGTCTGCCAGTTGGCGGTGGAGGGGGAGAGGAGGGTGGCAGCGAACTGGCAGGCTCCGAGGAAGAGGAGGCCGATAAGAAGGGATGCACGCCCTTCACGCATGAGCTGCTTGAAATCGCGCAACGTCATCGCGGCGCGATACTCAAAGTAATGGGCGATGGAGTCAGCGACAAGCTGCCGTGCATCGGCGACATCGGCGGGGCGTTTCGCCAGATGCACGACGAGCTTCAAGTCGTGTTTGTGCGGATGCTCCTGCGCCCAACTGACGATGAATTCCTCGGCATCGTGATCCAGATCACGCTCATGGAACGGGGAGGGATCCAGGGAGTTGAACAACTGGCTCAACTCCGTGAGATTGACCTCGATGAGTTCGGTCATGAGCGTGATGCGGAAGAGACGCTCACGCTTTCGCTGCAGCGTAGCCTTTGGCGACTTCCGCCCAGTTCACGACGTTCCACCAGGCGGCGATATAGTCGGGGCGCTTGTTTTGATACTTGAGGTAGTAGGCATGCTCCCAGACATCGAGACCGAGGATCGGTGTGCCGAGATCGGCGGCATCGACGATGCCTTTCATGAGCGGGTTGTCCTGATTTGGCGTGGAGGTGACCTTGAGATTGCCATCCTTCGTGACAATGAGCCAGGCCCAGCCGGAGCCGAAGCGCTTGGTGCCAGCCTCGCCGAAGAGTTTTTTGAAGTCGTCGATGCTGGTGAAGGTGCTCTGAATCGCCTCGCCGAGTTTGCCTTCGGGGCCGGTCGGGCCACTGCCGGACGGGGACATCCATTTCCAGAACCAGGTGTGGTTCACGTGGCCGCCACCATTGTTGCGGATGGCTGCCTGGGAGGCTTCGGGGAGCGCTTTGATGTCGGAGACCAGCTCGATGGCGTCGGTCTTGCTGAGGTTCGCCGCCTTGAGTGCGTCACCGAGCTTGGTGATGTAAGCAGTGTGGTGCTTGCCAAAGTGGATGTTCATCGTCAGGGCATCGATGTAGGGTTCCAGAGCCTCGGGAGCGTAGGGAAGGGGAGCCTGGGTAAGATCCAGCGCATGGCTGCTGGCGGGGACGATGAGCGAGCCTGCGAGGGCGGCGGTGCTGGTGGTGAGGAAGTGGCGGCGGTTCATGGTGTTGGGGTGCGGGTGAGCTTTCAGAATACGAATTCCGAGGGGGCGATGTCACGGCGAAAGTGCCGCGTGCAATCTTTTGTCACCGTGGTAGCCTTATCCTCGTCATGGCCGCAGTCACCCATCCCCCCGAATGGACCACCCCGCAGTCCTCCTTTCGTTCACGCGACGATTGGAGCCTGAAATGGTGGGTCATGTTCGCACTGATTCTCTCGGTGGTGTTTCACATGATGCTTGTGGTCGGATTTGACACGCTGGGCATTTCGAATGTGACACCGACGAAACCGCGCGACGTGCCGGAGCGCGTGCGCATCAGCGAGCAGGTGCTGAAAGACCAGCAGGCCATCCAGCAGATCCCAGAAATCATCGCGCCGGGGAATGTGCCGGACATGAAGGCCTTCGAGCCGAAGCTGGATGATTTCGACAAGTTGCAGGAACTGCCGAAGAACCAGGAGATCGACCTCACACCGAACGTGAAAGAGATCACCAATTTCATCCGCGCCAATGATCCCGGAGATGGTGCGCCCGGCACTCCCAAAGGCAGCGACATGGCGAAGCTGCTCGCCCCGCAGGCCATGGACGCGCCTGACATCGCCGCCGAGATGGCCAGCGTGCGCCGGGATGTCTTGTCGAAGCCTGTCTCAGAAAATCAAATGCTGCTGGATGTCGGCGCACTGGATCCTGGCGAGGGGGGCAAGATGGACACTGGCCTCCTGGACGCCGTGAAAAGCCAGAGCACCGCAACTGCCGCCGGTGCGCGAGTGAAGGGCTTCAGCAATCTTGATGATCTGCTCGGCGGCGGTGGCAAGATGGGCGGCAGCACGGCCCCGATTTTGATGCCCACTGATCTGCTGTTTGAATATGGCAGCGATCAGCTCGCCGAAGCTGCGCGTCTCAGCCTGATGAAGTTGGGTTTCCTCATTCAAAAAAATCCTGATTCGCTCTTTATCATCGAAGGCCATACCGACAGCTTCGGCGGCGAGGACTACAATCTCGAACTCAGCATGCGCCGTGCGACTGCGGTGGTGAGCTGGTTGCGCGAATCGCTCGGCCTAGGAACGGACCGCATTCAGGCCGTGGGAATGGGCAAGTCGAAGCCGATTGTCAGCGTGGCGGGCACGGTGGAGCAGCAGGGCATGAACCGCCGCGTGGAAATCAAGGTGCGGCAGAAAAAGTAACCCGTTTCACGTCAACCTCGCAGCACGCAACCCGGTGAAGTCAGTGTTCCTGCAATTAACGAAATTATGGCTGCGCGGTGGCCGCTGGGTGGTGATGTTCGCGTGTTTGATCTTCTTTGCCTGGTGTTACCTGCGGGCATTTCAAAGGCAGGGGCCAGGTCGGGACAATGCATTTCCGGACCACGAAAGGATGTATCTGAATGCCGCCATTGAAACGCGGAGTGATCTGACGCTGGATTTTTCCAAAAGCGTTTCTCAGCCATTGAACGACTGGCTGCCACACCGCACGGATGGCGTGGTGCGTCCGCTCTGGCCCTGGCTGGCTGCATGGAATGTCGGAGAGGAACAGCCCAAATCTTCCGGCGTCTTGAGCGCGGAGGACCATCGTGTGCTGAGATCCAGCAAGCGCTGGCTGATGGGACTGAGCCTGGGCTTTTTATTGATGCTCGGTCTGGCGGCGGCACGGGCGTTTTCAGTTCCAGCAGCTTTGCTCACGATTTTAACCATTGGCTTTGGCGTGCTGCTGCCTTCCACTGCGGAGTTTACACCCGATGTACTGTTTCAACTGCTGTTCCTGCTCACTTGGGTGTGCTGTGTCGCGGCGTTGAAGCGCAATTCCCTCTGGCTCTATGGCTTGATCGGCTTTCTGTCGGCGCTGGCGAATCTGACGCTGCCGACCACCACTACGTTGGTGCTGGTCTTCGTCGCGGTAAGCACGCTGCGCTGGCTGTGGGGCTGGGTTTTGGCCCATTGGCCGCATAAAGGCGGCACCTCGCTGTGGGTGTGGCGCAATCACTGGCTGGGCATGGTTCTGCTGGTGGCTTGTCATCTCATCACTGTGGGGCCCATGCTGGCGTACTCGAAAGAGAAGCTGGGAGACGCCGCGCCCTTTCACTGGCGCTGGTTCGAGAATGAATCCGCCATGCAGGAATGGACGGCGGTGCATCGGACGCGCGAAGCTTTGCAGGCCGTGCCCGCAGGTGAGCTGCCGAGCTATGCGAACTACCTCGCCGCGCATGCGCACGAGGCGGTGCAGGAGCGCTTGTGGCACGGAGGGCTGAAAATGATGGAGGAGGTGCTGCAGTTTCCCTGGAGTTTTGATTCGCTGCCGCATGAACGCGGAGTGTTCGTGATCGTTCTGGCCAGCATCTTATGCCTGCTGCTGCTGATCATCGCATTCGTGGCGCCGCGAGCGGCGCATGCCGGGCAGGCGCTGCATCCTGAAACGGCCCCGCTGGCCTTGTTCAGCATTGCTGCCTGGCTGGCCTGCAGCCTGGATTTCGGCTGGGACATGCCGGTGCTGACCTGGGGCAATCGCCATCTGGCGCTTTACCCGCCGCTGGTCCTGAGCCTGCTCTGGGCCAGTGAGTCCCTAGTGCATCGTGCGCGCCGCCGGAAAATGCGCCTGCCGGTGTTCGTGCTGTATGAAACGGTGCTGTGGGCGCTTTGCGTGCTGGCTTTCGCCCGCGTGATCGCGGTCTTGCAGCCGGCCTCTTTCGCGGCATGAATGCGCGCCCCGCTACATGGCCGCCCCTAAACACCGCTTCATTCTCTGTTTCGACTTCGACGGCACCCTCGTGCATCCTGAGGGCGACCCTGTGTACCATCCGGGTTTCGGACAGATGATCCAGCTCCTGCGCAGCCAGGGTGCGGCATGGGTGATCAATACGGGCCGCAGCCTGGGCCAGACGATCAATGGGCTCGCGCAGTATGGCATTTTTCACGAGCCTGATTTTATCATCGCGCAGGAGAGCGACATCTATAAGCCGGGCTTCTTCAGCCGTTGGACCGACTACGGTTCCTGGAACCGTCAGGCACGCCGTGCGCAGGAGCGATTTGCCAAAGACCATAAGCCCTCGCTGCAGGCCATCCGCCAGATGGTGGAGACGCAGACGAATGCCTCGTTCATTAGCGGCAGCGAAGGAGAAATGGGCATTGTGGGTACCAGTGACCTCGAGCTCGACGGCATCTGCGCTTACATCGACACGCACACCCAGCAGTTCCCGGACATTGGTTATCACCGCAACGGCATCTACCTGCGCTTTTCCCACAGCGGTTACAGCAAAGGCACCGCACTGAGTGAACTGGCGCGTCTGCTCGGGCTGGATGCTTCGGTGTGCTTTGCCGCCGGCGACAACTTCAATGACCTCAGCATGCTGGATCCGCGCCACGCACGCATGATCGCCTGTCCAAGCAATGCGGTCGATCCGGTGAAACAGATCGTGCATTCACGGGGTGGATTCATCGCCTCGCGCCATGCCAGTGAGGGCATGATGGAGGCGCTGACACATTTTTTTGGCAATTCCTCGCCTCCAACGGCCTTATTTTAAAATTCTAAAGCTTTCGAGGGAAGTTTTTCCTTGCCGAACGGGTTGAGGTGTGGAAATCTCTGCGCCCCTCGTCCCAAAATGACGGGGCAACTCTTACATTTCAGGTTATGGCATACGCAATTATCAAAACAGGCGGCAAGCAGTACAAAGTCTCCGTGGGCGACAAGCTCGACGTGGAGAAGCTCGAATCTGCTGAAGGCGAAATCGCCACCTTCGATCAGGTGCTCGCCGCAGGCGAGGGCAGCAGCATCACCGTGGGCGCTCCTACCGTGGCAGGTGCCAGTGTCTCCGCCAAGGTGATTAAGCAGCACAAGGCTGACAAGGCCACCACCTTCAAGTTCCGCAAGCGCAAGGGCTTCCACAAGACCCGTGGTCATCGCCAGCCGCTCACCCTCGTGCAGATCACTGCCATCAACGCTTAATTTTTTAACTCTCTCTTCTTATGGCCCATAAAAAAGGACAAGGTTCCGTCAAAAACGGTCGCGACAGCCAGAGCAAGCGTCTTGGCGTCAAGAAATTCGGCGGTGAAGCCGTCATCGCAGGCAACATCATCCTCCGCCAGCGCGGTACGAAGTGGGTTCCAGGCCGCAATGTCGGTCTTGGCCGCGATCACACCATTTTCGCTCTCGTGGACGGCAAAGTTCTCTTCGACAAGGACGGTCGTCGCGTGAACATCGAGCCTGCTGCTGCTCTCGAGGCATAAGCGATCGAACAGTTTATTTTAATCAGGGCGCGGATCATCTCCGCGCCCTTTTTCTTGCCCAATTTCCACTGCTGGTTTGAATTTCCTACTTTACACATGGGGAATAAGGTGAATAATCCGCTCCCCCGCATGAATCCAGACCAAATCCAAGCTCTCAATGATGCCGCCCGTGGCCAGTCGCCCCAGGAAATCATCCAAACCGCGCTCGCTCATGCCGACGGCGGGGCCATCGTCACCACGAATTTCCGTCCGTATGAGGCGGTGATCCTGCATCTCGCGACTGAACAGAGTCAGGACATCCCGATCCTTTGGGTGGATCACGGCACCAATCTCCCTGAAACCTATATCTTCGCCGAGAAGAGCCGCGCACGGCTGGGCCTCAATCTTCAGCCCTACCTGCCTAAAATGACCGCCGCTCACTGGCTGGCGCTCAATGGTGGGCAGGTTCCAATGCCGGATGAAGTCGAGCGCGTGGAATCCTTCAGCCGCATCATGAAACTGGAGCCCTTTGAGCGCGGCATGCGTGAGCTGGCTCCGAAGGTGTGGATCACCGCGCTGCGCAAGGAGCAAAACCCCCAGCGTGCCGCCACGCTGCAGCCCTTCATGTGGGATGCCAAGTTCAACTGCCTCAAGGTGAACCCAATCCTCGAATGGACACCCGTTGAGATGGACGCCTACCTGATCGAACACGATCTGCCGAACGAGCGCACCTACTACGATCCTGCCAAAGGCGATGAAAAGCACGAGTGCGGCCTGCACGCCAAGCTTGTCACCGACAAAGCGTAAGCGTCCATGGAATTCCTGACTTCCGAATTCGCGCTTTATGTGCTGGCCGGCTTCGTCGCTCAATTGATCGACGGAGCACTCGGCATGGCCTACGGCGTCAGCGCTTCTTCCTTGCTGTCCATCTTTGGCGTGTCGCCGCAGGTGGTCAGCGCCACGGTGCATGCGGCGGAATGTTTCACCACGGGGGCCTCGGGCCTCTCTCATCACGCGTTTGGCAATGTTGACCGCGTTTTGTTTCGCCGTTTGCTCATTCCCGCAGTGATCGGCGCGGTCGTGGGGGCGTACATCCTCACCTCGATCGATGGCAAGGTGCTGAAACCTTACATCTCCGTCTATCTCGTGGTGATGGGCCTCGTGATCATCGGCAAGGCCTTCACCCGCATTCCTCCGCGCAAGGTCACCACGCATCTCGCCCCGCTGGGATTCTTTGGTGCGCTGGTTGATGCGATGTGCGGCGGCGGCTGGGGGCCCATCGTTGCCTCCAATCTCATCATCCGTGGCAATGACACGCGCATCACCGTCGGCAGCGTGAACGCCGTGGAGTTCTTCGTCACGCTGGCTGCTTCCATCACCTTCTTCCTGACCATCGGCCTCACGCATTGGAACATCATCCTTGCGCTCGCCATCGGTGGTGTCATCGCTGCGCCTCTCGCTGCGTGGGCCGCGAAACACATCCCGCACAAGCCCTTCATGGTGCTTGTCGGCGTGCTGATCGTCGTCATCAATTCCCTCCGCATTTTCAAGATTCTTTAATTCCCCGACCCGTCTCATGTCCGCGATCACTCATCTCCAATTCCTCGAATCCGAGGCCATCTACATCCTGCGCGAAACGGCGGCGCAGTTCCAAAAGCCCGCGCTGCTTTTCTCCGGCGGCAAAGACTCCATCGTCATGGCCTGGCTGGCGCGCAAAGCCTTCTACCCCTCCAAGCTGCCCTTCCCGCTGCTGCATGTGGACACCGGCCACAACTTCCCTGAGGCCATGGAATACCGCGACTGGTTCGTGCAGGAGATCGGCGCCACGCTGACGGTCGGTCTCGTGCAGAAGTCCATCGACGACGGCCGTGTGCAGGAAGAAAAGGGCCACAACGCCAGCCGCAACAAGCTGCAGACCGTGACGCTGCTCGACACCATCGAAGAAAATCAGTTCGACGCCTGCCTTGGTGGTGGTCGCCGCGATGAAGAGAAAGCCCGCGCCAAGGAGCGCTTCTTCAGCCACCGCGATGAATTCGGCCAGTGGGACCCCAAGAACCAGCGCCCGGAACTTTGGAACATCTTCAACGGTCGCAAACACTTCGGCGAGCACTTCCGCGTCTTCCCGCTGAGCAACTGGACCGAGATGGACATCTGGCAGTACATCCGCCAGGAAAACATCCCCCTGCCAAGCCTCTATTTCAGCCACCAGCGCAAGATCATCGAGCGCCACGGCCAGCTTCTCGACGCCAGCACCGGCATCATCCCGCTGCTCGACGAAGAGAAGCCGAAGGTGAAGGAGATGACCATCCGCTTCCGCACCGTCGGCGACGCCACCTGCACTGGTGCCGTCGAATCCACCGCCAGCACGATTGATGAAATCGTTGCCGAAGTCGCGGCTGCCCGTCAGACCGAACGCGGTACCCGCGCCGATGACAAGCGCTCCGAGACGGCCATGGAAGACCGCAAAAAAGAAGGCTATTTCTGATCCCGGGAATCGTGCTATCCTCTTTGCCATGACTGCGAATCCTCCAATTACCATTGAGTCATTCTTGGAAGTCTCTGAGCAGCTTCCAATCGACGATCAGTATGAGCTGCTGAATCGCCTGTCAGATCGCTTGCACGGCGGCTGCGGGGAGGATGAAAGCGAGGTTACGCTTTCACCGGAGTGGATGGAAGAAATCAACCGTCGCATTGCAGAAGTCGAGTCGGGAACTGCGGAACTTATCCCGGCTGAGCAAGTGTTGGCCGAGCTTCGAGCTCAGGTGCGGACAGAATCATGAAGTTTCACTTCCACGCCGGCGCAAGACGCGACCTTAAGCGAAGCTATTCCTGGTATCAAAAACACAGTGATCGGGCCGCCTCAGAGTTCCTTGAGGAAGTGTCCGCCACACTCGACAAAATCAGCAGCACTCCTGGCAACTTTCATCCCGTCACCAAACAAGGCAAAGCTCGGGCCGTCCGAGTGGATCGCTACCCTTTCAACCTCATTTATCTCCCGTCTGCCACAAACGTCATCATTATCGCCGTGGCCCACGACAAACGCCGCCCTGATTACTGGCAGCGCAGAATTGACTGAATTATGACCACCACCACTCTCAACCCTACCGAATCTTCTCTCCTTCGCTTCACCACTGCCGGCAGTGTGGACGATGGCAAAAGCACCCTTATCGGCCGCTTGCTGTATGATTCCAAATCCATCTTCGAAGACCAGCTTCTTGCCGTCGAAGAATCCTCCAAGCGTCGTGGCGATGCGCATGTGAACCTCGCCTTGCTTACCGACGGTCTGCGTGCCGAGCGCGAGCAGGGCATCACGATCGATGTGGCCTATCGCTACTTCGCCACGCCGAAGCGCAAATTCATCATCGCTGACACTCCGGGGCATATTCAGTACACGCGCAACATGGTCACCGGCGCCTCCACCGCTGATCTCGCCATCATTCTGATCGATGCGCGTCTCGGTGTCATTGAGCAGACCATGCGCCACACCTTTCTCGCGAGCCTGCTGCGCATCGGTCACATCGTGCTGGCGGTGAACAAGATGGACCTCGTGGACTTTGACGAGGCCGTTTACAACAAGATTGTCGCCGACTTCCAGGCCTTCGCCAAAGGTCTCGACCAGTTGCCAAAGGTCACACCGATCCCGATGAGTGCGCTCAATGGTGACAACGTGGTCGATAAATCCGAGCAGACACCTTGGTACACCGGCCCGTCGCTGCTGCAGCATCTTGAGACCGTCCAGGTACACAGTGAAACCGCCGCAGATGAAGCGCGCTTTGCTGTGCAGTGGGTCATTCGTCCGATCTCCGATCGTGAAGATTCCAAGCTCGGCAATCTGCATGACTACCGTGGCTTTGCCGGCCGCATGGCCAGCGGCACCTTCCGCGTGGGCGATGACGTACTCGTGTATCCGTCCGAAATGAAGTCGAAGATCACCGGCATTCACACCTATGAAGGCCCGCAGGAGGAAGCGATCCCGCAGCTCAGCTACAGCATCACTGTGGCCGATGAGATCGACACCAGCCGTGGCGGCATGATCGTGAAGGCCAACGAGCCCACGCAGACCAGCCATGAGTTTGACGCCATGATCTGCTGGTTCGCCGACAAGAAGACGCTCAAGCCCCGCAGCCGCTTCCATCTGCGCCACACCACCAATGATGTGCGCGCCGTCGTCACCGATGTGCTTTACAAGGTGAACATCAGCACGCTGGAAAAAACCACAGAGAGCAAGGAGTTCGCACTGAATGACATCGGCTGCATCCGCCTCCGCTGTGCGTCGCCAATTTTCTTCGACCCGTATGGAAAAAACCGCACCACCGGCAGCTTCGTCCTCGTCGATGAACAGACGAACAACACCGTCGCAGCAGGCATGATCACCCACTCGCTGGTGGATGCAGGTGACGAAGATGCGGAAGTGGCGATCTAAGGCGTGAGATCAGTGTCATGGTCACGTTATCAAAGTGACCATGAACTACGACGGCATCATTCTTGGCTCCGGGCACAATGCCCTGGTGCTCGCCTGCTATGCGGCGCGTGCAGGCATGAATGTGGCGGTGGTTTGGCCACGCTGCAGCAGAGCGCCCTCGGGTGCATGCTGCTGGAAGTGCAGGCGCTGTCGCCCATCGAGTTTGTGATGCGTGAGTTCGAGCACCCCGCCGTGCGTGCGGGCCTGCTGTTCTTCAACGGCCTGCGCGAGGTCGATCTGCGGCAGAAGGGTTTCGGGCATTCGATCCCCGCGCTGCTCGCCTCCCTGTTTGCGCTGAACCTGAATCTGCGCAAACCGCCGCGCTACACGGCGGCGGAAAAGCATCCCGAATTGAGCCAGGCCTTCATGATGATCCTCGGGCTCGATGACGAGGCGCAGTTTCATGATCCAGTCTTCACCCTTGCCGCCCGCCGAGTCCGGATTGAATGGCTCGTCATGCTTTGATCTTGGCGGACTCGGGCTTGGCCGCGAGGTTGGTGCGCCCCGAGGGATCGTTGGGCGGGCTAGGTCTTTCGTGAAATAAATTCCGGGATGCCGCCTCTCACCAGTATGAAGCCCGCCTTTTTCGCCCTCGCCCTCATGCTGCCTTCTCTTTCCTGCTCCGCCAGCACCACCGCACAGCCTGAGGAGGCTGGAAAGGTGCATTGGAGCCGAATTCTGGAAACCGCACTGGCCTCCAGCGGGCAGACTGGCAAGCCGGTGTTTGCCCTGTTTCAGGAAATCCCCGGCTGTGCAGGCTGCAAGCATTTCGGCCGTGATGTGATGTCCAATCCGCTGCTGGTCGAGGCCGTGGAGACCGAGTTCACGCCGCTGCTCATCCACAATAACAAGGGCGGACGAGACGCTGAAGTGATGCGGCGTTTTGGCGAGCCGGCATGGAACTACCAGGTGGTGCGCTTTCTCAATGCAAACGGAGAAGACATCATCCCGCGCAAAGATCAGGTGTGGGAGACAGGAGGTATCGCGGAGCGCATGATAGAGACGCTGATGCAGGCGAAACGGCCCGTGCCCGCCTACCTCACACTGCTGGCTGCTGAGCAGTCGCCACGACTCAAGCAGGCCGTGTTTGCCATGTACTGCTTCTGGACCGGCGAGATGGCGCTGGGCCAGATCAACGGCGTGATCACTACCGAGGCCGGCTTCATGGCCGGACATGAGGTGACCTTGGTCAAATATGACCCGCTGCTCATTTCACTGCCACAGTTGATCGCCGCAGCGGAAAAGGTGGAATGCGCGAATGCCGTCTCGGTGCCCGCAGCGGATCTCGCCAGCGCCACGACCTCAAGGCTCAGGGTCGGCAAGATCTCCGGCTACCGCACGGCACCCGCAGACGATCAGAAAAAACAGCTCGGAGGCACTGCAGCGGAAAAGCTGACGCTCTCACCAGCCCAGGCCACCAAGGTGAATGCTTGGATTCGCACCGACCCGGCAAAGGCGCTGAACTTTCTCACGTCATCACAGCAGGTGCAGCTCAAGAGATAACTCACCAGGGAATCACTGCGCGGTCCTTAACGAACTTTCCACGTAGATCATACGGCGCATCCAGCCCGAGCCAGGTCATAGTGTCCGCGCCTTCGTCCGCTGTGCGTGGTGCCTCGCTGCCGCCCATCTCCGTGCGGCACCAGCCGGGGCACATGCTGTTGACCATCACCTCAGGCAACGCCGCAGTGAGCTGCTGGGTGAGCATGTTCAGCGCGGTTTTGCTGATGCAATAAGCCGGTGCCCAGGCCTGCGGCTCGCCATCGAGCTGGCCTGCGCCACTGGAGACATTGACGATGCGCGGCGCAATGGACTTGGCGAGCAGCGGCGCAAACGCCTGACACACCCGCAACGTGCCGACCACATTCGTGTTCAGCGTTTCCAGCAGCACTTCGGGCTTGAGTGCGAGCAGGCTCTGATAGTGGTCCAGCAGGATGGCGGAGTTGTTGGCCAATACATCCAGCCGACCAAACTGCGCCTCGACCTGTTTCATCGCAGCTTCCACGCTTGCATGATCCGTGATGTCGAGCTCCACACTAGCGACACCGCCGCCCACTCGCGCAGCGGCTTCGGCGGCGTGTGTTCCATCACGACTGGCGATGATAACCTGCGCACCACGAGTGGCGAGCTGTGTGGCGGCGGCGAAACCAATGCCACGCGTGGCTCCGGTGATGAGGATGACAGGATGCATGAAGAGAAATGGAGGTCACAGACCATCAGGCCCGCTCCCACCGAAACCTACGCTCATCCTCGCGAATCGGTTGATCATTGATGCTGGCGTAGCGCTTGGCCATGTAGCCGTTCTCATCAAATTGCCAGTTCTCATTGCCATGGCTGCGCCACCACTGGTCGGCAACGTCATGCCACTCGTATTCAAAGCGCACGGCAATGCGGTTTCCCGTGAAGGCCCAGAGCGTTTTTTTGAGACGGTAGTCATATTCCCGCGCCCATTTCAATTTCAGGAACTCGACGACCTCGGCGCGCCCGTTGAGAAAGACATCGCGGTTGCGCCATTCGGTGTCGGGCGTGTAGGCGAGCGAGACGCGCTCGGGATCGCGGCTGTTCCAGGCATCTTCGGCCATCTGGACTTTTTGGATCGCCGTTACTTCGGTGAAAGGCGGCAGGGGTGGGCGTGGGTTCATGGTGTTTGGAGTTTGAGTTGGGATTCGAGTTCAGCAATGCGCGCCTTCAGCGGCGCGACAGCATCTTGCACCTCGGCAGCGGTGAAGCGCGGAGTGATGAATTTGGGGCAGTTCCAGTCATAGGATAAAACGTCGATGACAAAGATGCGCTCGACCTTGGCCGCATGCCCACCCGGTGGGGCGATCTTGGCAACGAGATCGGGATGCTCACGCGCATCCAGCACCTTGGCGTGGCCGAGAATCTTCAAGCGCTCACGGGCTGGGTAGTCCATGAGAAAGAGACTGACGCGATCCGTCTTCGCGAGGCTGCCCACACTGATCATCTGGCGGTTGCCACCGTGATCGGCGAACATCAATTCATTCGGTCCGGTGACGCGCAGGAAGCCCTTCGCTCCGCCACGATGCTGGAGATACGGCCAGCCATTTTCCGTGATGGTGGCCATGTAAAATGAGTCGCGTTCGGAGATGAACGCAGCCTCCGCTGCGGTGAGCGCATCACGCTCAGGCATGGAGTCAAAGGCGGGATAGGTCCGCCCATAGTAGTGACGCTCCGCCTCGAAGACAGCAGGCGTGAGCACGGTATGCATGAATCGGTCGGCCATAATCGAGGAGGGGCGGGGGTTGCTGAGAATGAGGGGGGGTATCAGAATACGAGTGTCTGCCAGCCTTCGGCCAGATAACGGCGGATGCTAGCCAGCCCAGGAGTTCCAGCCAGTGCATGATCTTTGATTTCAGGCAGGCCACAGGCTTCGACTTCCTTCGTCGCACCAAAGACAGCGGAGCAGCCACAGGAGGCACCGGTGATGACTGGACGCACGGCATCGTAAAGTCCGTGTGCCGGATGTGTGGGCTTCGTGAGTTCGGCAGGCCAGCGGGTGCCGGTGCCGGCGAACACGACATTGACTTCGTCGTTCTTCGCCTGGGCTTCCGCTGCGAGAGCGAGAGCATTGAAGGCACGGCCGAGGGCTTCTTCGCCGCTTTTAGGATCTGAGGTGATGATGATTGCGAGTTTCATAGGAGGGGTGTGGTTTGTGGGTTTGGTTCAGCTCTTTCTGGAGCAAGTGAAGACTGCGCTATCCGTGGGATGGTGGGTAATGCCGGTTCCCTGTTGCCGTTATGCCAGATGCGCATACCCTCGGCGGCATGATGGACCGCATCAGAGCCCTGCTCACCGTGATCGAAGAAGGCAGCGTCAACCGCGCTGCGGTACGGCTGCGCATCACCCAGCCTGCGCTGAGCCGCCAGATGCAGGCGCTGGAAAACGAACTCGGCGGCAAGCTGCTGGAGCGCGAAACAAGCGGTGTGAAACCCACGGGTCTCGGCCATGCGCTCGTCAAGGCCATGCGCCCACTGGTAGAAGGCTATGATACCGCATTGGCGGAACTTCGCCGTCAGGCACGTGGCGAGCGCTCCGAACTGCGCGTGGGCTACCTGCTTTCCGCTGCGCAGAGCATGCTCACTCCCGCTCTAGCAAAGCTGCGCAAGTCTCAGCCGGAGGTGAAGCTGAAACTCCATGACATGTCCCCGCGCGAGCAGATCGACGGACTGCGTGCAGGGGAGCTCGATTTCGCGCTCATTGGGCAAGAAGGTGTGACGGCGGCAAGTGAGTTTCACAGCGCTAGGCTCTGCTCTCTCCATGTCTGCGTTGCCGTGGCCGATAGCGACCCTCTCGCGGCGCGCAAAAACATCACACTCAAAGAGCTGAAGGGCCGTGACTTCATCGGCGTGGATGAAGATCAGGTGCCGGGACGCAATCGCTGGGCGACTGCCCTGTGCAAGTCAGCCGGGTTCAAGCCGCGCTTCGTCGTCGTCGTGGATGGCATCACCAATGTGTTCTCGCAAGTCGTCTCCGAGTCAGGCGTAACACTGCTGCCCGGCTACTTTGAAAAATTGCAACATCCCGGCGTGACCTTTGTGCCGGTCAGCGATGAAAAAGCCCGCTGGGACTTCATCGTCCTCTGGCAGAAAGGCCGCGCCTCCGCATCCACACGCGCTTTGGTCGAGGCATTGAAGCAGGTTGCCGCAGACATGAATGCCTGAGCCGCATTACGGGTTCGAGTGCGCCACGAATTCATGGATCTGAAGAGCAGCAGCTTCTTCGATCCGAATAAGGATGGCCCGCAGTGCGTTTTTGGCGCGTGAGAGGCGTGACATCACCGTGCCGATGGGAACTCTGAGCGTCTCCGCGATGTCTCGGTATGAGAGTTCCTGAAGATAGAAAAGCACCAGAGGAGCACGGTAATTGGGATCGAGCTGATTCAGGGCCAGCTCTAGGGTGACATTGTCCACACGCGGCTGGACGGCATTGTCTTCGTCTTGAGTGCTGCCATGCAGATCAGGCTCAAACTCAACGTGCTCATATTTTTTCTCGCGTCGGGCGATGCCGAGGTACTCGTGATAAAGGGTGGTGAAGAGCCATGTTTTGACCTTGGCCGTATCGCGGAGAGTCGTTCCCTTTCGGGCCCATTGCAGAAAGGTTTGCTGCACGAGATCTTGAGCCGTGGCCTCCTGCCTGCACATGCTCATGGCAAACCTGTAAAGACCTGTGTAGTGGGCATCCACGATCTGCTCAAAGTCCGGAAGATCTGCGAGAAGGTGCGGTGTGCATGGAGGGTATGCTGGGCGTGGAGACATGGTGGTGTTTGCCCAGTGGTTAAGATTGAAGCAGGTCAGGCTCGTTGAAACCGACCATCAGTGCCTGGCAGCTGCGAAGCAGAATTGTCCGCAAATCGTCCTGCGCCAAAATGGACTCCACGTCCACTTTGTTTGAACCCAGTGGCAGGGAAACCGATGCGTCCTCGATGATCCTTGCCGACATGGTCCGCAGCACCTCACGCAGCGATTCTTGCGCCCAGGTCGAGCCACGTGCCGCACTCAGGATCACGATGCATTTGCCGGCAAACGCGGGATCACTCACCAGCCAGTCCAGCGCATTCTTGAATGAGCCGGGAAGGCCATGCGCATATTCCGGTGTCGAGATCAGCATGACGTCGGCTGCTCCAACCGCTCTGCGCCATTCTGCGGCTTCATGCGGCAACGCGGTGTCATTATCCAAATCGGGATTGAAATGTGGGAGGTCACCCAATCGTTCAAAGTGTTCGAACGTCATTTCCGCAGGAGCCAGACGTTCGAAGGCGCGGAGCATCTCCCGGTTGGATGAATGAGATCGAAGGCTTCCGCAGAGGGTGAGGAGACGCATATGAAGTTTTTGTGAAAGGATTTTGCCCGCCCGGTCCTTCCGGGCGGATTCAGATCAGGGGGTTATTTTTTCGCACTCATCATGCGGCCAGTCACTTTCTCGCTGTAGAAGCGGTGCATTTTCGCGGAGATGAAGTCGAGATGATCCTCGACCGCAAAATGTCCCGCCTCAAGCCGGTGCATTTCAGCATTGGGCAGATCTTTCAGGTAGGCCTCTCCGCCTTCAGGCGTGAAGAACACATCTGACTGGCCCCAGAAGATGAGGGTCTTCGGCTGGTTCTTCTGTAGAAACTCCTGCCACACTGGATAGAGCGCGACGTTTTTGCGGTAGTCATAGAACAGATCCAGATTCACGCGCACGGCGTTCGGCCTCTGCATGAAGGCGGAATCATACTCCCAGTTGTCAGGGCTGATGAGATCCGGGTTTTTTGCACCATGAAGGTAGATGCCTTTGATGGCGTCGTGGGTGAGAAATCCTGCCAGTGGCTTCTCAGTTTCCGCCGACCGGTTTTTCCAAAGTGCGCCACGAAAGCCATCCCACGCTGGGGTGAATCCCACTTCATAGGCGTTGGAGTTCTGGACGATCAGCCAGTCGAGTGCCGCAGGATTGCGCCCTGCAATTCTGAATCCCACCGGACCGCCGTAGTCCTGAACAAACAGCCCGTAATGATCGAAGCCTTTGAGCTTCAGGAAGTGCTCCACAATGTCGGAGATGCCATCGAATGAATAGCTGTAGGTCGCTGGATCAGGCATGTCGCTGAGACCAAAACCCGGATAATCGGGAGCAATCACATGGAAGGTGTCCGAGAGCGACCGGATCAGGTCACGGTATTGATGCGATCCCGCAGGGAAGCCGTGCAGCAGCACGATCTTGGGATTTGCAGGATTGCCCGCCTCGCGGAAGGCAATGTTCAGTCCGTCAACCTTGACGGTCCCGAACGTGATGGGATGTGCTTCGGCGTTCATCGCCTGTTTCTCGGGCTTGGCAGCATGGGCCACGTCACCCATGAAGGTGGATGCGGCAATCAGCGCGATGGCTGTGATGGTCTGGCGTCTTGTTTTCATGTTCGTATCTGTCTTTTTGTCTTGGGTTTGTTGGGTTTCCTCACGCCGCTGAATGCGACGTGGGGGGAAATGCGTGGCGCTGCATGCCCTAGGGCGAGCTATGCCGGTGACTGCTGTGGGAGGATGGTTTGCAGTTTGGCGGCGTAGTCCCGGCATGAGGGGCAGTCGCCATCCGCCTGCACCCACTCAGGATGCTCGCGCTGAAGTGCGTTCAGCAAAAAGGCCGTGAGATCTCGCTCGGCAAACTGCCGGGCACTGGCATCTGGATGCATGACGGTGATTCGGGTGTGTGGGTTCGCCTAGGCCTCACCGCCAAAGCTGACGTAGTCATCCAGGTCGAGGTAATCGAAGGTGCCATGCACGTCTTCGCGGGCCGGATTGAGACGCTTGATTTGCGCCGTGAACCACTCGCGCATCTCGATGTCATTGAAGGACACCGTGTCGGTCCAGTCAGACCACTGGGTGATCTCTAGAATGGTATGCTTGTGAGGTGCCTGCTCATTGACCCACAGCAGCACGTCCCAGTCGCATGCCCCGGTTTTCACCTTCGCCAGCAGCGCCTCCGGCGTGAGACCGGTGAAGCTGAAGAAGCGGCCGTCGTTCGTGCTGTTATAGACGTACTCACCATTCGTGCCGGCCAGCGTGGCACGCGCTTTGTCGAGCATGCGCGGCAGGATGGTATAACCGCCAAGGCGGACGCGGGGACTGCGGGGAGGACGTTGGGTAAGGTTTGGTGCTTTCATCACCACGACCTTCCATGCGGCGGGCGCAGCCGGGTAATGCCGCTTCGTCGTGGCGGCTATGCCGAATGTGCATAGCCTCTAATCCATGACGAATCATGGATTCATCGGTGCCAGTGAAGAGCTGATCAATGCAGCGGCAGGCCATGCTGCTGCCAGAAGGCCTGCAGCGCCGCATGCGAGCCATTGAACACATTGCGCTCCACCGGCCGGTCGAGATTGCCGAAGTAGAGGCTGTTGTGGTGCATGCCGTGATTGTAAACCTTCGGCTGTGAGCGGCCATGCGCCCAGTCCACGCCACCATACTGCCACATTGTCCAGTCGGACCACACCTGGTATTGATGGACCAGTCCACGCGGATGCCCCGGCGCTGGGTACACCGGCCCCGCGCCGCTGTCGTGCGCATACAGCGCCAGCCAGTAGGGCATGCGGCGCAGCTTGGCTTTCGTGGCCGGATCCGCGCTGCTGAGGAGTTGCTTCAAATGCGTACTGTTTTCCAGATACGCGACTGGCACCACGCCCGTGCGTGATTCCACGCGGTCCATGAAGCGCAGGATGTCGGAGAGCCGTGAGTTCGCATCAAAGTCAGCGCACAGCAGCAGCGCGGGCGCATTCCACGCCCGGCCACGCGCAAGCGACTGCGCGCGTGCGCAGAATTGATCCGCCTGCGCCACCGCATCCACATGATTTTGCAGACGGTAGTAAACGCCCGGCAGCATTCCCGCACGATCCGCAGCCGCGAGGAAGTTCCCGCACTTCTCATCCAAGTTCCCGCCCTTGCCTGCCCGTGCGATCAAGCCACTCGCCCCATTCGCCCGCAGCGCAGACACATCATGCTCCGAGTAGCTCTGTCCTGCGCGCTGCTTCTCCTTCGGATCATAGGCCGAAACATTGATGATCTGCGGCATGCCCCACGATGACGACGGCAGACTCCCCGCCGTGCCGCCGGACTGCGGAGTGGTGCAACTGGCAAGGGCGAGGAAAAGCGGCAGCAGAGTGTGTTTCATGTGAATGTAATCGACTGAGGAACCAATCATGGACTGACGACTGTTTGGCAAGGAGCCTCATGCCATTCGAGCGGCTTGGGTAGTTGGAAACCAGCAAATTCAATATGCAGCACACGGCGGCGTCTTGGGCTTGAGGAACGTGAAGAGGCATGCAGCAGCAACGGTCGCATCAGCAGAATGTCTCCCGCTTTGGCCTCACAAAGAACTTCGTCGTGTGTTTCACGGCAGCTTTGTATCGCTTCCGCGCTCAGTCGGCCCAGTCGATGTGTGCCGGACAGGACTCGCAAAGCTCCGTTGTCTGCATCGGTATCATCGAGGTGCAGCCGAACGGCAAGCATCTGCTCCAGCAGCTTGACTGGCGGCTGCACATGCGGGACACCATCCTTCACACTCCAAGGTCCGAACCCAGGCACCTCGACCTGAGCTTTGAGAGATAGCGTCAGGTCCTGGTGCCAGGCAACGAGCCAGTTGGTTTCCGGACGTTTGTCAAAATAGATGCCTCGCACTGGATTGGGGCTGAGGGGAAGATGCGGACGCACCACGTCAGCCAGCAGTGAATGCGCCAGCGCAGCCACCTCAGGAATGCGCAGCATGCCACGAGAGCCAGCCCCGTTCGCATCACCCAACAAGGATGCCAACGCACTGCATTCGGAGTCGTCGAGCACGTTCGGCACGATGGCGAATCCATGGGTGTGCAAGTTGGAGGCGTGATTCATTCGGTCGATGGCTGGCGCGTTTCCTGGACATTTGCAAGTCAGCCATGACTTGAGGAGATGCTTCAAAACTCCGTCCGCGTCACCTTGCCACCATCCTTTGAACGAAGCTCAATCCAGTTGATCTCGACAGGCTGCTCCTGCATGGGCAGATAAAGACGCACGATGCCAAGCGGGCCGGTGGCGGGGAGTTGCACGGTGATCTCCTCCCAGTCATCGCCCTTCAGCGTGAATTGCGCGCGCTGGGCTTTGCCGCCACTGGGCAACCAGTCGAAGTGGGAGGTGCCGGGTTTGGCTTTGATGCGGAAGGTGGCCGTGCTGGGGCCGCTGTGCTTGCCGGCGGCGAAGCCGAGGTAGCATTCAAAGCCGATGTTCCTCACACGCACGATGCCGTCTTTGACCGTCGCTTTGCAGTCGCGCGCTTTCCAGCCTTGCAGTGCGGGATCGCTGTCGTCTTTGGTAGGCGCTTTCGCTTTGGCCTTGGGCTGCTGCTTGCCTTCGAGTTCGGGGTGGTACTGCTTGGGATCAAAAGCAGGATTAGGCACGGGCACCACGGCGTGGGTGTCTTTGAGGAAGGTTTCAATGAGCGCGTCCAGCTCCGCCACGAGCGCAGGCTGCTGCGCGGCGAGGTTGGTTTTCTCGCCGGGGTCGTCCTTCAGATTGAACAGCAGGTAACGATGCGCGCTGTTCTCACCGCCGTGAAAGATGCGGATGAGCTTCCAGTCATCGCGATGCACGGACACCGCAGGCGGCAGCCAGTCGGGCACGGTGGCAGAGTGCGGGAAGTACTGAAAGATGGCCTTGCCGGGGAGATCGCCGCCTTTCAGCGCGGGTAGAATGCTGCTGCCGTCAAAGCGCTGCTCGGGCGCGGGCTTGATCGCCAGACCTTCGAGCAGCGTGGGGTAGAAATCCTCGCTCTGCACCAGCGCCTGGCTGCGCGTGCCTGCGGTGGTGATGCCGGGCCAGACGATGATCTCCGGCACACGCGTGCCGCCCTCGAACATGCAGGCTTTGCCACCGCGTAGCGGCGCGTTGCTGGTGGGCGTGGTGTCATCCACCTTGTCATACATGTTGCCGCCGTTGTCGGAAGTGAAGAGGATGATCGTGTGGTCGGCGATCTTGAGCCGGTCGAGTGTGTCGAGCAGGGTTCCAATCGCGTCGTCCATGCTCTCGATCATCGCCGCATAAGTCGGGCTGCGCTGCGGATCGGCGGGATTCACACGGGCGCGATGTTTTTCGACGAGCGCCTTCTTCGCATCAAACGGGGCATGCACACTGAACATCCAGTAGTTCAGGTAAAAGGGATGATCCTGGTGCTTCTCCATGAAGGCCACGGCTTCGCTGGCCATGCGGTCTTCGATGTGCTGATCCGGCACGTCGGGGTCCGCATCAAAGTCCGCAAACTTCCACGGCGCGATGTAGCTACCCGCCGGACCCGGGCCCGGATGATGCGGCACATCGACATCAAAACCCTGCTGCAAAGGCGAAAAGGGTTCCGGGCCGAGGTGCCATTTGCCAAAATGCCCCGTGGCATAGCCAGCATCGTGCAGCGTCTCCGCCAGCGTGCGGTATTCAGTCTTCAATCGCGTCGGCGGCGTGGGTTGAATCGCCTTCTGATTTGGAGCCGCTTTTTTGGGAAGAGTCGCCTCCAGCACCACCTGCGGCATGTGGCAGTTGGGAATGGTGATGCCCGTGCGTGCCGGACTCAGCCCGGTGAGAAGCGCCGAACGCGTGGGCGAGCACAGCGGACTCGCCGAATACGCCCGCGTGAAGGTCATGCCACGCTTCGCCAGACGCTCCACATTCGGTGTCTGGTAAAATTTTGTCGTGCCGTAGAGTGTCGTGTCACTCCATCCAAGATCATCGGCAAAAAGGATGACGACGTTCGGCTGATTCGCCGCAAAGAGCGCAGGGCCAAGGGCAAGGAAGCAGAGCAAAAAACGTTTCATCGGGCGGTAGATTTGAAATCAAGCGTACGAAACTGAGCAGCGCCAGGAGGCAGTTGCACGCGCACATGAATGACACGGCCTTTGGCGGGTATCTGTACTTCATGCGTCTGCCAGTCATCACTGGCTTTCACTTCAAACGGGACGCGATTCGCGGGGAGGAAGTCTTTGTCTCCATCCACACGCCAGGCGATGGCCCCCTGGCCCGGCGCTGCGGTTTTGAAGGTGATTTTGGCAGTGACGGGGCCGGTGAGTTTGAGTCGGCTGTGTGTGATGAAGGTGCCTTTGCCGCCTTTGTCCGGTGTGAGCACGAGTATCCCTTCTTTGTCGATTAAGCTGCCGCCACGGGCGAGCCAGCTGCGGATGCCGGTGTCGAGTTCGGACTCGGGTTTTGGCGCGGGTTTGCCTTCGAGATAGTAATCGAAGTAGTCATTCCAAACGGGTGCCATCGGGCCGAGAGCGAGTCCGGGCGGATTGAGTTCCGCGCACCACGCCGTGAGCTTCGTGTGCAGGCGCGCTGCGATCTCGGGATGCTGCGAGGCGAGGTTGTGCTTTTCCTCCAGATCCGTGGAGAGGTCGTAGAGGTACTCGCGCTCGCCACCGCGCAGGAGTTTCCAGTTTCCCTCGCGGATGGCGCTCTGAGCCATCCAGCGCCACATCAGCGCTTCATGCGGCGGTGCGGTGATCTCGCCTTTGAGATAAGGCACAAGATTCACCCCGTCGAGGTCGCCGGGCTTCACGGCAATGTCCGCCAAAGCAGCCGCCGTGGCGGCGACATCGAGCGCGCTGACGGGATGCTCGTACGTTTGCCCTCTGGGAATCGTGCCGGGCCACGCGATGAGAAACGGCACATGCATGCCGCCTTCTGACAGCATGCCCTTTTCACCATTGAGCGGTGTGTTCAGGCTGCCATCCCAGCCACCGGCGTCGCCGTTCAGGGGAGAGTCGGTTTTGAGGATCTTTAGCGGTGCGCCGTTGTCGCCTATGAAGAAGATGAGCGTCTTCTCGGTGAGGCTGTTTTTCTTGAGCGTGCTCGTGATGAGCCCCACGCCATCATCCACGGCGGCCAGCATGCCCAGTGCGGCGCGTCGGCGCTCAGGCATCGGGCCGGGAAAACGGTCCTTGTACGACTGCGGTGCATCCAGCGGTGTGTGCGGTGCGCGGAAGGCAACGTAGAGAAAGAAGGGCTGCTCCCTGTAGCGCTCGATGACCGATGCCGCCGCCTTCGCGCAGCCATCCACGTGATACATCTCCGGTGGCAGATCGCCCATCGGCTTGTCCTTGCCCTCAAGCGTGATGTTGGCAGAAAATTTCTGCTGGCCGTGCTGCGCAAAGGAATGGGTGAAACCGTGCGTCGGGATCTCCATCGTGGGGCCGAGGTGCCATTTGCCAAACTGCGCTGTCACATACCCTGAGCGCTGCAGGCGTGTGGCGATGGTGGTCTCCTTGTCGAAGCCCTCCAGCGAGGAGTTGTTGCTGTCCAGATTGAAGCGCCCCTGGAACTTCCCCGTCATCAATCCACCACGCGAAGGCACGCACTGCGGCGCGGTGCTGTAACCATGTTTGGCAATGACGCCGCTGCGGGCCAGCGCATCCAGATGCGGTGTTTTCACATCCGGCTCTACGCCACGAATGCCGAGATCGGCGAAGCCGTGGTCATCCGTGTAGATGACGATGATGTTGGGTTTGACGGCGGCGGTGGATGTGACAACGAGACCGCCAAAGCATAAGCAACAGATGAGGAGGTTCTTCATTTGGTCTTTCTCTTCGGCTGTTCAACCATGGCGGCGGCTTCGTGGCCCACTTGGCCGGGCACCACGGCGTCTTTGAGGAACTCGGCCATCCTTGCGCGCATGGCTGCGGTGCGTTCGGGCTCCTTGGCGGCGAGGTTGTCTTTCTCACTGATGTCCGTGGCGAGATTGTAGAGCGCGAGGGTTTCGCCGGACTCAGCAGCCTTGGCTTTGCCCTTTTTGCCTTTCGCCTTGGGAGATCCTTCGCTGTCGGTGGTGCCGCCGTTCATGACGAGCTTCCAGTCACCCATGCGCACAGCGGCGACGGTGGGAGACTGCACACAGAGGATGGCGTCGTGTGGTGACGGGTCGCCTTGGGTGAGCATGGGCCAGACGTCCTTGCCATCCAGCGCGGTCTTCTGCTCCAACGATCCTCCGGCGAGTTTTACGAGTGTGGGATACCAATCCACCGTGTGCATGGGTTCCTTGATCCGCTTGCCTGCGGGGATGTGTCCTGGCCAGTTCGCAAAGGCGCAGCCGCGCACACCGCCTTCGTAGATGCTCCCTTTGAAGCCGCGCAGAGGGGTGTTGTCACCTGGAGGTGGGCCGCCGTTGTCGGTGGAGAAAATGATCAGCGTGTTGTCTCGCTGTCCGGTGGTTTCCAAAGCGGCGACGATCTGCCCGATCGCCTCGTCCACCGCAGCCAGCATGCCCGCAAGTTTTTGCCGGTTGCCTTTCAGCTCGCCATAGGGCTTGAGGTACTCATCCGGCGCTTGAAATGGCGAATGCACACCGTTGAACGGCACGTAGAGAAAGAGCGGCTTGGCTTTGTCCTTTTCTGTGATGATGCGGCAGGCTTCATGAGCGATGAGATGTGTCGTGTAGCCTTCCTCTTTGATCTGCTTGCCATCGCGATACCAGTCGAGATCCTCGCCGCGCATGTGCGTGAAGTAGTCGAGCATGCCAAAGTAGTGGCCGTAATGGTGATCAAAGCCGCGCGCCGTGGGCAGGTAGGCGGGTTCAAACTCACCTAGGTGCCACTTGCCCGTGATGGCGGTGGCGTAGCCGGCATCATGCAGCGCATTGGCCAGCGTGCGTTCGGTGAGCGGCAGTCCCCACGTGGCATGCGGACGTACGATGGTGTAAACGCCTGTGTGCGTGGCGTAGCGGCCGGTCATCAGCGTCGAGCGCGTGGGAGAGCACACCGGCTGCACGTACAGTGAATCCAGCACAGTTCCCCCAGCCGCCAGTTTGTCGATGCTGGGCGTGTGGATCTCCTTGCCGCCATTGAAGCCGCAGTCTGAATAACCGAGATCGTCGATGAGCAGAAAGACGATGTTGGGTTGTTTTTCGGCAGCGACTGACGCAGTCGGAGTGAGGAGTGAGTTTAGTATCAGGACGAACGCGAAGGCGCAGTGGTGGGTTTTCATGAAATGGGTTGGATGAAGTGTGTGCTGGCGTGCTGGTTATTTCTTGCCGCCGTCTTTGGGTTTCTACTTTTTACCGGGATCGAGCATCGTGACGGGCTGGCCGATCAGCAGCGGTGTCCCGAAGACAGTTTGCTGGTCACCTTGCATCTGCATCCAGGCATCCACTTCGCGACGCATTTGCTTGAGGCGCTCGGTTTGCGCGGGATCGCTGGCGAGGTTGTGCAGTTCGACAGGGTCGCTCTTGAGATCATAGAGCTCCTCCGCCGGACGCTCGGCGCAGCGCTTCACCGTGGCTGCGGCTGCCGAGTTGGTTTCTGCCGCGCTGAGCCAGCTCTGCCAGTAGGCGAGCCCGCTCGTGACGTTGCTTGAGCGTGAGATGTGGGATTGATGCTGAAACTCAGGATGCAGATTGCGAATGTACTTCCAGTCACGCGTACGCACACTGCGGATGGGATAGACATTGAAATCGCCGTCGCCGCTGTGCGTGGTGAAGATGCGTTCGCGATGCGTCGTGGCCGTGCCGCGCAGGACACCAGCGAAAGACTTGCCATCAATACCCTCAGGCACCTTGCCGCCGCCGAGCTCGATGAAGGTGGGCAGCAGGTCCGGCCATGAAATCATGGCGTCGCTGGTGGAAGCCGGTTTCAAATGACCCGGCCACGCAGCGATGAACGGGATGCGGATGCCTGCATCATAGAGATTCCATTTTCCAAACGGCCACTGCCCACCGTGGTCTGCGGTGTAGATGAAGAGTGTGTCTCCCGGCACCTTTCCCTTGGCCAGAGCACGCAGTTCACCGAGCAGGGTGTCTGCACGCGTGATGTCTGAGGTGTAGCGCGCCCGCTGCTCTCGCGTCTCCGCCGTGTCCACATGCGTGGGCGGTAGCTTGAGCGCAGTCGCTTCATAGCCTGCATTGTCACCCCACGGCACATGAGGATGACGCGTGCCGAAGAACAGGCACAGCGGCTTGGAAGCATCACGATTGCCAAGGAAGTTCGCGACTTCGACCGTGTCGATGTCCCCGATTTGATTGCCACCCAGGACATCGAAACCATGGTCCTTGCCATAGTTCCCATGCGCGACTTTGCCAAACGCCGCGACTTCGTACCCCAGTGCATGCAGCGCAGGCGGCAGTGAGGGCACACCAGGATTCTTCGCCTTGTGATTCGGCTCCGCCCCATTGCGCGCTGGCCACAGGCCCGTGCACAGCGTCGTCCGGCTGGGGCCACAGGCTGGTGAGGCGACAAAGGCATGCGTGAACTTCATGCCCTCCGCAGCAAGTCGCGCCATTTGCGGCGTGCGAATATCCGTGGAGCCATAAGGCTCCGAATCCAGCATGCTGTGATCGTCCGAAATGAACACGACGATGTTCGGCAGCGGCGAGGTTTTCTCGGCGGCGAACAGCGGCAGGCTCAGGAGAGCAGCAAAAATCGCAAAGGGCTGGATGGACATTCGCCTGTAACGAACGGTCTTGCCGCAACATCTCAGCAAATATGACGTCGGATTCAGTATTGAGGCTTACCATTCGCGGGGGACAATTTGACGGGGCATGCAAAGTGGGTTTGTGTGCGACGGCTGGTAGTTCATGTATGCTTTGTTCCAATATTTGTGAGATAAAAGCAGTCTCGATATGAACACTTTTCAGCAACTCTACGATCCCGAAGATGCCTTCTGGAATATTTACCTGCAGTTTGTCATTTCTGATCTGGAATCCGAATGTTCGCCCTCTTTGGAAAGGGGCATTCAGTGGTTTCAGCAATATCCGGGTTTTGAAGGCTACCCTGGCGATACAGACAAGGAGCTCATCAAGTTGAAAAATGTAACCGCCCGAGTGATCAAAGAGATCAGTATTGAGCATGGTGTTGAATTTCTCGAGCACACCATCGTGGACGCTGTTCACTACGCAGGCAGCGAGCGCCTCAAGGAGGGACAGGCCCACACTTTGGCGGCAGCATTCATGGCAGAGTTCGAGTCCCCATTGGTGTTCTGTAATTGGAGCCGAGGCAACGAACCCTATCTTTGGCAGGGAGGGTATGGCAATGTTACCGACCCCGAATTCGGTTATACCATGGAGTTTTTTCTCTGCTGCATTGATCGCAAAAGGATTGGGTTTGTATTCTCGTTGAACAATGAGTGATTGTCTGCTCGGTGGGCCTTCAGTGGAGACACAAAGGGCATCGCTGATCAGCCGTTTTTCGTTCGTCGGTTGTTAGTATTTCCACAACTGCCGGATGGAACATTGATCCTCCTATGAAAACGGCGCGCTTGATATCCAAAACATTTTACCAGATAAGTAGCCTCCAGCCTCCATGATCTCGAAACCGACCGCCACGACCAAGCCGTCCGCCGAATACGCCATCTACAAACCCAATGGTCGCGGGACCGGCGGTGTGATCCGTTTCGAGTTCAACCGCGCCAAAGGCGCTGTCTTCGTGGATGCGGCTTCGCAGAGCGGTGAGAAGCAGTTCGACTGGGAGCAGAAGATCACCATGAAATGGGGCCTCTCGGATCTCGGTGCCGTACTGGCGACTCTGCAAGGCCGCCAGGAGCAGGCGAAGCTTTTCCACCAGTCTGAAAAGGCCAACAGCGCATTCGAACTGACCTTCCGCGATGATCCGCAGAAGGCACCTTACTTCATGAGCATGTCACGCCAAGACGCGGCCTCGAAAAGCGTTAAGAAGGTCACCATTCCCGTCACACATTCCGAGGCGGTGATCCTCGAAACCGCGCTGCGGGCCGCGATCACTCGGCTGATCGGGTGGTGATTTGCTAAAGCAACTCCATCTTCACCACCAGCGAATCATAGCCGAGGGTGCGGTCGAACTTGGCCTCATGCTCGACATGTTCTTTGGCTTTGAGAATGGTAATGCTCTTCACGCGCTCACAGCACAGCCGTAGCAGCGTGCGCAGGATGAGCCGGGCATGCGGAGCGCCGAGGCAGAGATGCGTGCCGAAGCCGAAGGAGAGATGCGGGTTTGGTTTGCGATCCAGGCGGACTTCCTCGGGCTGCGGGAAGGCGTTGGCGTCGAAGTTGGCGGAGGCCCAGGCGAGAGAGATACGCTCGCCAGCTTTAACGGTGGTGCCATGGACATCCGTGTCTGCCGGGCAGACGCGGCCGATGTGCGTGAGCGGCATGAAGACGCGGAAGAACTCCTCGCTCGCCAGGGTGATGCGCTTGGGGTCTGCGCGCAGAAATTCCAGCGCCTCGGGATGCTCGGCAAGATAACCCAAGGCGCAGGAAATCGTGTGGATGATCGTGTCACGCCCGCCGGCGAAGGCGAGATTGGCGAAGCCCATCATCTCCTCGCGCGTGAGTTTGCGGCCGCGATACTCCGCCTGCGTGAGGGCGCTAAAGAAATCCGCGCCGGGATTCGCCTCGGTGCGGTCAAACTGCGCTTGCAGGTAGTCTTCCAGCACATTGCCCGTTTTAAATTCACCGCCAGTGACTTTGAACACATGAATGCCCCAGCCGATCCAGGTTTCCCCTTCCGAAGCAGGCACATTGAGCAGGTAGGTCAAAGCGCGTGACTGCACGGGCAGCGCGAACTCGTTCACGATCTCGATGGCGTCGCGGTTCAGCGCCTGCGTGAGCATGCCGTCGATCAGCGCCTCGACCTGCGCAATCATCTCAGGGTCTTTGGCGCGCTGGAAAAAGGGCTCCACGATGGCGCGGTACTCGGTGTGCTCCGGCGGATTGGTCTCGATGGGAAGCTGGCGCATCGTGCGCACAGCCTCCTCCGAAGGGATCGGCACGCGGAAGGGCACATCGGAACTGAAGGTCTGCCAGTCTTTTGACGCACGCCGCACATCCTCATGACGCAGGATCATGGTGATGTCTTCGCCGTGAAACGGGCACTTCAGCACGCCAGAAGAGGCGCGAACTTCGCGGAAGGGATCAGAAAAAGCGGGCATGAGGGGGGAAATGACGAATGCAGAGGCATCAACGCTGAACGCAGTACGCTTTCAGCGCAATGTTTGCTCTTTGTAGGATGATGCCTGCGGCCTGTTCTAAGGCCGTTTGCTCACTTCTTTTTGCCCTTGCCTGCCTTCGGCGGTGCGGTGGGGTCTTCATTCGGGCTGCCATGCCAGTGCGGAGCAATGTTCTTGGTATTCCACTCATCCCAAGCTTTGGCCAGCTTGGCGACGAGCTCTGGCTTCGCTGCGGCGAGGTCATGCTCTTCGCCAATATCGGTGCTCAAATCGTAGAGCTGCCAGCCGGACTGCGTTTTGGCATCCATGTCGCGCACATCCACGAGCTTCCAGTTCCCCTGGCGGATGGCTTTCTGCGGACCGAAGCGCCATGCGAGCATGTCGTGCGGTGCGGTGGTGATCTCACCCTTGAGATGAGGCAGGATGTTCACGCCCTCGACGCCATCGGGAACTAGCGCTCCAGTGACGGCGCAGGCCGTTGGCAGGATGTCCATGGCGCTCACCGGTTGATCATAAGTGGTCCCTGCAGCCAGCTTGCCGGGCCAGCTCACGAAGAACGGCACGCGAATGCCGCCTTCGAGCGTCTGGCCTTTGTCACCACGCAGCGGTGTGTTGAGGCCGGTGTTGTAGGCAAAGAAAGGTTTCCTGCCGGAGCCGCCATTGTCGCTGAAGAAGAACACGAGGGTGTTCGGGTATTTCGCCTTCAGTTCGGCGGTAATGCGACCGACGTCATCGTCCAGCCCCAGAAGCAATGAGAGGTAGCCGCGACGATTCGGATCCGTGACTTCGGCAGGAATGCGATCCTTGAGCTTGTCGGCAATCTCCAGCGGCGTGTGGACGGCATTGTAGGCGAGGTAGATGAACCAAGGCTTGACCGTGTTGCGGCTCATGAAGCCGAGCGCCTCATCGGTGAACAAATCCGTAGTATAGCCATCGATGTGCTGCAGCTCGCGGCCACGGTAGATCATGTTGTGCGAATGGGCGGAGCCGAACTCGGGATCCGCATCCTTGTGAAGCAGGAAGTTGTGCCCGCCGACGAGAAAGCCGGTGAACTCATCGAAGCCACGTGACAGCGGATGATGTGCGGCATTGAAGCCCAGGTGCCATTTGCCGTAGAGCGCCGTCGCATAGCCCGCATCGTGCATCACGTTGGCGATCGTGCGCTGCTCCAGCGGCAGACCCAGCGTGGCCTCATCACCGACATGCGGATTGAACTCATGCCCGAACCGCGTCTGCGCTTTGCCCGTGAGAAACCCCGACCGTGAAGGACTGCAATACGGCGCGGTCACATACCCATTCGTGCAGCGCACCCCGCTGGCCGCGAGAGCATCAATTTTCGGCGTTGGCACCGCCTTGCCACCCTGCACGCCGATGTCCGCGTAACCAAGGTCGTCGGCAACGATGACAAGGATGTTTGGTTGCGGAGCAGCAGAGATCAAAGTGCAAACCGCGAAGAGGAGCAGAGCGAGGCGTTTCATGGGCGAGAGATAACGAAGCCGAGAGGGAGTTCTGACAGAGGAGAGTTGAGCTTTGGAGAGAGGCGTGTACCCTTTACAAAATGAAATCAGCCGCTCCAACTGCTCAAAAAGCAGGAACGCCCTTGGGGCTTCCGGCGGAATGGTTTTGGGATGTGAATCCTGCTCGACTTGATCCTGACAGGCACGCAGCACAAATCATTGAGCGAGTGCTGGTCGTAGGCGCGCTGGAAGGCTGGCGTGCCATTCGTCGGCACTATGGCGATGAAAAACTTCGCGCAGTAGTAACCGGGCTACGCTCACTTAGTCCGCAGAATGTCGCCCTGCTTTGTCTGGCGCTGAACTTGAGGAAGGAGGATTTTAGATGCTGCACAGCGAAGCCGTTCCCGCAGGCACCCTGGCATTACTGAAGGACCTGTGTGCGCACCAGGCCTTGGATGGTTTCGCCTTGGTGGGCGGAACCTCGCTGGCATTGCGCTTTGGGCATCGCATGTCAGTGGATCTCGACTTTTTCAGACCGGAGAAGTTCGACAACAAGTCCATTGCTGCGGCTCTCGCGGCAGATTTCCCTTCATTCCAACTCACAAACGACAACAGCAACGGCATGATGGCCTTCATTGAGAAGGTGAAGGTGGACTTTGTCACTTATCGCTACCCGCTGCTGCATCCCTACGAAACCATTGAGGGCGTACGTATGATGAGCCTGCAGGATGTAGTCGCCATGAAGCTGGGAGCCATCAGCAATCGTGGTGCGAAGAAGGACTTTTTCGATCTGCACACGCTGCTCAAGGAAATCGGGCTTGATGAAATCCTGCGCTGCTACGCGCTCAAATTCCCCAACCACGATCCCATGATTCCACTGCGCAGCATGATCTACTTTGAGGACGCGGAGGGAACCGAGACTCCGAAGAGCCTCGTCAAAACCACCTGGGCCAAAGTCAAAGCGGACATTCTCAAGGCCGTGCGTCCGATGCTGTGAACTCAGCTCACTTCCCAAACATCGCATTCGTCTTGTCACCGCCGCTCAAGACATAAGCCATGAGGTCGAGGATTTCGTCTTTCTTGAGCATGGCGAGGAGCATCGGTGGCATGGGGGAGACGGTGCTGAGTTCGATGCTCTTCACTTCTTTGCGATCCACGTTCACGCGTTGGTTGGGGTCGGTGAGGTCGGTGTTGAGGGTGACACCGTCACCGCTGAGGTTCACCACGACGCCGCTCATGAGGGTGCCGTCGTTCTTGGTGACGATGATGGGGACGAACTGTTCGTTGATGACTTTGCTGGGGTTGATGATGTTGTCGAGCAGGTCGTGCGGGCTATAGCGGCCGCCAGCGCCGGTGAGATCAGGGCCGGTCATACCGCCGGCGTTGCCAAAGCGGTGGCAGGTGTAGCAGGCGGCGGCGGTGAACATTTTGCGGCCGTTTTCGAAGCTGCGTTTCTTCATGCCGGTGCTGGCGGCGGCGCTGAGCTCATCGAGCGTCCACATCGTCGGCGTGCGGCCCACGAACATGGTGCCGACGTTTTCGATGGCGCTCTTCACCTCGGGTTTCTTGGCGATGAGTTCGGCAAGCTGCGTGTTTTCTTCAGGCGTGAAGGTGGCCAGCGAGTCTTTGCGGACGAACTCGATGAAGATGGAGAAGCTGCTGCCGCCTTTGTAGTTCGCGGCCTTGAGGAACCACTCAAGCTGCTGCGTGCGCAGTTCCTTGGTCCAGCCGGTCTTCAGGAAGCGCAGGCTGCGCGCGTATTCGAGCTGCGGCTCCTGGCTTTCAGCAGCGGCGATGAGGGCCATGCCTTTGGCAGCGGTGTTCGGTGCCTGGAGATAGGCGAGGGTTTCGGTTAGCAGCCAGTTGAGCTCAAAATTGCCCGCCGGATACGACGGATCAAGCTTCGCGATGATCGCTGCCACTGTGGCGTCATCCGGATTGCCAAAGCGGTGCAGCACGATCTCGATGAGGCGCACGTAGGCCATGCGCTGCTCGTTCGTGAGCTTCTTGAAGTCGCGCTTCAGCAGCGCGGCGAGGATTTGATCGCGCTTGGCGGTGTTCACGACGTAGCCTGCTGTGCGGTGCGTGGGGCACGCACCGGTCATACGAGTCAGCGCCAGCAGCGCTTCGAGCTGTGCGGTGGCGTTCTTTTCATTGAGCGCCTTGCTCTCCCATTCAGCGATGGGGTTGTGATCGAGCACCGTGCGTGCGGCACTGCGGATAAAGCGGTCCTTGTCACTGAGATGCGGCCAGGCGAATGCGACGGCTTTCGGGTCGGCTTTGCCGTGGTAGGCGGCAAGTTCATGACGCAGCTCCGCTGCGGGTGTGATCTTCGGCTTGGATGTCACCGGCGCGGTCGATTCCTTTCCGGTGTAAGTCACGCGATAGAGCCCGGATTGCACGCGACGGCCGCCGATGGTGAAGTACATCGCGCCGTCTTTGCCGATGATGGCATCGCTCACAGGCAGCGGGCCGCCGGTGACGAATTCTTCCTTCGTGGCGGTGTAGCTCGCGCCTTTGGGCGTGAGATGCACGGCATAGATTTTGCCCCAGCTCCAGTCGAGCACGAAGAAGGCGTCCTGGTATTTGGCGGGGAATTTCGCGCCGTAGCCAAAGGTGGTGCCGGTGGGCGAGCCGGGGCCGATGTTCAGCGTGGCAGGCAGGCTGTCATAGTAAAACTCAGGGTACTTGCCCGCGCCATTGCGCCAGCCGTACTCCGCACCGCTGACAACGTGATTGATGCGTGTGGGGCGATACCAGGAGGTGTTGAAGTCATACTCCATGTCGGCGTCATAGACGAAGAGCTCGCCCTCGCGGTTCACGCCGCCGTCGAAGATGTTGCGGAAGCCGTTGGCGAACTGGATGAACTCTTTTCCATCGGGTGACACGCGATAAACATTCCCGCCTGGGGCCATGACGCTGCGGTTGTGACCGCGACCGTCCGGCATGCGCGGCAGCAGGTGGTCATCTCCCCAAAGCTTCTGCACCGGCGAGGTCGGGACGGTTTCTGTGAGCACGGCATTGTTGCCCGTGATGAGATACAGGCCTTTGCCGTCTGGCGTGAGAAGCACTGCATGCACGCCGTGGTCGCCGCCGGAATCAATCGCACGCAGCATTTCCACCTTGTCAGGCATGTCGTCGTTGTCGCTGTCAGTGATCCGGTACAGACCGCTGGGGATCTTCTTTTCATAGTCGTTCACGCCAACGTAGAGCGCACCAAAGGCAAACAGCATGCCATTCACCGCGCGGATGTCGGCAGGAACCTTCTGCACGTCGCTCGGGTTCAGCGTCTGGCCGGGGGCGGGCATCTTGAAGCGATAGAGACCGCCATACTGATCGCTGGCGTAGATGCGGCCTTTGTCGTCCGTGCAAAGGTTCACCCAGGAGCCTTCATCGCCGCCGGGCACGGAGTAGAGCAACTCCACTTTGAAATCCGGCAAAGTTTTGATGTTGGAAACCGGCGTGGCCACATTCGCACCAATAGCCGGCCCGACGGCATCCGGGCGCTTCGGTTTCACTTTGGCAGCCTTGGCTTTGGCATCGCCCTTGGCTGGAGCGGGTGCGGGGACTGGAGCGGCGGGTGGCTGCGCTTTGCCTTTACCTTTGCCCTTCGCCGGTCCTTTGGCCTCGATGATCTGCGCATCGCTGGGGATCGCCGACTTCTCAAACGAGATCACGCCGCCGTCCGGCAGTTCCTTGAGCATCACGTCCTTGATTTGCACGTTCATGGCCGGGCCACGATGAATCTGGAAGGCCAGCAGGCCTTCGAGCGCACGCTTCGATTCGTCAAAGTCGAGCAGGTCGATCGTCACCTTGCCGTCGATTTTGTGAATGAGGTGGTTGCCCTGCGCGATGACGGTGTACTCATGCCATTGGGCGATGTCCACCTTCACCGGTTCATGCTCGGAGGCCAGCCAGCGCTTGCCCTCGGGATCAATCACCACGCCCTGACCGTTTTGCACGATGATGCCGCGGCCCTTCTCCTCATAGACCATCGCGTTGTTCGGTGTCGCCGGATGAATGTCGCACTGATACCCACCGATGGACCACTTGCCATTCTCCGGCAGTTCCTTGCTGCGATACTGGATGCCAGTGTTGTTGCCGCTTTCCTTGATCTTTGCGTGCAGCTCAAAGTTCTTCACTTTGCCACCGCGCCAGATGAGAAATTGATTGTACGCGAGCTGTTCCGGTCCGGTGGTCTTGCCGGTGATGCAGCCATCTTCGACGCTCCAGAGTTCCGGATTTCCATCCCAGCCGGTGAGGTCTTTGCCGTTGAAGAGCGGTTTGAAGCCATCCTGCGCGGAAGCGAGGGATGTGAATAGGAAGGAGAGTAGAAGGAGACGATTCATGGTTGGGCGCGTGGTTAAACGCGCCCACCTGTCCAAAATTACCAGCAAAGGATGTGTCGGATTCGGCAAGTGGGGTGGGGATCCTCTTGGAAATGACCTTTTTCATGGCAAAATGGTTTCCATGACCGCTACCGTCACTCTCGACAAAATGGGTCGCTTCGTAATCCCCAAGCCCATGCGTGAGCAGTTGCAGCTTCGTGCCGGTTCCAAATTGCGCCTTGCTGTCATCGATGATCGAATAGAGCTAAGCGAAGAAGTGCCCGAGGCGGAGATTGTCCGGAAGAAGGATGGATTACGAGTGGTCGTGGGCTGGAAGGACTTTGATGCTGCGAAGGCCGTGCGTGAAATGCGCGCCGATCAGGTGGCAAGACTGGAAGCGCCTTTCCATAAGAGATAAACTCAGGCCGCGATATTCATCATTAAAGCATGAAACTGCCTCCGCATTTGGCTCACATCACGCTAAAGGATCTCTTGAAACCGCCTTTCATTTCTTGCCCGCAATGCAGGCAAGAAGCGCTCGGAGTGATGACCATCGGGAATCATCAGTATTCACGTCGGT
>NCCR01000232.1 GCA_002279765.1 Verrucomicrobia bacterium 12-59-8 | reverse complement strand
ATCAAGGATATTCCTTTTGACTTGAACCCATTCGCCGGTTTCTGAAACAACTCCCGTTTGGGTATTTTTCAATTTCCATTTCCCATCCGGCGAAAGTGTTAATTCCGCCATAACCGGACCGGTTGCAGTCATATGATAGGTCCAAACTAAAGGGAAATTGACTTCATGAGAGACCCTCCCCGCCTCGATCTCCTCACGCACCTTACCCAATTCCGTGACGGTTTCCAGCTTGGCTCCGCCTGCGGTTTTGAGCTGGCTGTCTATACGGGCGATGCTAGACTTCTGCACAGGTGCGAGGGCTTTGGCACGCGCTTCATCATACAGGGAAAAAAGCTGAACGGCGCTCGCCTGAGGCTTGAGTACAGACTCTCCTGCAAGCTTTTCCTTGAGCTGGGCCGTGAGTTCTTCAGCCCCAGCGGTATCGCCGCTAGCCACGAGCTTCGTGATGATAGGCGTAGCGGCTTTTTCCAGCGACTGATTCAGCCGTTCCACCGCCTGAGTGGCCGCCTTGCGGTAGTCCTTGAGGATGGCCTCCGGGCTGTCAGCCAGGGCGGATATGGAGGTGAATGAGACCAGCAGAAGGGCGAGGAGCAGTTGTTTCATGAAGCGCATGGTTGGGTGCGCACGAAGATACCCCTAAGCGGATGACTGCAAGGTCAATTGCACCCCCTGAGCGTGCTTTTAAGCAGCCATAGAAAACATGAAGCGGGGCATCTGCGGCAGCGCCACGCACCCAATCGCAGCCGTAAATCCCAGCGCAAGCGCATTGAAAATCAGCGCTCTGCCACATCATGCAGGCAAGTTTTTCAGCTTTTTCCTGCGCAACATCCAAGACCAAGCGCGCCAGGAAGTAGCCGCCGCACGGCTGACCCACATCCCCACATCCCCACATCCCCACATCCCTCACCAACGCACGGCAGCAGCTCAGCACTCAGCCCGCCAAGGATGCACTGAAATAGAACCACCCTCCCATCAAACAAAAAGCCTGCCGGAGATCGAGTGATCTCCGGCAGGCAGTGGACGCACCCAGGATTAGCGGTGGCCGGAATGACTGCCGAAATGGAACGAAAAGCCCGGTGCGCGGGAGGGGCCGGAGTTGCTGCCATGGTGATGGGCAGCAGGGCTTGGGCGGCAGTTATGACTGACGACGCGGTAGCCAAAGATGGGATGACGGTGGCGGTCGTAGCCGACTACGACGCGCTCGCGGTACACGGCGGTGCCGCAGGAGCCACAGTTGTTCGCGAAGCTGCGGCTTGAGCAGTGGCCGTCAAACGCCTGCGAACTGGCAGGAGCAAAGACAGCAAGGCTGGCGGCGGCAGCGAGGAGGGTGATGAGCTTTTTCATGAGAGTGGAGGGCTGATTTTGATTTGTTGCCGCAGTCTTGCGGCGTCTTCATCAGACGCAGGGCCGCTGCGTGTATTCGAGATGAAACATTCTTTTTTTTCATCGCCCACGCGCGCCATGGTGGATGAGCTGAGATGACAATTTCGCGGTGATCGACACTGTGACGGCGCGACCACACACCGAGCGCACGCCGTGTCCATGCCGACGGTGGCCGTTGGAAGGGTGGAGCCCATCCCCCCCGTCTGCACCACCTATTCTCCGCAGCAAGACGGCAAAGGTGGATGCCCGAAACTCGAAGACGTTTCCATCCGGTAATACAATATGCTATATTGTGTCTTTTTGATCCTGCATTCCTCAAACTCGGCCCAAGTCTTTCATCATGTCCTTTCTCTTCGCCTCCTCCCATCTCCCCGAAGCCAAACGCCCCCCATGATGTAGAGGTGCAGCCCATGCTGCGCCATGTCACCGAGGTGGTGCAGACCGCAGCCGGTGGCATGGTGAGAGCGGCGAAAATGCCTGGCCTGAATGGCACTCAGTGAAAGCGTGCTGTCGCTCCGCCGCCCCAGGACTTTCGAGCAAGGGGCAGCCTTCCCACCAGAAATGGGCTTTGTGGTTATTCTATACCATGGCGTGTCACTATGCAGCATACTCGTCCTGCCTTTCTCCGGCACGCCCCTAGCCCGTCCAACATCATGCCTGCCAGGTATTCTTTGGGCAGGAGGCGGGAATCGGCTACTGCGGGGTGGCTTTCCTGGCCAGGTTGGAGGCTTCACGGTCCAACTGCGGCTCATGATGCCAGGTGTTAAACAGCAGTTGCTTGAGCGAGTAGCGCCCCTTGGCCGTGGGCTTCAGCGGGTTTCTGCCATTCTGCCACTTGTCCAGCAGCAGCATGTTGAAGTAGCACTGCTTCAGGGCGGCCTCGCGGTCCGCATGGATGGCAGAGCGAAATTCGGCACGATCCCCCGACCGGTTCACTTCCTGGCGCACCCCGTTGATCACAGAGCCATAGTAGCTGCGCTCCGCATCGTAGAAGTCACGTGGCACCCCGTAGTCGCCATCTGTGATCGGTTTAGATTCGGTCCCACCACGGCAGCTCCCGGGACTGTTGTGCGGCCAGCTCAAGGTTTCGCCCTGAATGCTTTTGGCCTTGGCAAAGGTGATGTCCAGCATGCTGGCGGCGCGCAGGACGCCCGCCCCTTTGAACGGGCTGGGGCTTTGATTCTCGGGCTTGCTTTCCGTGGGGTCATCGCGCTGGGCGCTGAGCACCATGGCGACATAGACGGCCTCTGCTTTCTGCCAGTCGTGCCAATGGTCGGCCTGCTCAATCTCCTTGCGGTGCATGGCCAGCCAGTGCGCGGCGGCGGCGGCGGCCTGCGGCGCTGAGGAGGAGGTGCCGGCCCCATCCAGGCTGATTTGGTTGATGGCACCTCGGTCCCCCACCTTCCCCGCAGTCAGCCATGGCACCGCATGGGTGTAGGCACAGATGGGGTTGGCACGCAGCTCATTGTTGCGGCGCACCATGGCCTTGTCCGTTTTTGTGCGTTCGTCACTCAGGCTGCCATCCCACAGGGAGCGCCGCACACCATCGGCGCCGTAGCTGCCGCGCATCAGGATGTGGGGGCTCAAATTGCTCCGCTTGAAAATGTTTTTAAACCACAGCGGCCAGTCGGTCAGCGCGTAGCTTTTCTCGGACGCGGTCACTCCAGCCACCGCCATCACCCGCCGAAAACCGGCGGGATAGACGGTGCTGGAGGGTGGGATGGGCAGTGGCGGAATGACGATGGACATCCGGCCGAGCCGGCCGGGCGCGGGCCAGGCGAAGTAGTCGCCCGTGGCGGCAAAGATGGCGGTGCCGCGGTCGTAGGCGGCATTGACGGCATCCGCCCACATCATCGAAGGACTGCCGCCATTGCTCATGGAGATCACATCGCACTGGCGTCTGCGACTGGCATAGTCGATGCCATAGGCCACGTTGGCCGTGGACAGTGACGCCACCCACGGCGCGATGCGCACCGGCACGATCTCCGCATCTGGAGCCGCGCCATACTCTACCACGGCCCCGCTGCCATTGGCCATGGGCACGCGTGGTTTGCCCTTGGCTGTATCCACAAGCTTGATGGGCCGTGCCGCGAGCAGGCCGAGGGAGCCCATGCCGTGGGAGCCGAGCGACTGCCCCGGTGTGGCGCGGCCGCGCAGCACCTGCGGATCGCTCTTGTCATACTCGGGGCGCAGCGCCTGCATGGCATCCGCATCCACCTGCTCTCCTAGGTTCGCGCCTGCAGCCAGGTGCTTGGGCCGGGCGACATGTCTGGCGTCAAAGCCCGTGTCCAGGATACCGATCCTGATGCCGTTCTCATGATAACCAAATTTTTGCCGCACCCGTTCACGGGCGCTGGCCAGTTGGGAGTGCTCGTCATCCAGATGCCAGACGGGATCCAGATAGCCGCCCTTTTCCTTCCAGGGAAAAAGGGTGCATGGCCCGTCGGTAAGCTGCACCACTGGCACGCCTTTGCCATCAGGGGGCGCGGCACTGGGCTGCGGCACCTTGGCGGTTGATTTGTTAAAGATCAGCGATGGCTCGATGAGCTGCGGCCAGGCACCGAGGGAATCTTTGCAGGCATCGGCAAGCTCTGGCACCAGTCCGCGCGCGGCGCGCCACGGCACGGTCAGCGGAAAGTGCCACAGGATCTTCCGCCGGCCCGAGTGCTGGTAGGCCAGGTACCATTGGGAGCGCATTTGGGTCTTCCTCTCCACCGGGCCTTCGACGACGTGGCGAAAGCTCCACCCGCCGGAATCTTTGGGCGCTTTTTGGATGTCCGCACCGGGCACGCGGACAAAGAGGCGATACTCCAAGGAAACGGTCCGTACCGCATCACAACACGCAAGCAGTACCGTCAGAGCACCAAGCACAAGGACAAGAACGATTCGACGCTTCATACGCTAAACTTCAGTTTGGTTGATTGATTTCCTTTGATCCGTTTTTTTTCGACTAAAACTTCATGCCCACGGCGAGGACGACGCGGTCTTCATTCACGTAGGAGGGGGCGCGCTTGCCTTTGGTGTAGCGGGCGCTGATGACCACGGGGCAGTTCGGGAACGGGCCTGTCTCGACACGGGCCTCCTGAAAGATGAAGCTACGGTCGATCTGCTCCAGCGGTGTCACGCCGGAGAGCTGGTAGGAAACACGCAGCTTTTGATGAAAGAAGCCAAGTCCGGCGCGGGTGCCCCAGTCCACCTGATAGCTGCCAGGATTGACCGTGCCGGTTTTGGAAAAATCGCTGAAGACAGATTTGAGGGTGAAGTTCGGTTTGACGTACAAGTAGTGTTTGATCTGCTCCAGGGGAGAGGTGCCGTCCTGATTGGGGTTTGTCCCTGCGGCAGTTGGGGCCGGCTGCGGGTCGGTGCGGTCGGACTTGCTGAGGATGTAGTGATCGCCAACGACAAAGGGGTTGGTCTTGAAAATCCAAGGCAGGAATTTGAAGACGGGCTGCACATTGAGGTTCACCGCCCACTGGCTGTCATTGGTGATGGCATTGTCCTTGTAGGAAAGGCCGATCTGAAACTCGGACTGCTGGGTCTTGTCTTTGTAGTCAAAATGGCGCCGAAAGCCGATGCCGACGAAAGCCTCCCGCAGATCCACGGATGTCGCTGCGGGACCAGACGTGATGCGCTCCCACGCGACGCCGGTGCGGAGGTGCGCGGCGAATTTGTCGGGACGGTAGGCGATCAAGTTGGTCAGGCCACCCACAGGAAAGTACCAGTCGAGGATGGCGGCGGCGTCCACATTCCAAAAGGTACCCGCCTGCGCGTCTCTGATCCACTGATAGGTAGCGGCCTGTGCCTTGGATTCGTCCAGGTCCAGGCTGTTCTGAAGTCTGGCGACGAGGACAAAGCGGTCCAGGCCATCATCCTGCATGCGCGTGCTTTTCAAGACGGGGTTGGGCACGTAGCCCTGCCTGAACTTCAGTGGTTGTATGCCGCCACGCACGAGGCCGAGGAGCGGCGATGCGGCGGCGTCCGCTTGGGTGTCCACCAGGACGAGGCCGATTCCCTCAATATGGCGGTCGTAGAAAAAGGCCTTGGGATTGCTCCACAATGAGCGCGAGATGGCGGCATTGGCGGCATCAGCACCTTGAGCCCATGCGGAGGATGGTGCCAGCACGCTGAGAGCGCTGGTGATGAGCGCGCACCAGAAAACGCGGACGGTGGCCCAGCGGCGGCTGGTGCTAGAGCGCGGCAGCGCTGGAGTGGTTCGGGTGTTCATAGAGATGAAGTTCAAGCAGGCGATTTATTAGCAACTCTCGAACCATGGAATCAGCTTTTTGCTCGTTTTGAAACACTTATAGTATTTAGATTGTATGTTTAATTTGAAACATGCATTTCGTGCTTTGATCGTGAGTTCGATGCGTTCGCCCAAAATGCTCACGGTCTAGGGGCAGCGTGTTTCTTTGAATCATTCCACCTCCAAGCCGGAACGCAGCCTTGATGCTTTGAGTGTTTTCAAAGTTGGAACCGGTGCATTCCTCCAATTAACATGCTCCTATGTTTACGTTTCCATGCCAAACTGAAGGTGTCTTGAGCAGGATTTCGCACGTGTTCGCAGCGCTACTGCTGGTCTCATGTGTGGGCAGCCATGACACGCGGCCCATCGTGCCGCAGCCCGGCTCATGGCATGCCACCATCATCGCCGCCGGAGAGTGCGGCGGAAAGGACTGCCCCAAGCCCGGGCCGGGAGGCGTCGCCGCCTGCCGCACGAAGGTCGGCCACCCTGGTGACAACCACACAGGCATCCTCCTGGTGCAGGGCTCTTGGTACCTTTTCCAGGCGCAGCCGAGCCTCTGCTTTGCGGACAGCATACTGCCGCTCCAAAACCTCGATGGGTGGGACTTCCCGCTGCTGCAGCCGTTCTGCCTTCTCAAGCGCAGGCCCGGCGAGCCTTTCTTCACCCTGATCGGTACGATCAATGGGAAAGCGCCCTTCCGCATCCATGAAGGCATGTGCTTTCAGGCCCCGGCCTCCGGTGAACTCGTCTGCTATGTGAACGATTGGTCATTCATGTACGGCAACAACCAAGGCGCGGTAAAGCTCCAGGTCACCCCATGGGCAGGCGGGAGCCGCTGAGCTGGATTTCGCCAGATGAAGTAGCCGCTCAAATCATTCGGCCACGGAGCCAGACATCCGAACGGAATTGATTTAAACCGTTGAATTGACGCTGATCAACGCCACTCCGGAACTCCTGGAGTCAACATCAGCCTCCCCATCTGCGGTTTGCACCCCGGCATTTGCAGCAGGGATGTGCAATCGCGCAACATCTGTCGTCACTTCATACCACTTTCTATTACATTGCCCCTGCGTTCTCCAGACACGGCCCAAGTATTTAATCATGTCCTTCATCTTTGCCTCCTCACACCTTCCTGAAACCCGAGTCCAACGCCCTGATGAATTGGAAGACGAGGAGGAGGATGTGCAGCCCAT
>NCCR01000035.1:30086-30746 GCA_002279765.1 Verrucomicrobia bacterium 12-59-8 | reverse complement strand
AGACGCACGGGCATCTTCCAGATCACGCAAAGCCTGCTGCTTCGGAGTCAGTCGTTCTGGATGCTGGCGAGCCATTCGCGATCGCGGCGGAATTGGTTAAAGGATTCCTCAAAGAGCTGCATGCCGTGCAGCCTGTTTTTCAGACCGGCGAGCAGGAGCAGGCCCAAAAAGAGATGAATGCCGGCACCGGCGAGAGCCACGCGCGTCCAATGCCAGCCGCTGGATTCAGCGATGATCCAGACCAGTGCGGGGGCGGCCAGCATCCAGCCAATGATGAAGGCGGCAAAGGCCATCATGAACATGCCGGAGAGATTGGTGAGGCGGCTGCCGGCCTCCTGGCCTTCGATATGCAGCAACCGGCCGCGCGCTTCAATGTACAGGGCCACGGCACGCAGCAATCCTGCTGCGCTGGCGCGTTCCTCGGGGGCGGGCGGCGTGCCTGTGTTCATGAAGGGGGTGGGGCGGCGCTATGGAGTGTCAGCGGCGCAGAATGGCCCCGACAACAAAACCAATGCCAAATGCGGTGAGCAGCGCCTGCAGTGGCTTTTCACGGGCGAATTTTTCCGCCTCGGCACGCAGATCATCATAACGCACGCGCGCTTCACTGAAGGTGTGATCGGCAAATTCACCGGCCTTTTCCTTGATGTCGGTGGCCTTCTG
>NCCR01000035.1:0-30081 GCA_002279765.1 Verrucomicrobia bacterium 12-59-8 | reverse complement strand
AGTTCTTCAGCGGCTTTCAGTGCGCTGGCTTTCGCAGCCTGAAAGGGGTCATGCGGCGAGCTGGTGCCGAAGGGAGAGTCTGCGGTGGGGTTCTCAGTCATGGTGCGAAAGGGGGTGGGGGACATGCAGGACCATCACGCATGATGCGTCTGGCCCGTTGTCACTGAATAAAGACGGTCTCGCTCCGTTGGCGAGAGGAAAAAACACTTCGGCGATTTCTTCGCTCAAGCGCTGCGTGCGGAGCTTCGCGGGGCGCTTTTACGCATCGCCGTCACAGGCAGTTTGCGTCTTGCGAGCAGCAGGGTGCGTTGCAGCACGGCGTTCTGCTGTTTGCTGAGGGCGAGCTCCGTCTTTGCGGCGGCAAGGTCTGCCTCTAGGGATTGGATGCGCAGCGTTTCCATGGCCGGCAGTGCGGGCAGGGAAGGTGGCGGCGGCGGTGGCAAAGGCTTTGGCAGCGCCACTGGGGGAGGCGGGGGGGCGACCATCACCGGTTTGGCGGCCAAGGCGGCTTCCAGTTCAGTGATTTTGGCGAGTGTTGCGGCAAGTTCTTTCTTGTGAGCATCAACCAGTTCTTTCAGGGCATGCGCGCCACCCTGATCGGCCTGCTGCAGCCGGTGCGACAGATCACTGCGTAGGGCATCAAACTGGCGCTGGGTCTTGGCTCTCCAGGACATGGCATCATGGTGGATACCGGTGACTTCGATCTGCTGCAGCGCCGCCTGCTTGGTCATGTTCTCATCTTCAACAGCCATTCGGCGGTTGGAGCGAGAAAGCCGAAAGATACGAATCAGGGACATCAAAAACAGTCCAGTGACGATGCTGAGGCCAAAAAGCAAAATCTGTATGTCCTGAGTCATTACACTATTCATGCATGGTTATGGAGCAGATGTTGTTCCAAATCAATCTGGTGTGAGATCCTTCGCTTTGTCAGAATTTCAATTCCGCAAGGCTTTCAGCAAGTGGCGAATCAGGAGATGTTCAGCGCTGGCACGGGCAGCACTGCTTTCTCTTCCGGTTCCTCCGCCCTTGTCACCACGAAGGGGGCGGGCATGGAGGGGGCTGAAAATGCGACAGGTTTGGCTGGCTTGCTGGTGCTTTCAGGGCGCGACTGGAGGCTCTGATAACGTTGTTCGGATTCATCCAGACGTTTGGAAAACTCCGCACGAAAGGAATCAAACATGCGTTGCAGTTCTCCGCGCCAGGCATTGGAATCCGAGCGGACCGAGAGGATCGCTTGATGCTGGTTGAGCACCTGCTGCTCCATCTTGGATGTGCTCTCACGCAGGCGGGAGTTGGTGCGGAGTAGAAACAGAATCCGCACCATCGCGATCAGCAGCAGGCCGCCGACGATTGCTAAACTCAGTTTAAGCGTTGGAATATCGAGAGCAATTTGGGAAAGGTCCATAGGGGAATATGGGAGCATCTTTCGTTCCAAAATCAATATTGCATCTTATTTTTTTACTCCTTCCCGTTTTTGCTTCCTTTTGGTTCCATCCTGTTTTTTCCAGGTGCCGACGGGCAGCACCTGCGCACGTGCGGCCCAGGCTTCCCATGCAGCGGTCATGGACTTGACACGCTCCGGTTCATCTGCGGCGAGGTCATGCAACTCGGCGCGATCCTGGTCAATGTTGTAGAGTTCCCAGAGTTTGTTTTCTTTTGCCACGAGCTTCCACGGGCCGGCGCGATGAGCGCGGTTACCTTCATGCTCCCAGAAGATGGAACGAGTGCTTTGTTGCTGGCCCTGAAAGACGGGAATCAAACTCATGCCTTCTTTGGGCTGAATCGGCTGCCCGTTGAATTCGGCGGGATAGTTCGCTCCGGCTGCATCGGCGCAGGTCGCCATGAGGTCAATGAGGTGGCCGGGTTGCGTCTCAATTTTGCCATCCTGTGCATCTGGAATACCGGCGGGCCAGTGCGCGATGAGAGGTGTGGAGATGCCGCCCTCATGCACGAAATGTTTGTATTCGCGATGCGGTGTGTTGGAGACGTTGGCCCACGCTTCGCCATAGGCGATGTAGTCGTTCGGTCCGCCCGGCATGATGCCCTGGCCCTGCTTCACCGGCTGGCCATCGCGCGTTTGTTTGGGGATGACCTCCAGTCGAATCGCATCCTGCGCGATGACGGGAAAGGTCTGCGTGTTGAACTTCGGCGGCACGGCTTGGCGGCCAATGGCTTCCTGGCAGCCGCCATTGTCCTGGAGAAAAAGAATCAGCGTGTTTTGCAGCATGCCATTTTTTTCCAGTGTCCCGACCACGCGGCCGATGCCCTGATCCATGCGGTCGATCATGGCGGCAAACACTTCCATGCAGCGCGTCTCCCACGCTTTGTCTTTCACCTGTGTCCAGTGACCGAAGGTGGGGGAAAGTTCCGCATTCTTCGCGATCAATCCCATCTGCTGCATGCGCAGCAGCCGTGCCTGCCGCATGGATTCATAGCCTGCGTCATACGTGCCTTTGTATTTGGCCACGTCTTCCGGCAGCGCGTGCATGGGCCAATGGGCGGCGGTGTAGGCCATGTACATGAAGAAGGGCTTGTCCTTTTGTGAGCTGGCATGTTCATCAATGAAGCGAATCGCGTGGTCGCTGATGGCATCGGTGTAGTAGTACTGCTTGGGCTGGTATTCCGCATCGGCGAAGGGCGAGATCATCGTGTCATCGCGCGTCAGCGTGCCGGGATCATAAAAGCTGCCTGCGCCGGTGATGGTGCCGTAGAAGCGATCAAAGCCGCGATGCAGCGGCCAGTTGTGCTTGGGGCCTTCTGGCACCGCGTGCTTGGTGACGTGCCATTTGCCCACGGCGTAGGTGCGGTAGCCCGCCGGTTTGAGCACTTCGGCGATGGTCACGCAGCGGTTGTTCAAATCGCCGCGATAACCGTCGTGACCACGGTCTTCCATCATGTGCCCGATGCCCGCCTGATGCGGATACAGCCCGGTCAGCAACGAAGCGCGCGTGGGGCAGCAGCGGCCGGCGTTGTAGAACTGGCTGAGCCGCACCCCGCCCTTCGCGAGGCGGTCGAGATTCGGCGTTTGGATTTCTCCGCCATAGCAGCCGAGGTCCGAGAAGCCCATGTCATCCGACATGATGAGGATGATGTTGGGCGGGGCCGCGCACAAGGAGGCAGCCGTCAGCAACAGGGACGCGAGTGGAAGAAGGCGGTTGGACATGGCAGGAAATAAAAGGCTGCTGAATTCACTTCACCTCCGCCACGTCCACCACGTTGAGCTGGATGAACTGGCCGTTGAAAGGCTTCGGGGCAGGGGAGACTTCGGGGACGACGAGTTTGGCGAAGTTGGTGATCATGTGGCCGTTCTGGCCGTTGCCGTGAAGGGTGAGCGTGGCGCCACCTTCGACTTCGATGGTGGCGGTGTAGTCGATGGTGAAAATCTTGTGGCCCACCTTGTCCTGGCGATTGAAGAAGAAATGCTGCGCCGGGGCGGAGACGGTGAGCTGGTAGATGTTGTAGGTGGCGTTGTTGGGGGCGCCGCCGATGTAGAAGTACTCGCCCACCTGCTGGCCGTCCTTGTACATCATGGGCTCCACCACGCCGCGCACGCGGAGGGTGACCTTGTAGCGCTTGCTGGGCTCGCCGCTAAACTTGCGCACGTCGGTGAATTTGTCGTTGGTCGCGGGATCATTCGTCGCACGCGCGGAGGTGCCGTCAGCACCGGGCTTGGGGTTTTCCGGCATGGGATCCTTGCAGGCGAATTCGAAACGATAACCATCCAGACTGGCGGCGACGGCTTTCAAATCCTCCGCTTGAGAAGCTGGTGCGACGCAGAGGGTGAGGGCGAGGAGGAGGGAGGAAAGGCGGTGCATAAAGGGTTGGTAGGGTAAACCGACGAAACGAAGCGAGTGGATGGAATCCACCAACGTTCGTCGAAAAAGATGAAGTTCTGGTTTATAGCGGGCGCCCCACTTCATGCCTGCCCCCACCGCGCTCCCCATCTGGAAAATTCACGCCGACATCCTGCGCACGCTGCAGGGCGGCAACCGGCTGGTGCTGGTAGCACCGACAGGCTCGGGCAAGACGACGCAGGTGCCGCAGATGCTGCTGGATGCAGGCGTGGCGGGGGACAAGATGATCGTGGTGCTGCAGCCGCGACGCGTGGCAGCACGCACGGTGGCGGCACGTGTGGCCTCGGAGCGCGGGGGCAAGCTCGGCGCGGAGGTCGGTTATCAAATCCGTTTTGATGACCACACCAGCGTCGGCACGCGGATCTGCTTTGTTACGGAGGGCATCCTGCTACGCTGGCTACAGGATGATCGCTCGTTGTCGAAGATCGGTGCGGTGGTGTTTGATGAGTTCCATGAGCGCAACCTGCTCAGCGATGTGGCGCTAGCTTTGGTCAAACATTTGCAGCACAGCCAGCGGCCTGATCTGGTGATGCTGGTGATGTCTGCCACGCTCGATGCGGAGCCGGTGGCGGCGTATTTAAACTCGTGCCCGATCCTCGTTTCGGAAGGGCAGAGTTTTCCCGTGGAGGTGGGCTATCTGCCAGTGCCTGACCAGCGCCCGTTCACGGTGCAGGCGGCGGAGGCGGTAGAGAGAATCCTGTATGAAGGCGAGCCCGGCGATATTCTCGTCTTCATGCCAGGGCGTGGCGAGATCAACGGTACGCTGGACGCGCTGAGAGGTCTGCGAACGCAGGAGCGTGTGGCATGCATTCCCTTGCATGGCGAACTGGAGCCGCAGGAGCAGGACCGCGCCTTTGCGCCGAACTCGCTGCGCAAAGTCATCGTGGCGACGAACGTGGCTGAGACCAGCATCACCATCGACGGCATCCGCCACGTGGTGGACAGCGGCGTGGCGCGCGTGGCGCGTTATGATGCAGAACGTGGCATCGGCACGCTGTTGCTGGAGCCGATCAGCCGGGCCAGCGCGGACCAGCGCAAGGGCCGTGCGGGCCGTACTGCGCCGGGAACCTGTCATCGACTGTGGACCTCGATTGGCCACCAAACGCGCGAGGAAAGAAATACGCCGGAGATCCAGCGCAGTGATCTCGCCGAGGTCGTGCTGCTGCTGCACTCGCTCGGCATTCAGGATGCCGCCACGTTTGACTGGTTGGACAAACCCGATCCGCAGGCCGTGGTGCGTGCGGAGAAGTTGCTGACCATGCTGGGAGCCCTGCACGAGGGCAAGGCGGAGCTCACCCCGGTGGGCCGCCAGATGCTGCGCCTGCCGATGCACCCGCGCTACTCGCGCATGGTGATCGAGGCCAGTCAGCGCGGCTGTGTGCCGGATGCGGCCCTGTGCGCCGCCCTTGTCAGTGGTCGCGATCTGCTTGTGCGGCTGGATCGCGATGATGCCCAAATGAAGGGCCTGCGCGAGATGTTCGAGGAAAGCGGAGAATCCGACTTCATCACGCTGATGCGGGCCTATGACTTCGCCAAAGAAAACAGCTTCAGCTTTGAGCGTTGCCGCAGCCACGGCATCAATGCGCAGGTGGCCCGCCAGGTGGAGCAGACCTGCCAGCAGATCCTGCATGCTGCGCAGCAGCAGCGGCTGTATGATCGCGATGGCGGGACCACGGCCAAAAGTGACGAAGCCCTGCTGCGCTGCCTCATGGCCGGCTTCGTGGATCAACTGGCCAAACGGCGCGTGCCCGGCAAACCCGAGTGCGATCTCACCGAGCATCGGCAAGGCCAGCTTGTGCGTGATAGTGTGGTACAGGAGGCTGCGTTTTTCGTGGCCTCCAATCTGCGTGAAGCACCCTCGCGTGGCCCGGTGCCGTTGACGCTGCTCAGTCTCGCCACCGCCGTGCAGCCGGCGTGGATCGCGGAGATGTTTCCGCAGCATCTGACCACTACGGTGGAGCATCTGTTTGATGCGCAAAACAAGCGTGTGGCCGCGGTGAAAGTCGTGCGCTACCGCGACCTCGTGATCGAGCAGAAGGCACAGCAGCGCGATCTGGATCCCATCGCCAGCGGACGCTGCCTCGCCGAAGCCCAGCATGCCGGAGCCTTTGATCTGCCGCTCATGGATCATCGGCTGAAACAATTCATCGCCCGTGTGGAGCTCGTCCATGCCGCCTTGCCGGAGCTGGAGTTTCCGAGCTTTGATACGGAGGCCATCACCGCGTGCCTCGCCCGTGCATTCAAAGGTCTCTCCTTGGTCAAGGAAGCCCAGGCCGCGCCGCTGATGGCCGCCTTCCACCAGCATCTGGCCCAGGGGCAGGTGAGTTGGCTGGATGAACTGGTGCCGCTCTCCATCCAATGGCCTGCGGGTGGGTCTTTGAAGGTGTCCTATGCGAACGAGTCACCGGAGGTTCAGGTGAAGCTGCACGAGTGCTTTGCGCTCACGGAGCATCCCACGCTGTGTGAAGGCCGGCTGCCGGTGCTACTTATTCTCTGTACGCCGGATGGGAAGAAGCTGGCCACCACGAAGGACTGGCCGGCCTTTATGACGCGTGAATGGCCGAAGCATCGGCAGGCGGTGTCGAAGAAGTTTTCGGGGTTGTTGTGGCGGTAGGCATTCCTGCCTCACACCCGAATCACGATCTTCCCAAAGTGCTTTCCACTCGCGATGCGCTGGAAAGCCGCCGGCGCGTCGTGAAACTCAAAGGTGGAGTCGATCACGGGCTGCATTTTCACGCGCTTCATCTCGGTGAGCATTTGGGCAAACATCTCACGGGAGCCGACATAGATGCCGTCCAGACGGATGCCTTTGCGCAGTATCTGCACGGTCTGCACCTCCGCGCTGGTGCCGGTGAGCACGCCGATGAGGGCGATATGCCCGCCAAAGCGTGTGGCTTTGATCGAGCGATTGAGCGTCTCCGCGCCGCCGATTTCGACCACCTTGTCCACGCCCAGACCTCCGGTCTGCATCACGGCCCATTGGTCCCAGTCGGGGTCGGTTTTGTAGTTGTGTACGGCATCGGCGCCGAGTTCGAGGAGGCGCTTGGCTTTGTCATCGCTGCTGGTGGTCGCCAGCACGCGGGCACCGGCCAGCTTGGCAAATTGCAGGGCGAAGACGGAAACGCCGCCGGTGCCGAGGATGAGAACGGTTTCCCCGGCCTTCAGCCTGCCACGGCAGTGCAGGGCATCCCAGGCGGTGACGGCGGCGCAGGGCAGGGTGGCGGCGGCTTCGGTGGAAAGGTAGTCGGGGATGGGCAGCAGGCTCTCGGCGCGGATGACCGCCAGCTCGCGCAAAAGGCCGTCCACGGCACCTCCGAGGGCCCCAGAGGCATGTGCCTGGCTGAATTCCCCCTCCAGCCAGGTGGGCATGAAGGGGCAGACGACGCGGTCGCCGGGTTTGAACTGGGTAACGCCTGCACCGACATCCGCAACCTCGCCCGCGCCATCCGAGCAGGGAATCCGGGGCACAGGGCCGGTCACTCCACGGATGCCCATGACGTTCATGTAGTCACGGTAGTTCAGGCAGGTGGCCCGGATCCTCACCAAAACCTCGCCGGGGCCGGGCGTGGGATCAGGCAGGGGCACGGCCCGTAGTGAGTCGAGGCCGGTGGTTCCGGTGATTTGATAGGCGTTCATGGTTGGAAGTGGCGGACGAGGCTAATGGACCTCACCTAGGCGACAAGGAGGAAGAGAGCTTCTGTGGCTCTCAGAAGCAAAGATTTCTGAGGATTCGCCCATTCAGAAAAACATTCTCAACATCGGGTGTGAACAATTTGCTTGCGATTCACGGAATGGCGACACGAAGGCATGGGTAAAAAGGTTCCACTGTCAAAAATGAAAGGATTTATATTTCAAACAAAATAATTGCGCGGAGCGTTCCAAGGGGGTGCGTGGAGGTGACTCGTCTGAAACACGACCTGTCAGCATTCCATGGCCGCTTAAAGAGCCGTGGGTATCTGCCGCCTTGGTCAGTATTCGACGGCTGGCTTCTGTGTTAATGCTTTGTGAGTGGCTGAATATGAGAGAGTTAAGGGGTTATTGGTCGGCTTGAACGGGGTTTACTAGAGCTAGCCGCCTAGCTAGGTTGCTGGCCTACTGGGTGTCAAAAACGTTTCATGGCCGTATCGCTCAGACACGTTCCACGATTCAAATACAAGGGTTCCACGTGCAAAGTTTTGTGCCCGATTCGTGACAATCGCTTGAGGGGATTTTCTAGATTTTGATCCGGCAAGACACAGAATTGAGAGTTCCCAATTGTTTGTGAATAACCTGTGGAGAAGTGCCCGCTGCGTAGGGAGATTATGCGAACAATCAGGTGCCCTTTGGGGCAAATACGAAGTGACGAGGAAAGGGGGGGCTCGCAGCTCCTGATATTAGCGCGCTTCAGCGGCCAGTTTCTCGATCCATTTGCCCAAATCCGGCGGTCGGAAGCCCTCCATGCGCGCTAGCAGGGCTGCGGCTTCGTTTTCGACCAAGATGCAGGCGGCGTGCTCGGGTTTGAGAAAGCCGCTCTGGCTCATGTGGGCGATGAAGTCGATCAAACCGTTGAAAAAGGTACCCACGTTGAGAATGCCCACGGGTTTGTCGTGAAAAGAGAGCTGCAGCCAGGTGAGGGTTTCAAACAGCTCATCCAGCGTACCGAAGCCTCCGGGCAGGGCGATAAAGCCGTCGCTGAGATCCACCATCAACTGCTTGCGCTCGTGCATGCTGCGGACGACGTGCAGTTCAGTGACGCCGCCATGGCCGAGTTCTTTTTCCATGAGGGATTTCGGGATGACGCCGATCACCTCGCCCTGCTGCGACAGCGCCCCGTCCGCGAGCGCGCCCATCAGGCCCACATTGCCTCCGCCATACACGACGCCGATACCGCTCTGCGCCAGAAAGACGCCGAGGGCATGCGCGGCGGCGCGGTGGATGGGGTCGGTTCCAGCACTGGAACCACAATAGACACAGATTCGGCGCAGTCGGGACATGGCGGCATGATGAATGATTTCTGCTGCCGGTGCAAAGGCTTGCGCAAAAGGGCAGTTCTTCGCTACGATTAAGGAAGATGAAACAGACACGCCGCTCTTTCCTTGCCTCCTCTGCCGCCGCCCTGACGGGCTGTTCCCTCCTGCCTGCCTTTGGCAAAGGGAACTGGATCGACGCGCATGTGCATGTGTGGACACCCAATGTGGAAAAGTACCCGCTCGCACGCGGCTATGCCGTCAGCGACATGCAGCCGCCGAGCTTCACGCCTGAGCAGCTCTTTGCCCACTGCAAGCCGGAAGGTGTGAACCGCATCGTGCTCATCCAGATGAGCTACTACCAGACGGACAACAGCTACATGCTGGACATGATGCGCGCCCATCCCGGTGTCTTTAGCGGAGTGGCGATCGTGGACGAGCACGCGGCAGGACTGGCCGAGACGATGCGCGGCCTGGTGCGGCAAGGCGTGCGCGGCTTTCGCATCACCGCCGGCAAGGCGAAGAATCTCTCCGACTGGCTGGGCTCTCCCGGCATGGCGACTCTCTGGAAAACGGCGGCTGAACTCAAGGTGAACGTCTGCCCGCTGATCAATCCCGACACGCTGCCGCTGATCGACAAAATGTGTGAGTGGTATCCTGACACGAGCGTGGTGGTGGACCACTTCGCCCGTCTCGGCATGGCGGGACCGCCCAAGGCTGAGGAGGTGCAGAACCTGCTGCGTCTGGCACGGCATGCCAAAACACACGTGAAGGCCTCCGCCTTCTATGCTCTGGGTGCCAAGAAAGCCCCTTATACCGACATGGGGCCGCTCGTCAGGCAGGTGCGGGATGCCTTTGGACCCCAGCGTGTGATGTGGGCCAGCGACTGTCCTTTCCAAGTCGAGCACGGGCACAACTACCACAACGCCATCGCGATCATCCGGGACCGTCTCGACTTCCTCAGCGAGCAGGACAAGGCCTGGATGCTGCGCGGCACAGCGGAGAAGGTGTTTTTCTCTGGAATCTAAAGCGCGGCAAGGCGCGGAACTCTGAGCTGTTTTCCATTCTCAGTTCTTCCATGGTCTGGGTGACTCGCATGGAAGAATGGACTGCACTTGCGAGCCCCCGCCAACAAAAAGCCCCGTCAGGGATGCTGACGGGGCTGAATGAAGTCGGGAGAGTGACTTGGCTGTCCGTAAATCAGGCGGCGGCTTCGGCGGCACCTTTGTGGCCGAGCTGCTTCACGGCCAGATTGAGCTGATCGTATTCGATCGGCTTCTTGATCACCGTCACCGGGCCGTGGGAAAGGATGCGGCTGAGGATTTCGCTGTCAGGGTAACCGGTGATCACCACGATGGGGAGATCCGGGTAGAGCGCCTTGAGCTGCGAGTAAACTTCATCTCCGGGAACATCTGGGAGTTTGAGGTCGAGGAAGACGAAATCAAACTTCTGCTTCTTCGCCATGGTGATGGCTTCAGCACCGGTGCCGACCACGAGGCGTCCGAAACCGGCCTTCTTGAGGAACTGCTTGAAGAGGGCCTGCAGGGCGGGATCGTCATCGACCACCATGACCGTGGGCTGGCCGGCTTCGTCTTCCTTGCGCAGCACATCGCGGTCAAGCAGGCTGCGCTTGATGCGCCAGCGGCCGCCGATTTGCACTGCGGGCAGTTGACCACGTTGGACGAGATAATAGACGGTGGGAAGAGGGATGCGGAGATATTCCGCAGTCTCTTTCACAGTCATAAGTTCGGGTGCTGCTAGATCGGCCATAAAGTTTGGGAGTGTGTCGTGTTAACTGCAATCAAATGTAAAAATCGAAATTGAGTCGCGTTGGAAGTTGTTAACAATCCTAGTTGATAATTTCTATCATTACAATGCGATTATCAGTGTTCAGCTAAATGTGTGGTTCGGGATAATTGGTAGATTTGCGAATTATTGCCACAATTGCAAACCAAAAGTGTGCCGCAGTTGAAAAATTTCGGAAATCCTGAAGAATTTCATACAATTGCTATCAATCCAGAATGCAGAGCATCGAACGTGCGCATTAGAGCCAGTCCATGCTTTTGATTTATTTCTCCATGGCAACTACGATGGTTCTTTGCAATACAAGGAGTTACGCCGCCTCATGAGGGGGTGGCTTCATTGCAGTGGTTGTGTGTGGCAACACCGATTTGCCAACTCGCTCCCCTTGGCCTAAATGCATCCTTCCATGTCCGATTCCATCCCCAATGTCCTTGCCGAACGCTACGCCACCGCCTCCATGCGCGCCCTCTGGTCGCCTGAAGGGAAAGTCAGACTGGAGCGCGATTACTGGATCGCAGTTCTGAAAGGGCAGCGCGATCTAGGCATCGGCGTGCCGGACGGCGTGATCGAAGCCTATGAAAAGGTCAAAGATCAGGTCAACGTGGCCTCCATCATGGAACGCGAGCGAGTCACGCGGCACGATGTGAAGGCGCGGATCGAGGAATTCTGCGACCTCGCCGGTCACGAACACCTTCATAAAGGCATGACCAGCCGTGACCTCACGGAGAACGTCGAGCAGCTGCAGGTTTTCCGCTCTCTATTAGAGATACGTTCCAAAACCGTGGCCACCCTCGCTGGATTCGCCCGTCGTGCGGCTGAGACGCGTGACATTCCGCTGACTGCCCGCACGCACAACGTGGCCGCGCAGGTCACCACGCTGGGCAAGCGCCTCGCCATGTTCGGGGAGGAGCTGCTCGTTGCCTTCGGCGATCTGCAGCATCTCATCGCCAGCTACCCGGCCCGTGGGCTGAAGGGTGCCGTTGGCACCCGGCTGGATCAGATCACTCTCTTTAATGGAGACACGAAAAAAGCGGCGGAACTGGAAAGCAGCATCCTCCGCCATCTCGGCATGCCTACCGCCTTCAATGCCGTAGGTCAGGTCTATCCGCGCAGCCTGGACATGCAGGTCATGGCCTCGCTCTGCCAGGTGGCCAGCGGTCCTTCCAGCTTTGCACGCACGCTGCGGCTTATGGCCGGTCAGGAACTCGCCAGCGAAGGCTTTGCGAAAGGGCAGGTGGGCTCCTCCGCCATGCCGCACAAGATGAACAGCCGCTCCTGCGAGCGCATCAACGGCCTGCACGTCATCCTCAAAGGCTATCTCACCATGGCCTCCGGTCTGGCGGGGGATCAGTGGAACGAAGGCGACGTGTCCTGTTCCGTCGTGCGCCGCGTCATGCTGCCGGACGCCTTCCTGGCCATGGATGGCCTGCTGGAGACGCTGCTCACCGTGCTCAATCAGATGGAAGTCTTCGAAGCCGTCGTGGAGCAGGAGCTCATGCGCTATCTGCCCTTCCTCCTCACCACCACCGTCATGATGGAAGCCGTCAAAGCCGGTGCCGGTCGCGAAACCGCCCACGAAGTCATCAAAGAGCACGCCGTGCAGGTCGCCAAAGACATGCGCACCGGCAAGGTGCGCGAGAACGATCTCCTCGCCCGCCTCGTGGAAGACGTGCGCCTCACCCTTACCGCCGAAGACATGAAGCGCCTCGTCGAAGACGGCAAAGCCAACGCAGGGGACGCCCCACAGCAGGTGGACGCCTTCTGCGCGCATGTGGCGGTGATCAAGAAGGAGTACCCGCACGCCGCGAAGTATGAGCCGGGTGTGATTCTGTAGGGTTCAATCGAGCGCGCGCGCGGGCAGGTTAGGGCTGGCTTGTCCCAAGCCGCCGCTGCCCAACATTTTTTTTTCGGCGCAGCCATGCCGGGCCTCCGAGCCCGCAGCGGGTGGCAGAAACACAGCGTGTGTGGCTGCATGACGAACATTGGAAGCACGAGGACCTCGGAGGCGAAAGAGTGAATAGCAGCAGAGAAGCTTCGGAGCCGCGTATGTTTGCGGTGTGCTGCGGACTCGGAGGTCCGCGCGCCTGAGGCGTTTTTCTCAGCGGAATCTATCGTCTTTGCGGAGTCACGAAAAGGAACGATCCTCGACCTTTGCTGAGTCCATTCTTGCCTGGCATTATGTGCCCAGATGCGCATCCTTTCAGCCCATTTATGAAGCCCTCCTTCCACTCCATCACTCCCATGATCCCCACCTGCGGCAGCCTGGCGGAGTCGCTCAGCTTTTACGCGGAGCACATGGGTTTCGCCATTCTCTGGCAGGGCGATGGCATGGCCGGCATCGAGCGCGATGGCGTGTCCCTCAACCTCGTCGTGAACGACAACCAGAACTGGGCGGACAACGCGAGCTTCAGCATCGGTGTCTCCGACCTGGATTCCCTCTACGATGAATATCGGGCGATCCCCGCCCGCGTCGGTCCGCTTGAAACGAAGCCGTGGGGGAGGCGTGAGTTTCATCTCATCGTACCGTCAGGTGTGTGCTTCCAATTCTATCAGCGCGCAGCCGCCTGACCCTGCGCGGCAGCCGGTGATTCCGCCGAGGAAACTTCCTCAAATTCCACATCTTCTGGGGGGGGGGGGGACACGCGAGCTGAGGCCCGGCCCGGCAAGCCGGAAGCCAGCGCGTCGGAAAGCCCAACAAACTCCATGTGATCAACGCCTAGGTATTCGCGCAGGTGTTTCAGGGCGGGAGAAACTTCCGCAACTTCAACATCTTCTGCGGGGGGACGTGCGCAGGCCGGTGGTGGAGCGAAACCGCGCCGTGTGCAGCGGGAACCACCGGTTCATTACTCCGCTCTTTTCGGGAGCGGGCGGCATATGAGCCTGTGGTATGAAGTGCCTGATCATGGGTAAGGCGGTATGCTTTCTATAGTGAGTCTCAATGCCCTGTTGGCCAACAAGGAAAACCATTCTTCCAATCCAGCGCTCCGCGCCTCTGAAGCGCACAGGATTATAGCAGTTTCCAAAACTCATTTCCGTTTAGCAGGCTGTTTCTTCCTCGAAGGTCTCGGGCTCCGAAGGCGGCTGGCTGAGGACAGCCAGCCCTACCTGCATGGGGCATGCGCGTGCCTGGCGCGAGGTAGGGCGCTTGGTCCTCCAAGCGCCGTCGAACGTCGCCACGCGCCGCTTTCCTGAAATCCGTTTTGGAAAACGCTCTAACCGCCTGTTGTACCACCCGGCTGAGAGGCATGTACAGCGATGGAGACATCTGGCGAGGAGGAGAGGGATCATCTTGATCCCCGTTTGGACGGCGTGGACGAGGCGGAGCGCCGTGGGATCAGGATGATCCCTCTCCTTCCAGCCATGCTCTACCACTCAAAGATCTGGATGGAGTTTGGCTGCCGCCCGTCAAGCAGTGCCTCATGGGTTTGGAGGCAGGCTGTCCAGTCGTTGGCTCACCCTTTGGATAGTCACTGCCTGGAGGCCTTCAGCAGGCCAAGGGGACGGAGTGAGGTGCGGTCCGACAAAGGGGATGTGTAGGTGCTATTTCCCGGTGAGTGGAGGCAAGCCGCCAGCTTGCTGAACCGGGCTTGCGGCGACTGCGCGAATACCCAGGCGTTGCATTCGTGGGGTTTTCCGCGCCGATGCTGGCCGCCTGCGTACACCCCCCCGCAGAAAATGTGGAAGTTGCGGAAGTTTCTCCCTCTCGGATGACCTGTGGAAATCACCCTCCGTTGAAATGGTTGAAACGGTGGAAGTCTTCACCGGTGACGACTCCGGCAGTCGCGCAAGCCTCAGGCTTGCTGGGATTGGCAGGCATCTGCGCGAATACCCCCCCCGAGGTATTTGGGGAATTTGAGGAAGTTTCTCGTGCTGACGGGTTGAGAATGGGGCGGGTCATTCCTGCGCGCGGAGGCTGGGCGTTGCACCACGGGGGTGCAGGTTCACCTTGCACCGCGCTGCGCCGATGCTGAGTTGGCGGAGTCGCCCCACCTCCATGCCTCGCCTTTATCTTTCTGAAGCTCAGAAGTATGCCATTCGGTATGCCCGGACTCCCGAAGTCGCGTGCCATCTGGTCTATCATGCCACAGACGATGCTTTCAACTCCAGGTATCCGGACGACATCACGGGTTGGATTCGCGATGTGCTTTGCGTCGAGACTTACTTCGGGGCCATGTGCGATGGCGGAGTGGTCACCTGGTTTGACTGGGATCACGGTCGCTTGGCGCACCTGGTGCCAGACGCCCTGCGTGCGGTGGGGCTTCCGGAGTTTGCGCCGGGTGCGGAGAAGGCATTGGAGATCCATCTCCCACCTCCATACCCTGCCACCATTCAGGGTTGGAGCGCGGCCATCGAGCAGATTCGGGATGCCCAGCTCGAAGATGATTTCGACGCGTCGGCTTATGACGCCATCGAGCAGGAGTTCTTTGCGCTTTATCACGCAGACAAGACTTACTTCCGCACCAAGCTGCACCGTTACGTTCTCGATCACTTCGAAACTGAAGATATAGAACTTTTACATCACGAGATGGATGAACAACTGCGTGCGGGTCACGTCAGCCGGGATGGGCTTCGAAGGCTGTGGGACGCCGAATGCTACGGAAACGTCTCAAGTCTCGGTGCGCTCAGGAAGTGGCTGCGCTATCTGGAACAGCCTTTGAATGATGGCAAATGCATCGAGATTGAGGGAGGGCGCTCTCTTTCCACCCGTCCTGAACTGATCGCATGGATCAAAGAAAACTTTCGCGATGCTTACTTCCTTTATTACAAAAACGATGACACTGGGCTGGTGGATGAACACCCCAACGCCTGACCAATTGCAGCCGCCATGCCGTCGAAAGCTGTAGCTACGCTGCCTCCTTCGCTCTGAGAGCTACGGAGGACACGACGAAGGACAAGCTGTTCCTCACTTCGCGGCGGCAGTCCATAGGGCGGGGTGGCCTCAGGAAAGTACTCCCGAGCTTTAGCTCGTTCTGGGAGGCTCCGCGTATTCCAGAGGGAGCTAAAGCTCGGGAGTACTTTACCAGAATGCGCTGTTGCGGAGCCGCCAAGCGAACCTCATGACTGCTGCACTGCCGCTTCACCTCACTCGGCACTCTCCCCACTCTTCGGCTCCCGCACCACGCGGTCCACCGCGTGCTTGGTGATGATGTTCCCCTGGGACTCGCGGCCTTTGATGGCGATGGAGTTGAAGGGGAATTTGATGGAGAGGTTGCGCAGGTACAGGGCGGGCTTGAGGTGGACGACGACGTTTTGGGCGTTGGAGTCTTCCTCGGTTTCGTGACGGATGAAGTACAGGACGTTGGAGCCGGGGGTGCCCTTGGTGATTACGTATTCCTTGTCGCGGGTGATGCCGCCGATGCGGAAGCGCTTGGCCATGAGGCCGCCCTGGCGGCCGTCGCGGTAGATCATGGTATAAACGGCTGTGTCGTCCTTCTTGAAGAGGTTCACATAGAGCGGGTTCTTGCCGACGAAGAACTTCGGCGCGGCCTTGGTCACGGTCATGTTGCCCTCGCGGGTGAAGAAGAGCACGTCGTCCAGCGGGGAGCATTTGCAGATCGGGTCGCCTTCGCGCTTCAGGCTGGTGCCGGCAAAGCCTTCCTTGGCATTGAGATACAGCGTCTCGCCCTGCACGATGACTTCAGCAGCGGCCACGCGCTCGAATCCGCTCACAATGGTCTTGCGCTCGCGGCCTGCGCCGTAGGTTTTCTTCAGCTCTTCAAAGTGACGGATGGTGTACTTGGTGAGGCCCTTGAGGAACTTCTCCGCCTGATCGATCTCCTCCTCCAGCTCACGGATGTGCTCGTCGGCCTCGAAGGCGTTGAACTTCGAGATGCGCTTGATCTTGATCTCGGTCAGGCGCGCCACGTCGTCATTGGTGACTTCGCGCTTGAGCACGCTGAGGTGGGGCTTGAGGCCCTTCCAGATGGCCTCCATCACGGCCTCCCAGGTTTCGGCTTCTTCGATGCGGCGGTAGATGCGGTTCTCGATGAAGATCTTTTCCAGCGAGCTGAAGTGCCACTTCTCGTTGAGTTCGCCGAGCAGGATGCCGAGTTCTTCGCCGAGGATTTTTTTGGTGTTCTCTGCGCTGGCCTTGAGCAGGTCGTTCACGTTCATGAAGCGCGGCTTATCGTCCTGAATGACGACGGCGTTCGGTGAGAGTGAGATTTCGCAGTCGGTGAAGGCGTAGAGCGCCTGGATGGTCTGGTCGGTGTCCGTGCCGGCAGGAAGCTGCACGACGATCTCCACCTTGTCCGAGGTGTTGTCCTCGACACGGGAGATCTTGATTTTGCCCTTCTCATTCGCCGCCACGATGCTGTCCATCACGCCGCCCGTGGTGGTGCCGTAGGGGATCTCGGAGATGATGAGGATGGTCTTCTTCGGGCCTTCGTCGATCTTTGCCCGCACGCGGATGCGTCCGCCGCGCATGCCGCCGTTGTAGTCGGCGGCGTCCATGATGCCGCCGGAGATGAAATCGGGCAGCAGATTGAATTCCTCACCCCGCAGCGCGGAGATGCTGGCATCACACAGTTCAATGAAATTGTGCGGCAGGATGCGGCAGGAAAGACCCACGGCGATGCCTTCCACACCCTGCGCGAGCAGCAGCGGGAACTTCACCGGCAGTGTCACGGGCTCCTTGTTGCGACCGTCATAGGAGGCCGCCCATTCGGTGACCTTGGGACTGAACACGACATCCAGCGCAAATTTGGACAGGCGTGCTTCGATGTATCGGGGAGCAGCCGCGTTGTCGCCAGTGAGGGTGTTGCCCCAGTTGCCCTGGGTGTCGATGAGCAGGTCCTTCTGGCCGAGCTGCACCATGGCATCGCCAATGGAGGCATCGCCATGCGGGTGGTATTTCATCGTGTTGCCGACGACGTTCGCTACCTTGTTGTACCGGCCGTCTTCCAGCTCATCCATGCTGTGCAGGATGCGGCGGTGCACCGGCTTCAGGCCGTCATTGATGTGAGGAACGGCGCGCTCAAGGATGACGTAGCTGGCGTAATCGAGAAACCAATCTCCATAGAGCGTGTCCACCGGCTTGTGCTCCACAGGGGCGGCGGATGGCAGGATGGGGGAGAAGGCTTCTTCAGCGGATTTTTTGGAGGACTTTTTGGCCACGGCGAAAAGGGGAAAAGAACAGGGGCGGCGAGGATAAACAATGACGGGGGGAGTGCAAGGACTCGCAGCGCAGAAGGCCGAACTATCAACCCCTGCCAATGGTTCGCAGTGCGAAAGCTCATTTACAATCAACTGAATTGTAGGGCGGAGGTACAGGTCGCTTGTTCTCGCCTTTGAAAATTAAATCACATATGAATCGCAGTATCGCGGGTTTTCTAGGGGGAAGACCGCGTTCTGGGCTCGGTCTGTGGAGCATGGTTGCACTGCTTCTGCTCGCTGCCGGTAATCTAAAAGCGGATGTCTCCAGCCATGCCGAGGCGGATGCTTTGCTGGCAGAGGCGGCACGGCTCGCGCCGGCAGCGGAGGCGGTGGTGCTGAGCATCGGCGCTGTTTCCCCCGGAGAGTATGCCACGAAGGGCATTTGGAGTGAGGTCATCCCCTGGACACCGCACATTCCCACCTCGGGGGCCATGCTGCCGGATGGCAGGCTGCTGACGTTTGCCTCCAATCAGCGCACGACGTTTCCTGACGGGCCGCAGTTCACCTATGCAGCGGTGTGGGACCCGGCCACGGGCCTGTTTACCGAGATCAACAACGGGCGGCACGACATGTTCTGCGGCGGCCTCTCGCTGCTGCAGGACGGGCGGCTGCTGGTGAACGGCGGTAACGGCATCAATGGCACGACGGCGTTGGCCAGCTTGTTTGACTGGCGCACCAATGAATGGGTGCCCGCACAAACGATGGCGGATGGCCGCTGGTACAACACGAGCATCGCCCTGCCCAATGGCGAGGTACTGACCGCCGGGGGCAATGGCGGCGCGAACGGCAACGGCACCATCGAGCAATGGAATGCCAGCTTCGGCTGGCGGCGAATGAGTGGCATTAACTGGCAGGCCGTGGCAAATCCACCCATCGCGAATGCGATTGAAACCAACTGGCATCCTTTCTTCCTCGTCGCCCCGGATGGGCGTGTGGCGCACTTTGGCCCGCATCAGTCGCTGAACTGGATCACCGCCACCGGCACCGGGGTGATGACAGCGGCGGGAGCCAGCATTCCGGGGACGCATTATCCCAAGCAAGGTGCCTGGGCGATGTATGCGCCGGGCAAGGTGGTCGTTGCGGGAGGACTGACGGCTGTTGATAACGGGCTGGTGGTAAACAAGGCCTTCACCGTGGACCTCAATGGTGCCACGCCGGTGGTCGCAGCCACCGCACCGATGGCGAATGCGCGCTCCTTTTCGAATTCGGTCATGCTGCCGAACGGCGAAGTCATGGTCGTGGGCGGCAACACTTCGGGGCAGTTCTTCAGTGACCTGGGCGCGGTGTTCACGCCGGAAATCTGGAATCCCACGACGGGGCAATGGCGTGGAGTGGCGGACATGTCCGTGCCGCGCAATTACCACTCGCTGGCGATGCTCCTTCCCGATGGCCGGGTCTGGTCCGGAGGCGGTGGCTTGTCCGGTGATGCACTCACAGACCATCAGGATGCGCAGGTTTTCACACCACCGCAGTTATTCAATGGGGATGGCACTCCGGCAGTGCGGCCTGTGATCACGGCGGCACCAGATCGCATCGGCCCGGCCTCCGTCTTCACGGTGAACGCCAGCAACGGCGTGCAGTACTTCAGCGCCATCAGTATGTCCGGGCTGACGCATTCGGTCAGCACCGGCCTGCGGCATGTGCGCTTCACGCACACGAACCCGTCGGAGGGAGTGTATGCGGTCACTGCACCACCGAGCATCAATGTGCTCACGCCAGGCTACTGGATGATGTTTGCGGTGGATGCGAACGGCGTGTGGTCAGTCTCGCGCATCATCCAGGTCACGAATTCCACCCTGCCGGTGGTGACGAATCCGGGGCAGCAAAGTGTGGATCAAAACAGCGTGGTGGCGCTGCCCATCAGCGCCAGCGCCACCGGCGGCGCGCTGAGCTATTCAGCCAGTGGTCTGCCAACGGGGCTGGGCATCGATGCTGGCACCGGCCTGATCTCCGGCACGCTCACGGCGACACCCGGAACCTATCGCAGCACCATCTTGGTGAGTGCCGCAGGGCAGGTGACCTCCGTTTCATTCAATTGGATCGTGCTGCTGCCCAATCTCGGCAGCGGCCAGATCATGCGCGAGTACTGGACTGGCATCGACGGCATCACCGTGTCGAGCTTGACCAGCGACACGGTCTTTCCCGCGAATCCCAATGGCCGCGATCTGCTCGCTTCCTTTGAAGCGCCTTCCGATTGGGACGACGAAACCGGCCAGCGCCTGCGCGGCTTTCTCCACGTGCCCGTCACCGGGCAGTATCAGTTCTTCATCGCCAGTGATGACCAGTCGAGTCTGCTGCTGAGCAGCGACTCGAATCCGGCGAATGCGGTGGAGATCGCCAGCATGCCCGCCTGGTGCCCACCGCAAACTTGGACGTGGTATCCGCAGCAGATCTCGGCGCTGATCACCTTGCAGGCCGACAGGCGCTATTACATAGAGGCCTTGATGAAGGACGGCACGGGTGGGGATCATCTCTCCGTCGGCTGGCTCAAGCCGGGAGACACGGAGGTGTCGGTCATCGCGGGTACGTATCTCTCGCCTTATCTGCCAATCGACAATCCCGTGATCGCGTGGAATTTCGATGAACCGAGCTGGAACGGCACAGCGGGCGAGGTCAAATCCACCGCAGCAGGTTTGGTTGCCATCAATGGCAGCGCGAGCGGAGGCGCGAATACCACCGCCGCCAACCCAGCGCTCAGCGGCAATCCCGGCACAGGAAGTAGCGCGCAGTTCAACGGCACCAGCCAGAGCGTCGCCATGCCGTATGACGCAGCGCTGAATCCCCAGGATTTCACCATCGCTGCATGGGTGCGCAGTGATGCAGCGCCGGGCACGACGCGCTGCGTGCTCGCCTCGCGTGATGAATCGACCGCCACCAAACGTGGCTTCGGCCTTTGGGTGACTGCCGATGGTTTCTGGCAGTTGCGCACAGGCGCGGAAACATCAGGGTTGAATGGCGGGACGGTTGCTGTGGGGCACTGGACCCATGTGGCGGCCACGTTCCGCGCCACGAGTGTCAGCGGCGCGACGCAGACCGGTGTTCGCAGGCTTTACCTCAACGGCACTCTCGTGGCAGAAGATACCAGCACCTATGTGCCGAATACGGCGCAGCCGCTGGTCATCGGTGCTTCGGACAGCCCCGGCACGGCGTTCTTCGCGGGTGCGGTGGATGAAGTCACGCTGCATCAGGCTCCCTTGTCCCAGCCGGACATTCTCGCGTTGCGCGATCTGCGTCACGCCACCAGCACCGTATTGAATCAACCGCCGCAGATCACCAGTCCAGGGGCTCAAGCCTCGCTCATCGGCGCGGTGGTGTCGCTGCCGGTTGCGGCGAATGATCCTGAAAACGATCCCATCACTTTCAGCGCCACCGGCTTGCCTGCAGGCTTGACGATTTCAGCAGCTTCGGGAGTCATTTCGGGCTCGGTGACGACGGCGGGTACCTTCGACGTTGTCATCCAGGCCAATGACGGCATCAGCACACCCGCCAATGCCGCCTTTACCTGGAACGTCTCCGCCGGGTTGACGCTGCCGCCGCTCGCAGCAGCACCCCAGGTGACCGGCGGCGCGCTGACGTTCACAGCACAATCCGCGAACGGCATCAATCCGCGCTATAAATGGAATTTTGGCGATGGCACGCCTGAAACCGACTGGCTGACGACCATGGAAATCACGCACACCTATGCCGGTCCAGGGCGCTATTTGGTGACGCTTACCGCCACCGACGACACAGGCATCACGATCACCAGCACCTTCTATCAGGCGGTGTATGCCGCGCTGACCACGCGCAAGCCCGCAGCTTCCAGCAGCATCGTGTATGAGCATCCTGCTTCCGGGAATGACCGAGTTTGGTGCGTCAATCCTGACAACAACAGCGTCACTGCTTTTGATGGGGTCACCCTGGCACGCTATGCTGAGATCCCCGTGGGCACCGCGCCTCGCAGTCTGGCTTTGGCACCGGATGGCAGGCTGTGGGTGACGAATGTCGAGGCAGGCACCATCAGCATCATCAACACCCACACGCGCAGTGTTGTCGCCACGGTGAATGTCTCGCACGGCACACGCCCCTTTGGTATCGTCTTTGATCCTGCGGGTACTGCCGCATGGGTGGCGCTGGAGGGCACTGGGCGCGTGTTGAAATTGAACCCGAGAACCGGGGCGCAACTGGCCTCGGTCAATGTCGGCGGTCCTGTGCGGCATCTGTCCATCTCGGCGGACAGCGCACGCGTGTACGCCTCTCGTTTCATCTCCCCGCGTGTGCCCGGTGAAAACACCGCCACGCCGTTGCTCACGGGCACAGGCGGTCAAGTGGTGGTCATTGGCACGGCGGCGCTTGCCGTGGAGCGCACGATCCTGCTCAATCCCAGCACTGCGGCAGACACCGCCACCTCCGCACGCGGACTGCCCAACTACCTCGGAGCGGCCGTCATCTCACCCGATGGCCTCTCGGCGTGGGTGCCATCCAAGCAGGACAATATCCAGCGCGGCACCTTTCGCGATGGTCTGCCGCTGAATCATGAAAACAGCGTGCGTGCCATCGTGTCGTGCATTGATCTCACCGCGCAGGCCGAGAGCCTGCCCTCACGAGTGGACATTGACAACGCCGGCATGCCCAGCGCCGCAGCGTATGATCCATATGGCATCTATGTCTTCACCGCGCTCGAGGCCAGCCGTGAGGTCGCCATTCTGGATGCGTGGTCGCATCAGGAAATCATCCGCTTCCCCGCAGGCCGTGCGCCGCAGGGCGTCGTCATCTCGCCGGATGGCAGCACCTTGTATGTGCAGAATTTCATGGACCGCACGATCACGGTACATGACGTGAGTGGCATCCTGCAAGGGGCTGGCACCGCACCCGTCACCACGGCCACGCTCAATGCCGTCACCACGGAAAAACTCACCGCCCAGGTGCTGCAGGGCAAACAACTGTTCTATGATGCGCAGGACCCACGCCTGGCGCTGCAGCAGTACATCAGTTGCGCGGTCTGCCACAATGATGGCGGGCAGGATGGTCGCGTGTGGGATCTGACTGGGTTCGGAGAAGGTCTGCGCAATACGATCACGCTGAAAGGCCATGCGACGCAGGGCATGCTGCACTGGTCGGGGAACTTTGACGAGGTGCAGGACTTTGAAGGGCAAATAAGGACTCTCGCGGGCGGCACGGGTTTGATGACGGACACGCAGTTCAACGCAGGCACACGCAACCAGCCGCTCGGAGATCCCAAAGCGGGAGTGGGCACGGATCTCGATGCGCTGGCCGCGTATGTGCAATCTCTCACCACCAACAGCACCAGCCCGAATCGCACTTCCAGCGGTGCTTTGAGCGTCACTGCGGCTGCCGGTCAGCAGATCTTCCGCTCACAAAACTGCGCCTCCTGCCACAGCGGCGTGAACTTCACCAACAGCGCGCTCAACCTCTTGGCGGACATCGGCACAATCAAACCCTCCAGCGGCACGCGCCTCGGGGCTCCGCTCACCGGCCTGGATGTGCCGACGCTGCGTGGCAGTTGGGCCACGGTCCCCTATTTGCACGATGGCTCTGCGGCCACGCTGTCAGAGGCCATCACTGCGCACCAGGGCCTGACCTTGTCACCCGCAGACCTGTCCTACCTTGCCGCGTTTGTCGCCAGCATTGACGATGCCCCCACCTCGGCGCCGCTGCCCTTTGCGGTCGTACTCAGCACTGCCACCACCACCGTGACAGGCACATTTAACGTTTTGACGACGTTCAATGCCTCCGCTGCGGGTTTCACTCTTGGCGATGTGGTCATCACCAACGGCGTCGCTTCCAGTTTCAGCGGCAGCGGCGCGAGCTACACCTTCAATGTCCAACCCACCGCCGCAGGCATCGTCACTGTCAGCGTGCCCGCCAAAGCCGCGACTGACAGCACGAAACTGGGCAACTCTGCCTCCAACCTCCTCAGTGTGAGCTACGGCCCTGCCGACACCACGCCGCCGGCAGTCGTGCTCACGACCTCGGCCAGCAGCGTCACGGCTCCCTTCGTTGTCACCGCTGCGTTCAGTGAAAGCGTCAGCGGCCTGCTCGCCTCCGAGTTTACGGTCACTAACGGCACCGTCACCGCCTTGGCCTCCGCAGGTGAAGTGTGGTCTGCCACGGTCACTCCTACCGCTGCGGGAAATGTGACCGTCAGCCTGCCCGCCAGCATGGCACAGGATGCCGCAGGCAATCCGAACACCGCGTCGAATCTCATCACCGTGAATTACACGCCTGCCGTCACCACCCACGGTCTCACTGGAGACTACTACATAGGCAAAAACTTCGAGCAGTTCAGATTCACCCGCCTGGAGTCCACCCTCGACCACACCTGGGAGAACGGCAGTCCCGATCCGCGCATTCCCGCCGATGGCTTCAGCGTGCGCTGGCACGGGTACCTCACTCCGCGTTATACTCAAACGTACACGCTCATCTCAGTGAGCGATGACGGCGTACGTCTCTGGGTCAATGGCCAGCTCGTTGTGGATGACTGGAACGATCACGGCGCATCCTGGGACAACGGTGTCGTCACTCTCCAGGCCGGTGTGCCCGTCAGCATCGTCATGGAGTACTATGAAAATGGCGGCGATGCCACCGCTCGCCTGCTCTGGGAAAGCCCCGACCAGACACGCGAAGTCATCCCGCAGAGCCAGTGGCTCGTCAATGCACCTCCCTCAGCTCCCTCATCTTCGCCGAATACCGTCACGCTGGCTACCATCATTCCCACCACCATTGCGCTCACCAACAACCTTGCCACGACCAACACCGATGGCGACGGTGCTTCCGATCTCCTCGAAACGGCGCTCGGCACCTCGCTCACCAGCGGCATCACCCAGCCCGGCCAGGGCTTGCAGCTCGTCACACGCAGCAACATCAGCGTCGATGCCACGCTCCTGCGTCCTTCGGGTCTGGGAGCCTTCACGTTCACGCTAGAAAGCAGCAGTGATCTGATCAACTGGTATCCGCTGGTGGTGACACCCGCTGTCACCAGTCAAGGCGGCGGCCTGGAGCGGGTGACGTGGTCAGACCTTCAGGCTCTCCCAGGGCAAAGCCTCGCGCATGGCATCATCCGTCTGCGCGTCATGCAGAGCGGCGGCGGCAGTGCCACCAGCGCACCCGTGGGCTGGCAGCAGGTCGTGCTGAATTCCGGCACGCAGAGCTTTGGTCTGAATCTAACCCATGACGCGCTCTTCACCGGTGCCGTCAGCAGCGCCACCACCGCCAGCATCGCACTGAGCGAGCAGGCGGCGCTGGCTTCGTCCATGGATCCCGCGCAGCATTACTACCTCGAAATCATCAGCGGTCCTCAGGCAGGTCATCGCCTCGATTTACAAAGCATCACCGCCGCCACATGTCTCGTTGCCGCTGACTCTCCCAACACCACGCTCACGGCAGCAGCCGTGGCCGGTTTATCCGGTGCTCGTGTTTGCCTGCGTCCACATTGCACTCTGGGCACCGTCTTTGACCCGGCAAGCTTTCAAGGTTCCACCACCGCGACCAGTGCCGATCAAATCCTGTTTCACACATCTTCAGGCTACAGCATCTATTGGCTCTACGCCCTTGGCGGTACCCGTCATTGGGTATTGAGCGGTGCCACGTCCGCCAGCATGAATGATACGATCATTCCACCCGCCACGGGAGTGATGCTTCAAATCGCCAACGCCAACCCCGCGCCGCTCCTCAGCACCGGCAGCGTGCGCACCACTTCCTTCGCCAGTCCATTGCAGACGGGCTACAATCTCTTCGCCAATCCCTGGCCGCTCGACACCACTCCTGCCCAGGCCGGTCTGACCTCCTCCGCCCTCGTGGCCAGCACCTCCTTTGCAAGCGCTGATCAGATGCAGCTTTGGAACGGTGATGCCACCCCCGCTGCCACCGGTTATCTGGGTTACTGGCTCTTCCAGATGCCCGGTCAGCCAGTTCCCATCTGGATTTCGACCGGCGATGCCACACTGCTTTCCCAGAACCACGCCACTCTTCTCCGCGCTGGTCGCGCCACCTTCATCAAAGCTCAGCCGAAGGCCGGGCGTCCCGTCTGGATCATTCCGCCGCCGTGAGTTTGGGGCGGGCCAGACTTCTCCCCCGACTCACTCCTGCAACGCAGGCGGTCGGTGGCTCTGGATCTGGGCTTTGAAGTCGCCGAGGCTGTTCCAATGCGTGGGCGCATTGAGATCGACTTCAGCGATGGCGAGGGTGCCAAACACATCCGCCTTTGCCAGCACATCGCCATAATGATCGAAGATGCCTGAGATCATCCACTGGTGCTTGGCGGCGTCCGTGTAGGTGCTGCTGACGATGTAAACATGGTTCTCGCAGGCGCGTGCAGCGGCGAGCATGGGATTGCAGCCCCAGACCGGCCAGGCGATGACCTCGGCACCGTGGATGGTGAGTGCGCGTGCCACTTCGGGGAAGAAGCCATCGTAGCAGACCATCATGCCCACCTTGCCAAAGCGTGTGTCAAACACCGGGTAGTCATGGCCGGGCGTGATGCCGGCCTCGATTTCGCTGCGTGGCAGGGTGACTTTGCGATACTTGCCCACCAGCGTGCCATCCGGGCCGAGCAGCGCGGCAGTGTTGTAGAGCGCCTTGCCCTCGCGCTCGACGAGGCCCGCGACGATGTAGAGATTGTGCTCCTTCGCCAACTTGCCAAAATACTCTGTGCTGGGGCCGGGTACGGTCTCAGCACACTCGGCCATCGACCGGCCGGTGCCGTAGTAGGTCAGCGTCTCTCCGAGCACCACGAGGTCCGCCTTCTGCTCCGCAGCGCTGGTAATCAGCGGCGCGTACTGCGGTGGTTTGTCAGCGGGGTTCTTCCCGTCCTTTGGCTGAAGATGAATCGTGGCGAGCCTGACCTTGCGAGGGGCAGGGGCAGGCACGGCAGCGAGTGAGACATCGCTCCACTCCACACGCGCATTGGCAGCCCACTGAAGATAAAGCTCGATCTTCGCCTGTTTAGCCTTCATTGGCGCACGCAGGGTGCTCTCGCAAAGCGTCCACTGGTTTGCTTCGCCGTCTGGTACGTGCGGATACTCAGGCTCAGCGCGCGGGACGGTGCCTTTGGCATAGCCCTGCTTGGCAGGCTCCTCCCAACTGACCGGCTTGCCGTTTTCATCCTGCCACAGGATTCGAGCATACACGCTGCGGCGCGCCGTGGGCATGGCGCTGGCCTTTTTCCAAGCGCTGAACTGGTAATGTTGACCACCTTCGACAGGCAGCGTACTCGTCCAGCAGCCGATCCATTGTTCGCCCGCACTCGTTTCAAGAACCAGCGCTCCTTTGCCATCATGGCCGCCCGTCTTGCTGACAACCGCATCCGGCTTTGCCTCATCACGCGGAGACCACAGCGACCAGCCTTCGGAGACGGCCGAATGCGATGCGGTGGCGAGGAGGCAAAGGAGAGCGGTAAAGGATTTCATTCACTCCTATACGCACCCAAGACCTGCGATTGAGCAAAAACGCTGGATGCGTGTTTACAGATCCTCCGGCTTTAACCCTGTATGCTTGGCGATCCTGGTCAGCATGCGCGGACCAATTTCGTCGCCATCGTGAAATGCGAAGACATAGTCAGGAAATCCATCACGCGAGAGGATGCGATGAGAGCCTCCAGTCTCGCGTTTAATGCGCCAACCGATGCGCAACAAGCCTGCGAAGACGCGGCGTGCTTTGGCGCTGCCCCACTGTCTCATGCGGCGACTCGGAATAAATTGGCGATGCCGGAGGAAACCGTGCCCTGCTCAAACTGCTCTGCCAGAACTCGGAGCGCGAGCGATTCGGAGCGCTGGATAGCCTCCTCACGGGTGATGCCGTAGGCAAGTGCACCAGGCACTTCAAGGACTTCAGCGATCCAACGACCGTCGGATTCAATTTCGGTTTCAATGTTGAACTGCATGACGAGGAAATTATGCCGCCGTCAAAGACAGTGGCAAGCTTCATTTCTCATCCAACCCACGGCGAATGCGGTACTTGATCGCGAGCTGGTGCGCCGGGGAATTGGCAAAGGTCAGGCCTTTGATGCGTTCGAGTTGCAGCAACGCGACGCTCTGCACGGCAGGGTAGTAGCTGCCGCTGTGGGCGATGTTGAGCAGGCGGCTGAGGTAATCGAGCTGGAGGTTCTGGCGCATGATGCTCACCGGCTTGGCTGGATCATCGCCGGTGCAGATGGCGGTGGTGAGGGTGTCCATGACTTCATCCAGGCTGACCTCGTTGCCATAGAGCGCGGTGTCTTCGATGCGCTTCAGGGTGTTCGCATGCAGGAGCTGATCGAGCAGGGCACGCTGGATCTGAAACACGCGGTCATGCAGCTTGGGGTCTTCACCTTCGTCACGATGATCAAAGCCACGGCGCTGCAGCTGGAGGTGCGCGTAAAGCTCAGGCGGCGCGGCAAGCGCATCCGCTGCGAAGGCGTACTTCGCCAGCGCTGCGAGGGCTTGGCGTTGTTTGTCAGCTTCCACAGCTCTGAACGGCACGGCGCCGGGGGCCTGGCCCTGCACGGCACGCTCGACATAGACACCGCCAACATAGCGTGAGATGGCATTCAGTGAGCCGCTGGCCTCCTTGGTCAGGGAGGCAAAAGCCTGCGCGACTTCCTGCCAGCTTTTGCCGGGATCGGAGACATCCTTGAGGATGTTGGCGAGTTCTCCGTTCACGGTTTCACAGCGCTGCTCTGCGTAGGTGATGGAATCGCTGCTCATGTCATAGAGCATGGCGCGTGGATCGATGGCCTTGCCGGGCGCGCGCATGTCGTCGGCGTCGTTGGCGAAGGCCAGCTCCGGCTTGTGCGAGAGCGCGGCGATGGCTTCGAGGCGCTTCGCTTCTTCGATGGGATCTTCCAAGGCTTCGCTGTAGCCGTAATTGATGACCCAATGGTCATACGGGCCGGGCTTGGTGGTGAAGTACTGGCCCTGCTTCACGCCTTTCGGGGCGATGTTGATCGGTGGGTAATCCATGACGGAGCCGGTGAGACCGGTCTTTTCCGTGAGTTCAGCGTTGTGGATGTCCTTGAGGCTGTGGAGCTGGCTGGCACGAAAATTGTGGTTCAGGCCGAGGGTGTGGCCGACCTCATGCAGGCAGAGGTAGTAGAGCGATTCTTTGATGAGGCGGTCCATCTCCACGCGGTCGCTCTTTTGCAGGCGCAGCATGGTCTGGCCAAACAGCAGGCCATTGCGTGCAGAGCCGCAGGCATCGCAGGCATGGGGGTTGAAGGCTTTCGCCGCGCCTTCGGTCTCGGCCGCCGTGCCCAGATCGGCGAAGAGCTTTTTGGTCAGCAGGCGCTTAGTGATGAAGCTGTACTCCAGCATGATGTCCGCGCCGATGATTTCACCGGTGCGTGGATTGGCAAAGCTGGGGCCGTAGCCACCGAAGGGGGGATTCACGCTGCTGGTCCAGCGTAGGACGTTGTGCTCGATGTCATCCGCATTCCACTTCGAATCATCAGGCTGTTGTTTGACGACGACGGCATCTTTGAACCCGGCGGTTTCAAAGGCTTCATTCCACTTGAGGACGGCGGTGCGGATGGTGTCGCGGAATTCGACGGGGGTGGTGTTTTCGATCCAGAAGACGATCGGCTCCACGGGCTCGCTGAGCGGGGTGCCGGGCTTCTGCTTCACCAGCCGCCAGCGATGGATGACGTCAAGGTACGGAGCCACGTCCGTACTGGTCATATCAGTGATCTGATGGGTGAAATAGCCGATGCGCGGATCGTCGATGCGTGGCTTGTAATCACTCTCCGGCAAAGCGATGAGCGAGTGCTGCACGTGTATGGTGATGTAGCGTGGGTTGGCCACATCGGCGGCCGTTTCCCAGGTGGGCATGGGATTTTCAAACACGTATTCCGTCGTGACGGTGGTGTTTTTGGGAAAGCCGTTGATGTGCAGGATCTTGGACTTGGCTTCGGACAGCTTGCCCAGCACGGCCTTGTCGCCGCCACTATTGCTGAACTTCACCTGCGCAAGGTTTTCGCGCAGAAACAGGTTTGTGCAGGGGATGAGATAGCCGTCATCGTCCTCCGCTGCGATGGTTTCGCTGTTCAGGATGGCGCTGCTGGTGTTGGCCGTATGGGCCTTGGAGAGGGCGTTTTGCGGATCGAAGTAGAGCTTGGTGTTTTGCTCGATGAGTTCGATGCGGTCGAAGATCTTGCGGATATTGAAGACCAGCGAGTCGCCGTAACGTCCACGATTATGACCTGATGCCACGGGGCCATCGACGCTGTGATTGAAATAGATGAACTCAGGGCCGATCTGGCTTTTTGTGACATAGAGCCAAGGGTTGCCGTGCTCAAAATCCAGGTAGGTGAGGAAGAGGCCGTCGATGCGTTTGAAGCCCTTGGTGAATTC
>NCCR01000231.1 GCA_002279765.1 Verrucomicrobia bacterium 12-59-8 | reverse complement strand
TGAAGTCCACGGATTCAAGATCGAAGCGCAGGTGCTTCACCCAACGGCCCAGGTGCTCAGCGATCGCGCGGACAATCGCGTCATGGTGCTGCTGCTGCGCCTCGGTCCCTGGCGCGTGCTCTGGCTGAGCGATGCGGGTTGGAAGACCGAGAAAGCCCTCTGCGCGAGCGCCGCCGATCTGCACTGCGATGTGCTAATCCGCAGTCAGCATGAAGCCGATCTCTCTCCCAGCGCCGAGTTCCTCCTCCGCACCCGCCCGCGCGTCATCCTCTGCGGCAGCGATGCCCGTGCCGCCGAGACAGCCCTCCCCTCTGCACTTGTGCAGCACGCGCGCGAACAAAACATCCCACTCCTCGACACTTGGAATACCGGCAGCATCAATCTGCAGTTCCAATTGGATGCGCTGCACATCGTCACGACCCGCAGCAAGCAGCGCTTGGTGTTGAAGGCGGAGTAGTCTCTTGGGTCGGTAGCAGGGCTGCCCCCTCTACTGCGCAGCATCCGGCCTTGTCCCGAGCCTTGCAATGATATCACCCATCTTATTGTTCCGAATCACCTCCAGCTTCACTTCGCTGCCGGGTGGCTGGGTGCGGATGATTTGCAGCAGATCTGCGGGCGAACGAAACGCCATGCCCTGAAACTTCGTCACCACATCGCCCTGGCGCAGTCCTGCGTCAAAGGCGGGTGATTTGTTGCCGATGTCGGTCACCAGCGCACCACGGCGTGAAGTGCCCCACACGGGATCGATCTCCACCGGCTCGCTGCTGACTTCGAGCCCGAGGTAGCCCTTGCCGGTGGCGCTGGTGACCCCGGTCGTTTGTTGCGCGCTTGCCTTGTTCCTGGCCTGGATGTCCTCCACCACCATTTTGGCTTCATTGGACGGCACAGCGAGCCCCACGCCCTGCCAGCTGTTCACGCCGGCGTCACCGCGATACAGGGCGACGTTGATGCCGATGATCTCACCGCGAATGTTCACCAGCGGGCCGCCGGAGTTGCCGGGATTGATCACAGTGTCCGTTTGCAGGAAGTCGAACTGACTGTCGCTGAGATGGCGGTCGCGCGCGCTGATGATGCCCTGCGTGACCGTGCCGCTGAGGCCGAAAGGATTCCCCACTGCGAGCACGATCTGCCCCACCTGCGCCTCATCGGAGTTCGCAAAGCCCAGCGCGGGAAAGTCATCACGCGGGCTGTCGATTCTCAACAAGGCGATGTCACGCTCCTTGCTCGCCCCGAGAAAGATGGTCGGATACTTTTTGTTGTCGTTCGTGGTGATTTCGATGTCCGTCGTCAGGCTGCCTTCAATGACGTGGTAATTTGTGACGACGTGCCCCTCTTTGCTGATGATCACGCCCGAGCCGAGGCTGGGCACCACCCGATCGCGCTGCTGGCCGACGAAGCCGAACAACGGATGCCAGATCTTCTGCCCCGGCCGCACCGTCTTGGACGTGACGCTGACCACCGAGGGCAGCACAGCGGCGGAAATCTTGGCAAACTCATCATTCAGACGGCTCAGCAATGGCAGCTCATCCGGCGCCACCTTCGGTTTTTGCGGAGGTGTGACTGCGACCGGCCCGGGCTTTTCACTCTTCAGCAAATTGATCACGCCATAGCCCTCGCGTCCCTGGCGCCACCACGCAAAAATCAGCGCGGCCACGACGAACACGAACAAAGCAAACAGCAGACGACGGAGGTTTTCCATGCGGTACCAATGCGCCAGCGGCAGCCAACTTCAATGTTCAAAGTGCTGCGCACACCAATCCGCTCCACAGCACACGCCCCCCTCATGCGGCACGTTTGGGGCACAGAATGATGAGCTTCTGCCGTGCGATTGGCTGGGGCTCGGCAGGCTCGCTCAGCGCACGATCCACCGCGCTTCTGATCTCTTCAGGCTCAAAGGGCTTGGTCACATAATCGCACACGCCACGCCGCACCGCCGTCACGATGTCTCGCGTTTCGGAGCAGGCGGAAACCATCACAAAGCGGGTCCGGGGCGACGCCTCACGCGCTTCACGGATCATGTCGAGCCCGTCCATCTCACCGAGACGGCGGTCCACCAGCGCCACATCCGGTGCCATTTCGCGAATCGCCTCCAGTCCAGCGCGACCATTGTCGAAAGCCATCACCTCATGTCCGTCAGCGCGACACAGGGTGGAAAGAAGCTTCAGCACCGGGGGATGATCTTCGATAACAACAATATTGGCCATATTGAGTCGAATCTTAGCAGTTGGTCATGGATCGGGCAAGGAGCTTGTAAGAAACTTGTAATGCCCACCTACCCCGCACGGCTTCCCGTTTGCTTCGAGCCCGCAATCCGGCATTTTACCCGCCCGCCCACACCATGTCTCCCCCCCTGCTCCGCTACTGTCCCGACCTCTACAACTACCAGCGCCGTGAAACGCGCCCGGTCATGGTGGGCAAAGTCCAGATCGGCGGCGGTGCGCCCGTGGTGGTGCAGAGCATGCTGACCAGCGACACGCGCGATGCCGCCGCTTGCGTGAAGGAAGCTCTCGGCCTCGCCGAGGCAGGCTGCCAGATCGTGCGCGTCACTGCGCAGACTCGCGTCATCGCCGAGAACCTCCAGCACATCCGCGATGGCATCCGCGCCGCAGGCTGCGATGTGCCGCTGGTGGCCGACATCCACTTCAAGCCCGACGCCGCGATGGAAGCGGTGAAGTGGGTCGAAAAAGTCCGCGTAAACCCCGGCAACTACGCCGACAAAAAGAAGTTCGCCGTCAAGGAGTACACCGATGAGGAGTACGCCGCCGAAGTGGCCTACATGGAGGAGCAGTTTGTGCCGCTGGTGCAGGACTGCCTGCGCCTGGGGCGCGCCATGCGCATTGGCACCAATCACGGTTCGCTGAGCGACCGCATCATGAACCGCCATGGCGACACACCACTCGGCATGGTGGAGAGCGCCCTCGAGTTCGCCCGCATCGCACGTGCGCAGGGCTACCATAATTTCCTCTTCTCGATGAAGGCCAGCAATCCCAAGGTCATGATCGAGGCCTATCGACTGCTCGTTGCGCATCTCAATCACCTCGGCGCGGATTGGAACTACCCCATCCATCTCGGCGTCACCGAAGCAGGCGATGGCGAAGACGGCCGCATCAAGAGCGCCATCGGCATCGGCTCTCTGCTTGCCGACGGCATCGGCGACACTGTGCGCGTCTCTTTGACGGAAGACGCCATCTTCGAGATCGCCGTGGCCCAGCAACTGGTAAAACCCTACAACGAAGGCCTGCCCGCGCACTTCGAGCACATCTCCAACGCTCCGCCGATCAGCTACGATCCCTTCGATTATGTGCGCCGCGCATCCGAGGTACTCACGATCAATGGCGTCAAAGCCGGCGGTCATGAAACCGTGCCCGTCTTCACCACCCGCAAGAAGTGGGATGCCGTCGCGCACAAGATCGACAAGCTCGGCGACTACAAGCCCGAGGTCGTCATCGAAGACAGCGGTGTGATCGAGATCGACCCGCGTGACGATGCCGCCATCGCCAGCCTTTACGACAGCCCCGAAGCGAAAATCGTCACCCTCAAAGACGGCCTCAAGCTGCCCGTCATCGCCGCCTACCGCCTGCTCGCCGCCAAGCTCCAGTCGCGTCATCCCATCCTGCTCAAGGACACACTGCAAGCCACCGGCAGCGACGACTTCACCGAGAACCTCCTCGTCGCCGCCACCAACATCGGCTCGCTGCTTTGCGATGGCATTGGCGATGCCGTGATCGTCAATGGCGAAGAGGCACCCGGCCAGGCCCTGCGCATTAGCTACAACATTCTGCAGGCCGCCGGCGTGCGCATTTTCAAGACGGACTACGTTGCCTGCCCGAGCTGTGGCCGCACGCTCTTCAATCTGCAAACCACCACGCAGAAAATCCGCGCCGCCACCGGTCATCTCAAAGGCGTGCGCATCGCCGTCATGGGCTGCATCGTCAACGGCCCCGGAGAAATGGCCGACGCCGACTTCGGCTACGTGGGCGGCGCACCCGAGAAGATCAATCTCTACGTCGGCAAGACCGCCGTGAAGTTCAACATCCCCGAAGGCGAGGCCGTCGAACGCCTCATCGACCTCATCAAAGAACACGACCGCTGGTTTGACGCGCCTGCGTCGATAGCTGCTTGAGAGGCTCCGCGTTACGCAGCGATTCCAGCAAAGAGATCAGCCACGTTCACGCTCACTCCGCTGAGCGCGGCGCATTCCAGCATTTCGCCTTCGGTAACTCGATGCTGACTTTGATAACGTCCGTTGACGGGATCACGATAGACTTCGATGCAACGTTCCGCTGCATTGACGATCCAATATTCCACCACGCCAGCTTCGGCATAAATAGAAGCCATCTCGCGATCCACCAGCAGGCTGCTGACAGATACTTCAACAACAAGACGGGCGGTGACAGGATGCGCGTGATAATCGTCACGACGGCCGTCCACGATGGAAATGTCCGGCTCAGGCTCGGAATCATTGAGAGTCAAAGGAGCTTCCTGACGAATCCAGAACGGGCCGCCGACGGCAGCCCTTAAAAACTCGATCAACGCATCTGCCAGCTTGGTGTGAAGGAACGATTTGCTCATTTTTTCGATAATCACCCCACGGATGAGTTCCGCCCGTTCAGGAGCCAGCCCTTTGTCGATCATTTGATGCCATGCCGCGACAGACAGCGGCAATGCGCGCTGCTGGAAAGCGGGTTGCGACAGGATAGGCACCATGCGAGAACAGTAAGTTCAGAAGCAAAACTGGCAAGCACTCTTGCGGGGGCTGCGAGCTTGCCACCCATCAAGGAACGTGACCGCTCGTTCGATGCGCCCGTGACGGCGTGACACACTCCGCGCATGCCCTGGCAAAAGACGCTTCTGCTTCTCATGCTGCCCGCTGGAGACATTCACCGCCCCCCTCAGACTTCATCCTTCATCCTTCATCCTTCATCCTTGATTCCCGCCACCGCCGCACCGCTTCCGCGTTCGACCAAAACGCAAACTCCTCCAGCGGCACGTCATCCAGCGCGCAGATCAGGATCTCTGACACCTCGGAGGCCTGCGGCACCACGCTGTCAAAGTCCGGCACGCGGGCCACAAAAAATAGATCAAGCGTGGGCCATGAGTAGCCTTGGAAAGGGTAGCGGTTGTTCAGTGCGCAGAAGTAGGTGAAGGCGCTCGCGGGCAGGTCGATGCCCACCTCTTCGTGAATTTCGCGGGCAGCCGCCATCTCACCGGTTTCTTCGGCTTCAATGACGCCGCCGGGCAGGCCCAGTTTTCCCAGGCCGGGCTCATGCGCACGGCGGATGACGAGCACGCGATCCTGCGCGTCAAGGAGCAGCGCCACAGCCGCAGCAATGGGCGTGATGAAATGACGGTGGCCGCAGGCGGCGCACACAAACTCGCGGTCACTCTTCGTGATCCACTCGTTGCCGCCGCAGTTGCTGCAAAACTTGAAGGGCGATTCAGCCATTTTTCTTCTCCTGCCGCCGCCGCTCACGAAAAGCCAGAAGAAACACCAGCACGCAGGCCGCTTTCATCACAAACAACCACCAAGGCTCCCACCAGGCACCCGTTTGCGCCTCAATGAGATCAGAGACACCAAACACACCAAAAGACAGCGGCAGCAGCCAGCGCCAGGGTCGCCGCATGCGGAGCCAGAGGGCCAGTGACAGCGCGATGGCAAACCATAGCCCGGCCTCGACGTAGTTGAACAAGGCATGAAATTCAGCGGAAACACCCATCGTATCCGATGATCTCCAGCCTACCCCCCTCTGACAAGCTGCGATTTTCACGCAAGGTCCTTGGCTTGCATGCCATCCTTTGCCACAATACGCCTTAATACACGGCATGAGCAACAACCTCCTCCAATCCTGGCTGCGTCTCCCCAACGGGGAGCGCCATGATATGAGCGGCACCTGCTCCATCGGCCGCGCACCAGACAACTCCGTGTCCATCCCCGACAGCGAAGTCTCCCGCCGCCACGCCATCATTCAGGCCCAGGGCGAGCGCGAATTCTGGCTGGTCGATCTCGGCAGCGCGAACGGCACCTATGTGAACGGCCGCCGCATCTCCCAGTCCGTGCGCCTGCACAATGGCGACATCATCCGCATCGCCAGCAACGAGCTGGAATTTTCCACCGAGATTCTCAGCGCCATGCATCCGGCAGGCCAGCAGGTCATGGCTTCGACGATGATCCACATTCGTCAGGCGCAATGCTGGCTCATGGTGGCGGACATCATCGGCTCTACCAAGCTCTCGCAATCACTCCCAGGCGCACAGTTCCCGCGCATGACCGGCAACTGGTTCAAGAACTGCCGCCAGATCATCGACGAATGCGGTGGCCACATGTCCAAATACCTCGGTGACGGTTTCTTCTGCTACTGGGACGACACCGCAGACAGCGCCATCCAGGTGCGCCAGGCCGTGGCAAAGCTGTATGAAGCCCAGCACCCGTCGAATCCGCCCTTCCGCGTCGTGCTGCATTTCGGTGCCGCCATGCTCGGCACTGTGCCGACGATGAACGAACTCAATCTGCATGGTCCCGAGGTGAATTTCGTCTTTCGTGTCGAAAAAGTCGCCGCCACGCAAAAGCAAAACGTCCTCTTCACCGAAGCCGCCGTGAAGCGCATGGAGGCCGAGCAGGAAGTCCGGCTCGTGAGTGAATGCCCTGTGGAAGGCTTCTCCAAGCCGTACAAGTTTTACACGCTGAGTCACTGACCCCAGTGATATGGGCACTCCTGCCCGCAAGAGGGTCGCATCCCCTGGCACCCTCCAAAACTCGGTTGCTTATAACGAAAGCGCCTACGACCCTCACCGCAATGAAAACCACTTCGGTCCTCACTCTGTCAGTCTTCGGCGCTCTCATCTTCGCTCCCTGCCTGGCCCAGGCCGAAGACACGGTGGAAAAGGTCAACGCC
>NCCR01000034.1:63287-68626 GCA_002279765.1 Verrucomicrobia bacterium 12-59-8 | reverse complement strand
CACACGCCGCAGTCTGAAGTACGACAGACACTCCTGTCTGTCGACCAGCGCCACCGCAATTCCCCCCTTGCCCGCGCAGCCCCCACCACTTTTGACTTCTTCCTTCCGACCAGCGCCGCGGTCTCGTAGTGAAACACCTGCTCCGCCATCATCTTCGCCAGTTCACCAGGCAGCCGCACCCCGTGTCCCCATGCTCCCACGGCAGATTCGCCACCGGCGGCGGCAGCACCTCCCCCTCGCCAGCAAAAGCAGCCAACACGTTCACCCAAATGAAAAAGGCAGCAGCCCAAACAGCGGTTTTCATCCCCCACAGTCCCCAAATCAATCCCGATCGCAACAGCCCGCTTGCGAAATGCTTCAGGCCAAGAGGCATCCAAGCCAAAGCTCGCGCAATGGGCAGATGATGCGGAACGGTTCGGCGCTCGATCATTCGATTTTCACCACCGTCCACTTGGCTTGCGGTTCCGATCCCAGGCTGACTCGTTGTCCTACTTTAGCTCCCAGCAACGCTCTCCCAAGAGCCGAGACCCAGCTCACATTGCCAGGTTCCAGATGAGTCTCATCCACCCCCGCGATCCGGTAGCACGCCAGCTCACCCGCAGCGCTCTGCACAGTGACACTCACTCCGAACACCGCTTCCTCCGGCCTCTCGGGAGGTTTCACAATCGTCGCCGATTCCAGCAAGCCCTCCAGCTCCACAATCTCTGGATCACCCGCAGCCGAGCCCTTCAATTCCTCAAGTCGTAGCCGCAACCTCTGCGCCCCTTCCTCAGTCATCAAATTCATTGCCCCCGGCGGCAACCCGGACGCCGACCGCCAGCGTGGGGTGCGCTCGGGAACATCGGTGTCCTCTTTGACAAAAGCACTGCTCATCAGGTTTTAGGGGCTGTTTCACTCACCGAGGCAGCGTCGGCATCTTTCGAACGGCGGTCCAGGCCTCAGTAACTTCAACTCTCTTACGGCCCTGGGTGCCAGCATGACGCACAGCAGCATCACAAATCCAGTGCCCCGCCTACGCGAAGCGTCTTGGACTGCGTGCGGCAAGCCTTGGCGCGACGCCGCTTTCGCAGGCTGAACAGTAGGCTGCGGCCACAGAATACACTTCACCTCGCGAAAGCAGTTATCTCCTGGCAATAGCGTTGCCCTTGCCTCTACGCCACTGCATTCCAAGACGCTGTCGCAATACTATACAGCCGGTTGCGACCGACTACGGACCCACATTCCTTCGAGCGAGCAGACCTTCAGGAGGTCGCCTCCGATTTTAGAAACGGATAATCCGTGTAACCTATTTCCGTGCCACCGTAAAACGTTTCGCGGTCGTAGCGATTGAGCGGCGCATCTTTCGCGAAGCGTTCCACCAAATCAGGATTGGCGATGAACTGGCGGCCCCAGGCGATGGCATCGGCTTCGCCGCTTTCCACCGCTTCCGTTCCGCTGGCAAAGGTATGGCCGCCGGCGGAAATCAATTTCGTACCGCCAGTGATCAGCGGTTTAAAATTCCGTGAACTCAGCGCTGCATCAAATTGCACGACTTCGGAGTTCCCCGCGACGCGGGGTTCCACAAGGTGAACATAAGCGAGCTGAAACCGGTTCAATTCGCGCATGACATGCGCATAGGTGCCAAAGCGGTCGGTATGCCCGATGCCGTCATGAGCGTTCGCGGGCGAAAAGCGGATGCCCACCTGGCTGCCTTGCCAGACCGAGGTCACGGCTTCGGTGACTTCGAGGATCAACCGCGCACGGTTCACCAAAGCGCCGCCGTATTTGTCCGTCCGCACATTCGCGTGGTCGGACAAAAATTGCTCAAGCAGATACCCGTTGGCTGCGTGGATTTCCACACCGTCAAAGCCGGCGGCCTTGGCCAGTTCCGCTGCGCGCTTGTGCTCCTCAATGACGCCGGCAATCTCCCTTGTTTCCAGTGCGCGGGGCACGGGACAGTTTTTCAATACACCCGGCGCGACGGGTGACTGCCCATTGCTTGAAATGGCGCTGGGGGCCACGGGCAGTTCATCATTGGGCTGAAAATCATTGTGCGACATCCGGCCGGCGTGGAAAAGTTGCAGAAAGATTTTCCCACCCGCGTCATGCACCGCACTCGTCACGAGTTTCCAACCGTCGGCCTGTTCAATCGTGTGAATGCCCGGCATGTGAAAATAGCCGTGGCCGCGTGGCGAGACCGGCGTGGCTTCACTAATGATCAGCCCGGCGGACGCTCGCTGGCGATAATAAGTCGCATTGAGTTCCCACGGAATGTTGCCGGGCATTTTCGCCCGCATCCGAGTGGTGGGTGCCATGATGATGCGGTTGCGGAGACTGACAGCGCCTAGGTCCAGCGGAGTAAAGAGTGTGTTCGTATTCATGGGATTGGATTTCATGTTTAGGCAGTGGCGTTTTGGAGTTCGCGGACGAGGCGCAAAACTTCCAAGGGTTCCGAGCGACGCGTGAAATCGGCTTCGACATGCGCATAAGCGATAGTGCGATCGGCACGAATGACGAATGTCGCCGGCATTGGCAGTTCTTTGGCACCTTCCACGCCGTTGGACTCCTCCAGCAGAACATCAAAGTCCGCGTAGAGATCGAGCAACGCCTTCGGCAGTTCAAAAGCCACGCCGAACGCACGCGCCGTGTTTAAACCGACATCGCTCAAAACGGAAAACGCGAGCTCATCCTTCTCCTGCGTGGTCAGCGATTGATCAGGCAACTGCGGTGAAATGGCCACCACCTGCGCACCGGCCGCTTTGAAGTCCACAAGCGATTTTTGAAAGCCGCGCAAGTGGATGTTGCAATACGGACACCAGCCGCCGCGATAAAACACCAGCACCACAGGCCCCTGTTCCAGTTCCGTGTATAGTCGCACACTGCGGCCTTCCACGTTGGGCAGGATAAAATCCGGCGCGATGTCACCGGCCTGCAGCGCATGGCTCGCGGCAGCGTTGTTTTCGAGGTCCGCCGTCGCGGCGTCCATGATTTCCAAGGCGGGTTTCGGGAGCTTTTGGCCTCGATATATATTGCGGGCCGAGTCCAGTTCCTGTGTGGTTGTAAGGAGGGGCTGTGCGGGTATGAGTAAGTTTGCGGTCGGATTCATAGGATTAAGGTCGTTTCTTCAATTCTGAGTTCGTTTGCCTCGGCGTTTTTCGAGCGGCGTGTGTGGAATTTGCGGGTGTCCGTTTATTGTTTAAATCGTGCTTTTTCTCGCAGTGATAAGCAGAGATGATCACTGCTTCTCTGCCCGCCGCTCCTTCCAAACGGCAAAACCAGCAAGCAATGCAAGGAGCAAAACGACAGCGGGAATCACGGGTGCCTTGATGCCGAGGGGAAGAACGCCCGCAGGCACCCCGGGTTGCAGGTGGACATAGATTGCCACGCACATCTGAACAACGAGGCTCAAACACGCGAGCAGGAGAAGTGGTTCTCTGTATTTTGCGAACAAGGATCCCCGAAACCATGGCAGCAGGAACAGGCAACCGGTGGCCATTTCCCCCAGTTTACCCGCGAGAATTGACTCGTGGGGTAGGTGGCTTTGCTGGATCTGAATCTCAAACCATCCATGGAATGGCTGGAAGAACTTGAGGAATCCGAACATGAACATCAAAACTCCCAGGAACAGGGATAATGGCTTGATGAGGCGATGGAGGTGGTTTGCGGACGTATTCATAGGACTGGCTTTGTTGTTGTATTTTTTGAGCTCTGTTTGCCGCACCGTTCTTTGGGCGACGTGATGGAATTAGCCGATGTTCGGTCATTGCTGAAATCGCACTTAATTCTCGCAGTGATAAGCTGACGCGATTACTGCTTCCGGTATGGAACTGCGCTATCTCAAATATTTCGTGGCCGTCGCCGAGCGGCAGAACTTCACCCGTGCGGCTGAGGAATTGCATGTGGCGCAGCCGGCCATCAGCCAGCAGATCAAAGCCTTGGAGGAAGAGCTCGGTGTTTCGCTCCTGCACCGCACCAAGCGCAGCGTGACGATCACATCTGCGGGCAATGCCTTTTTGTCCGAGGCCAGGAAGATTCTCGCCCATGCTGAACTTTCCAAGCAAGTTGCCCGCCGCGCCGCACGCGGCGAAACCGGCTCCCTCGCCATCGGCTGTGTCAGCGCGTCGGTGTACGGCTTCCTGCCGAAATTAATCCAGTCATACCGAAAAAAATTTCCTCTCGTGCGTGTGCATTTGTTTGAGATGACTCCCGAACAACAATTGCAGGCCTTTGCCCGCGAGAAAATTGACGTCGGCTTCACCCGTCCCCTGGCTTTATCGGACGAAAAGAATTTCTCGCAGGAACGGATTTACCGCGACCGCTTGATGCTGGCCGTGCCTGAAACGCATCCACTCGCCAGGGCAAAACGGGTCCGCTTGGATCAATGTGCCAGTGAGGATTTTGTGATGTTCAAACGCAGCGAAGCGCCCAAACTGGTCGATACGATGACGCAGCTTTGCGCCAAGGCTGGCTTCACTCCGCAAGTCGTCAGCGAACCGCCCATGATCCATACCGTCCTGATGGCGGTTGCCGCTGGCATCGGCGTGGCGCTCGTGCCCGGATGTGTTCGCAGCATACCGCAACCCGGCGTGACGATACTGCCCGTGCTCCCCATTTCGCCCGTTATCGACCTAGTGCTTACCCGCCCCAAAGGCGAGCCCTCGCCGACGGTTTCGGCTTGGTTGGAACTGGTACGAGAACGCCTGCCAGCCATTCGCCAGCAAATGGAAAAAGGCACCGCTGCTGCAGCTGCGAAATAACCATGGGGCCGCCCGAATCCAGCAGCCATTTTATTGTTTACCCCCTTTGCACGCATGCCGGGAAGGCATGCGAGTATGCCAAAGCAGGATCAACAGGATTTGACAGCGCCAATGTTTCGCCATACACAGCTCAGGATCAATCACACCGCGCGGATAGCTCAGTGGTAGAGCGGCTCGCTTACACCGAGTTGGTCGGGGGTTCGAATCCCTCTCCGCGCACCATCTTCCGCCTCAACGAGGCCCAGACGGAAGAAGCCGCATCAGACGGGATGCCCATCACGAGCAACACACGGTGATTCATTCACATCTCCTGAGCCCCCCCAGATTGAACACCGCAAGGCTGGACCGCCCAAAAGATCGTTTCTGAAAAACTTCTGCGGCGTTCCCATCTCTGCGGTGCGTCAACTCAGGACTCCCCTCAGAATCCATTCCCCTTGCCCACCATTCACGTTGCCGCAAGAAAGACCGTCCAAACCGCCCCATCCTTCTCACTCCATCTACAGTGCATTGATTCAGCTCTTCCCCCACTCCCCGCCCGCAAAGCCTCCGCCATTCGTCATCGGTTCGCTACGCTCACTCTTCGGGCTCTCAACGATCGTCTGT
>NCCR01000034.1:0-63273 GCA_002279765.1 Verrucomicrobia bacterium 12-59-8 | reverse complement strand
TTTGGCTCCAGCGCTCCCCGCTCTGTCAGGATTTCATCCCTGCCGTTCCGGCAGCCTCAAACGCGTCCGTCCCTCCGCGTTTGTCGCTTCGCTCGGCTCAATGTTCAATGTTGATTCGCTGCGCTCACTCTGCGGGCTCACTTCGTTCGTCTGTCAATGTTCAATGTTCAATGTTCATTGTTCATTGTTCATTGTTCATTGTTCATTGTTCAATGTTCATTGTTCATTGTTCATTGTTCATTGTTCATTGTTCAATGTTCAATGTTCATTGTTCATTGTTCATTGTTCATTGTTCTCCCTCCCTCTCCTCATCCCTTTTCGCTTCCTCCCCACTCTCATCCACTTCCGCGCCTCCATCCCGCTCGCTAGCTCCCTCACGCGTACCTCCCAACTGCCCGGGTCTTCATTCGGTGCCAGGTCCAGTTTGATTTCAACGATGCCATTCTCCGCGGCATAAAACCCGCTCCCTTCCGCCGCTTTCCCGCTCGCATCACGTACATCCACCCGCACCGGAATCACCGCCTTCGTCGGCGCTTCCTGGGTGGTGGTGATGCTCACAACGATCTTCGCGCTGTTGCCCACCACCGCGTTCTCCGGCACCTCCAGCTTCAAGCCCAGCAGCGGCTTCGGCATCACCATGAAGATGCGCCCATCACAAGGCCCCAGATCGACCGGCCAGCTCATCAAACCATCGTCGCTGCGCTTCGGCACGATGAACTGCGTCCCCGTCAGCTCATACACATTCGCTGAGTCCACCTTCAAGCTCACCACCCCGCTTGATGGCACCCCGTTCTCCATCACCAGACCATGCTGGCCCACGTAGTTGCCGAACTCGCGTTTGTCGTTCACCACAAACACATAGGTCGCATCCCCAAACTTCCGCGCGCGCACGATGATCTCCGGATTGTCGCACATCGCCTTCTGCGGCAGCGCGAAGCCGCCCACGGTCTTCGCCATTTCCAGCACCTTCGCCTTGTCCTCATCCGCCTTCTTCACCCGCTTGAAACTCGGCAGCATGAAATCCGCCTTCAGCGCCGGACACAGAAACTCATCCGCCACAATCTTGCCGCCCTTCTTCTGCCAGTCCTGAATCCGCGTCACCACGCCCTTCGTCAGCACATCGCAATATGGCATGATGAGCACCTTGCGACCACTCAGCCCGTTCTTGAGCAAGGTCTCCTCAAACAAGATGTCCGTCTGCACATGCGCATGCTGCAGCGCCAGCCACACATCCGCCGCCCAGTCCGTGTTGTTGCCGTAGCTGCCGCGATGCGCAAACATCTGCGAAGTAAAACTCTCCAAAAAGGCCACCTCACTGCGTTCATCCGGAATCGCCATCAGCGACGGCCCCAGCGGCTCGATGACATCATGCAGCAACTGCTTGAGCACCGGCGCAGTGTTTGAATTCGTAAAGCGATACCCACCCGGACTGTCCGTCGCCACAAGCGACTGCCATCCATGATACATGATGCCCTGAATCGGCCGCGCGATCTTCGTCCACAGCGCCTCCTTCAAATGCATCGGCGCAATCGTGATATACGCCGCATCAGGATCATGATCCTGCCATGCCACCACCTCACCCGGCACCTTGCTGCCAATCGGTGCCGTCTGTGATCGATACCAGATCAACTGCGTCATCTTCATCACCCGCTGATTCTTGCCCGTCGCCGCACTCATCGCGAAAAGCTGATCCGCACACATGCCAATCTTCAGCGGATCAGGATAAGTGTAGGTCCAGTGCGAGATCACATCCACACCACCACCCGCCCCACTGATGCTCGGCTGCCGCACCGCCGGATCAAAGAACGTCCACACCTTGCTGCTCTTCACCCCCTTGTGCAGCGCCGTATGCAGTCCATTCCAACCATCCCCCACCGTCCAGAACCAGCGCAGGTATTTCAAAACCGGATGATCATCTGCGATCACACGATCCACCGGAAAGTCCTTCATCTTCGTCCAGTCCACCCCCCACTTCGCCGTCACCTCCACAGGAATCTCCGCCTTCGCAAACTTCTGATAAGCCTCCACATCCACCGCATTAAAACTCACCTGCGTGCTGTCCCTCACCTCCGAATCAATCAACGCCGTCGTGAACGCCGGATGATCCCCATAAGCCTTCGCCACACTCATCCCCACCACCTGAAAGAAAGAAGCAAAGTCTGGCAGCGACGCACAAATATCCTCCCGCGCATAAGGTTTCCCATCCCGACCCACCCGCAGATTCTTCGCCTCCGACTCCAGCGCATGCGCCGGCGACAAACTCGCAATGACATCAAGCCCATTCTCAAGCGCCTTGTCCAGCATCACCCGATTCTTCGCAATCACCTCCGGCTTCGCTGGCGGCACGATCTTCTTCTGCGCCCACATCTCCCCATAGTCCACCCCCAATCCAATGAAGTGCGTAAAGCCAATGTCCTTCACCCTGGCGATGTCATCCCCACTCGCCCCCCACATGATCACCGGCATCCGCTCCGGCACTCGCGGCACCAGTTTCAGCGTGGCCGCTTGCTCGGTCGCATAATCACCCGTCTCAAACCGCGCCCTCAATTCATAGTCATCCGCCTTGAGTGCCGTGTTGAAAATGTATTTGGCCGTAAAACTCTTCCCCATTGCCAGATCCGACACAAGAAACTCCTCCGTTGTCCCACCCACGCTCACCTTGAGCCTTGCCCCTTTCAGGGTCTCACGTTGCAAATTAGTGCAAACGATCTCCACCGGCTTCGCCGTCTCCATGCGCCGCCACACACGGCGTCCTGCCACAATTTGCATCGAAACGCGCTCAAAGCTCAACACGCCCTCACAAATACGCACCTCATCAATCAACCCCGGGAACCCGCCATAATTGCTGCCCAATCGGTCCCCAATGCACAGCGGCTTCATCCCCGGCGTCACTTTGCCATATCCTGCCAAAATTGAACCACCCGCTGCCACCCCATTCCGATAAAACTTCCCCTCACCCGCTCCATCATACGTAAACGCCACATGCTGCCAAACATCCGCCTCCAACTTAAACGGCAGCGAATAAATCGTCTTCGATTCCGCACCAAATCCAAGCGTTACGCTCATGTGCCTCAATCCGCCTTTATCGGCATCCCCAAGCTGCCATTGGTAGTCCGTGTGATCGACATACTTCTTGTCCAGCAGGAAGCAGCGTAGCTCGGGTTTGAAGTCCCCCTTTGGCCTGATCCACATCTCCAGCGTGAAAGCCCCCTTCACCGGTTTCACCACCACCACCGCGGCATGCCGCTTGTCATCCACCGGAAATCCAGGAAACGATTCCAAAGCACCGCCGAATTTGCCCTTCGGATTCAACACCGCTCCATGCAGTGCTACATCCTGCGACTCCCCATCAAACTTCCAATACCCCAGCACCTGCGGCCCGGTGGCGTCTTCCTTCGCGTAACCTGTTTCCCAGGTTTCCTGGAGCACGGCATGGGCAACGCATGGAAAGCAAAGTCCTAACAGGAGAAGAAAGCGAACGGTTTGGAACATGGATGTCTCATACGAGATCGAGCCCCCTGTTCGCACAACGAACGCCGAATCAATTCACGCCCTCACTGCCCACCGCAGCTTAGCCGGAGCCGCCCGCGGATTGTCGCGGGTTTCCTGCGAGGATGGCCGAATCACCTCGTCGTTGGTGGCGCTGAAGAGGCCGCTGCGCAGGCCTTCGCGGAAGAGATGCTTCACCCGGCGGTCCTCGCCGGAATGGAAGGTGAGGATGCATACACGGGCACCGGAGCGCAAACAGGTGGGCAATTGACGCAAAAAAGTGTCGAGCGCGGTAAATTCCTCATTCACAGCAATGCGCAAGGCTTGGAAAACACGGCGCACGGTGGCGTCACGGTCCTCCTCACTCACCCGGTGGGGCAGCGCGCGGCGCACAGCTTCGGCGAGCGAGCGGGTGGTGGAATGATCAGTTTCGGCCAGCGCCTGCGCGAGCAGTTTCGCGTGCGGTTCGTCGGCATTGTCGCTGAGGATGACGGTGAATTTTTCAGCGCTGAGTTTTTGCAGAAACTCGCGTGCAGAGACACCTCGTTGCGGATTCATGCGCATATCAAGCGGGCCATCGTGCTTGAAGCTGAAACCACGAGCGGGATTGTCGAACTGCATGGATGAGCAGCCCAGATCGGCGAGCAGCACGTCTGCGCCATCGCTCCAACCAAGTTCGCTGAGGGCGCGGGGCAGTCCGGCGAAGTTCATTCGCCTCACGACGAGAGCCGTTTCTTCGCAACCGGTGGCACGCAAGCGCGCCTCAGTGCGTGCGATTTCGATGGGGTCTTGATCAAGAGCGAGCAGTGTGCCGCCCAGTTGCACGGCATTGAGCAAAGCTGCTGCATGACCGCCGTAGCCCAGCGTGCAATCCACGGCGCGATCACCGGGTTGTGGTGCAAGAATTTGCAGAATCTTGTTCAACAAGATGGGCACATGCTGCCCGGCGGGTGTTTTGCCGGAGGCACGCACCTTGGCGATGGTCTCGGCATAGCGTTCAGGATTGAGCTCCTTGTATTTGTCTTCGAAGCGCTGCGGATTTTTACCGGAGTAACGCTTACGGCGACGGTGTGGCGTTGGAACCTCGGCTTCGCTCACAGCTCGTTGTATTTGGCGTTCGATCCGCGTGCCTTGGCCACGGGATAGCGTGTTTCATTGCGTTCGACCTTGTCGAGCATGGCCTGACCGAGATCGACGCCGAGATTGTGCGCGAGTTCAAAGAGCAGGATGGCCACATCGGCCATTTCATCCTTCAGTTCTGGCATCTTGTCTTTCACCCGCTGCTCGATCTGATCCGGCTGCTGCCAGACAAAGTGCTGCAGCAGCTCCCCTGCCTCCGCCGTAATGGCGATGGCGAGTTCCTTCGGACTGTGAAATTGCATCCAGTCCCGGGCGTCGCGAAACGCGCAGATACGGGCGGTGATTTGTTCGATGCTCATACTGCATGATGTAGGCACGCACTCGCAGGAGCAACCGGGAAGGCGACAAGATGCGTGTAGTATGTCCCAAGGGAAGGATTGACGCCTATGCACGTATCAAGGATGCTTAATTACGAATATGAAACCTATCGCCACCCTCGTCACCTGTCTCTGCCTTGCCACCTTGCTCCCAGCCGCCGGAGAGCCGTCGGTGGATTTTGTGAAGCAAATCAAACCGATCCTCGCGGACCGCTGCGTTGAGTGTCACAACTCCGAGACGCTGCTGGGCGAGCTTAATCTGCAAACGCGGGAGCTCGCTTTTGGCAAACGCAAAGCCGGACCGGTGATCATGCGGAAGAATGCGGAGAAGAGTATGCTCTATCTGGTTCTGACACTGCCGGCCAAGGACAAGAAAGCCATGCCAGCCACCGGCCACCGCATTCCGAAGGATGAGGTCAGCACGATCCGGCAATGGATTGATGAAGGTGCAAACTGGCCGGAGGGCAAGGACGGGGCCATCACGCCGCAGCACAAGAAATCTGGAAAGTAGCAGCGAGAGCAACTACTGCGCGAATGCAAGGTTCAGCGCGCTGGTGCCGCGAGCCAGAGCAGCCTGCTCCCGGCTTGAATCCTGCATAATCGGAGGTAGATGCACCTCCGCCATGAAACGTCTGAGCTTCCTGACAGTCCTTCTTTTTGCCACGCTCTGCCGGCTCCATGCGCTGGAGATTCCGCCCGGAGGCACGGATGCACGTGGCGATGCTACCCTGAAGGCATGGGCATCCAAGGCTGTCGGGATGGCAGAAAACCTGGAACTCAGGAGTCGCATCACCATCACCCAGGCAGATGCTGGCACGGCGTACTCAGCGCAATTCATTGCAACGGTGGCCGAGGGCATCGCGAAGAACGAGCGGGTGCTGGCGATCATCAAAGCACGAGTCGTCGGCAGTGCGGCAGCAGGCGAGGTCTTGGCGAAGCTGCAACTGCGCACCGCGCCTTACACGGCGTTTGCTGATAGCATTGGCGTGGACATCCAGCGCGAGTGGACGGAGCAGCCAGTGACCTTCATCGCCAGCGACGACATTCCGGCTCACACAGCTGCGGTCGTGCTGCTGTGCGGGCAGAAGGAGCAGAGCATTGAGGTCGAAAGCATTCGCGTGCTCAAGTATCCGGCCGCCACGGATGTCAGCAGCTTCCCCCGCGCCAGAATGACCAAACGCAGCTACCCAGGCCGCGAAGCGGATGCGCCCTGGCGCAAGGCGGCGCTAGAACGCATCGAGCAGCATCGCAAGGCAGACCTCTCCATGACGATCCAAGGTGATGACGGCAAACCGGTGGCCAACGCCGAGGTGAAGCTCACCCTGCACCGCCATGCCTTCGAGTTTGGCTCCGCCGTGGTGGCCAAGCGCTTCAGCGGTGAAAGCGAGGATGACCGACGCTATCGTGAGATCGTTGACCGGCTCTTTAGCATCGTGGTGTTTGAGAATGATTTGAAGGATGGCAACTGGTCGCCGGACTTGGACGAAAAACGCAAAGCTCAACGGAATGCAGAGCTGGACCAGGCTTTTGCCTGGCTGGCGGAGCGCCACATTCCCGTGCGCGGGCATTACCTCATGCAGGTGGCCACGCCGTACAACCTGCACGACATCAAGGACAGCACGGTCATACGGGAGCGCACGCTCGCCAGCGTGAAAGAGAGGCTGGCGTTTGTGAAAGACCGAGTCATCGAGTGGGATGTGATCAATCATCCCATCGCCTGGAACGGTGCGGATATGCTGAACAAGCGTCCGGGGCTGGAGCAGCTCGACCGCGAAGTCTTCACGCTGGCAAGATCGCTGACCAAGCTGCCTTTCTGCGTCAACGAGGACCAGGTGTTCCGCCCCGGGCCGCAATGTGACGATACTCTCACCTACATTCAGGCGCTCAATGAAGCAGGACTCACCGTTTACGGTCTAGGCAATCAGGCGCACTTTCATGAGAGTTACCTGCCATCGCCGGAGCATCTGCTGGCGGTGACGGATCGTTTTGCCGAGGTGGTGCCGCATCAATGCATCACTGAATATGACATTGTGACGACGGAGGATGAGGAACTCGCCGCAGACTACACGCGCGATGTACTCATCGCGGTGTTCAGCCATCCGGCTTACACCAGTTTCCTGCTTTGGGGCTTTTGGGAAGGCTCCCACTGGAAACCCGAGGCGGCATCATGGAACAAGGACTGGAGCATCCGAAAGCGCGGCGAAGTTCTGGAAGAATGGATCGGCCACAGGTGGCGCACTGAGGTCACCTTGAAGACGAACGCCAACGGCAGGGTGAAATGGCGCGGCTTTCCCGGCTGGTATGAAGTGAAGGCGACAGGCCTAAAGCCGGTCATTGCCAAGCCGGCTTGGTGAAGATCCAAGAATCATACCCATCGTGATTTAGATTCTTGCACCTGCTGCCAGCAGAGATTCGTGCTGAAGAATTTTCATGCGCAACCAACGCAGGATGGCTTGGTTTGATGGAAATCGAACCCTGCTCATGAACACCTCATTCCACCCCTTTCACATCCCGCTCAGCCGTCGCAGGCTGCTCCACAGCCTGCTCCTGACCACGGGCGGCATCATCACCGGCAGCGTGTATGCCGAGGCGCTTGCGCTGACACCGCGTGCGACAGAAGGGCCGTATTATCCTGATCATCTGCCGCTCGATCAGGACAATGATCTCACGATGATCATTGGCGGTAAAGCCCCCGCGAGCGGGATCGTGACCGAGTTCGGAGGCCGCCTGCTCAATGTGGATGGCAAGCCGATTCAAGATGCGGTGATCGAACTCTGGCAGTCGGACAACAACGGCTGCTACATCCACAGCAGAGGCACCCAGCCAGGCAAGGAGCGCGATCCACAGTTCCAGGGTTTTGGTAAAATCGAGACCAACGCGAAAGGCGAGTACCGCTTCCGCACCATCATGCCCGGGCTGTACACGGGACGTACGCTGCATTATCACATCCGGGTGAAGCAGAACGAAAAGAGCATGCTCACCACGCAGTTGTTCATCGCCGGTGTGCCGCAGAATGACCGCGATGGCATCCTGCGCAGCATGGGGACGGAAGAGCAACGGCTTTCCGTGATTCGCGAATTCATGCCGAGGAGTGCCGAGAGCAAGGAGCTTGCCGCAACGTGGGACATCGTGATCGGCCATACGCCGGAGGAGCCGGATCAACGTGGACGAGGTCTGGGTGGACCACCGCCGCGCCGTCGTGACAGCGCCGAAGTGAGTGATCAGGACATCAAAGACCTGTTCTTTGGGCCGTCAGCATTCTAACCAAGCCTGCCGATGCGTATCTGAAAGAAGCTGCTCAACAAACTTGGGCAGTTCCACGGAGACAGGGCCAACAATGCGCTCACGGAACTGGCGTGAGATCTCGGTGTTCTCGATGTTGAACTCGACGAGGCGGCATGAACGGTTTTGCGCAGCCATCTGGGCAAAGCCTGCGGCGGGATACACCACGCCGGATGTGCCGATGCAGAGAAAGACATCGGCACTCCTCAAGGCATTCATGATGGTCTCCATCTCGAAAGGGAATTCGCCAAACCAGACGATGTGCGGGCGCATGCCGCCGATCTCGCCACAGGCACGGCAGCGCGTGCCGGATGACAAATCTTTGGTCCAGGAGAGAACCGCGCCGCAGCATTCGCAGCGTGCTTTGCGCAGTTCGCCGTGCATGTGAACGATCTTTTCACTGCCCGCGCGTTCGTGCAGATCGTCCACATTTTGCGTTACCAGCAAAAATCTGCCGCGCCACTCGCGTTCCAAACGCGCCAGCGCGAGATGGCCCGCGTTGGGCTCCACGGTGTTTAAAGCAGCACGACGCAGATTGTAGAAATGATGCACCAGTTCGGGATCACGTGCGAAACCCTCCGGTGAGGCGACTTCCTCAATGCGATGACCTTCCCAAAGACCGTCCACACCGCGAAATGTGGGCACGCCTGATTCGGCGGACATGCCCGCGCCGGTGAGCACGACGATGTTTTGCCCGGCGCTCATTTTTTCGGCTGACGCTGCCGGACGCATTCAAACAAACACACGCCGGTGGCGACGGAGACATTGAGGCATTCCACTTTGCCTCCCATGGGAATCTTGACGAGGAAGTCGCAGTGCTCGCCGGTGAGGCGGCGCATGCCGGGGCCTTCAGCCCCCATGACGATGCCGATGCCGCCTTTGAGATCGAGATCGTAGAGACTCTTGGTGGCTTCATCGGCGGTGCCGACGAGCCAGATGCCAAGTTCTTTGAGCTTGTCCATGGCGCGGACCAGATTGGTGACGCGGATGAGCGGGATGTTTTCGGCACCGCCACAGGCCACACGCACAACGGTCTCGGTGATGGGCGCGGTTTTGTCCTTCGGCATGATCACGGCGCAGACACCTGCGGCATCGGCGGTACGCAGACAGGCTCCGAGATTGTGCGGGTCCTGCACGCAATCGAGGATCAGGACGAGCGGGCTGGTCTTGCCTTCCAGAACTGCGGGGATGTCTCCTTCTTCATAGACACGCACATGGTTGTCAGAGCGGGAGTGGCGGTTCTGTCGGGCGGTGGTGGGCTGGTCTGGGCGGTTAGGGCGCATGTGTTCCCAGACAGTGCGCTGAGAAAGTGATTTGGCAAAATGATAGAAGCACCGGCTTGCAGGCTGTGTGAACTGGCGGGAGGATTTTGGCATGAAGACAACCCGCAAGCGCTGGTGGCTGCCAGTCACCGTTTTGGCCATGCTGGCGCTTGGTTTCGTATTCGGCTGCGAAAGGTGGATCATGCGAGCGGCTGAGAGTCGCTGCTTTGATGCAGTGGAAGCAGTGCCCGCAGCTCCTGTGGCGGTGGTGCTGGGCACTTCAGAACGATTGGCTGATGGCCGGGCCAATCTGTTCTTCCTCCCACGCATGGAGGCTGCGGCGGCGCTCTTCAGGTCGGGCAGGGTGAAGGCGCTAATCGTGAGCGGTGACAATGGCACGCAGGGCTATGATGAACCCACGGACATGAAACGTGTGCTGATGCAGATGGGCGTGCCCGTGGAGAAGATCGTGTGCGACTACGCCGGTTTCCGCACCCTAGACTCGGTGGTGCGGGCCAAGGAGGTCTTTGGGCAAGAGCGCGTGATTTTTGTTTCACAGCGATTTCACAATGCGCGCGCCATTTATCTGGCGCATGCGTTTGGAATCGAGGCGTACGGGCTGGATGCCAAAGACGTACCAGTGGCACTTTCCGTGAAGACCTTTGTGCGGGAGAAGCTGGCCTGCGTCAAAGCTGTGCTGGATGTGAACATGCTCGGTACAAAACCAAAATTTCTCGGTGAGAAGGTGAGCGTGCCGCTGGAATAGCTCACAGCCAGACCGTCAGCGCACGCCGCAAATCGGGACCGGGAGCGACGCGGAAACTTTCATCAAGCTCGAGCCGGGCTTTGTGGCCGTTCTGGGAGATTTCGAGGAAGACGGGCAGAGAGCCGGGGTATGCGAGCAGCACCTCTTGAATGCGTTCGAGGTCGGTTACGTCATGCTGCTTGGTATTGAGCCTCAAGACATACGGTTTGGGCGGAGTTGGCGGCTTCGGCGGTGGAGACTCGGAAGGATCGGGGTCGCCGGCGTTGCGTGGTTTCGCAGCCTTGGGCTTGAGCAGCGTGGCACCGTTAAGTGTGACGCGGTTGCCGTCTGTCTTCTGGTCTTTGCTGACACGCACGCGCAGAGAGAGCACGGCACCGTCGGCGAGCACGTCCTTGAGCTTCTCGTAGTCGTCGCTCCAGCACATCATCTCGACCTGGCCGGTGAAATCTTCGAACTTGCAGGTGGCGAAGGGACGGTTGTCGCGCTTGGAGTAGCGCACCTCGAGCTGGCTCATAATGCCGGCGATGGAGATGCTCTGCGCTTTTTCTTTGGTGTCGATCTCCTCAATGGCGGCGATCTTGGCATGCTTCGACGAATCAAAATGCCCCCGATAGCTGTCCAGCGGATGACCACTGACGTAGAAGCCGAGCAGTTCTTTTTCAAAGGCGAGAACCTCATCCGTAGTCCATACGATGGAGGGTGCTGCAGCTTCGTTCTTCTTGGATCTGGGCTGTGCGAGATCGAAGTCATCAAAGAGGCCGCCCTGGCCCGCTTTTTTGTCCTTCTGCATTGATGCAGCAGATGCGAGCACCTGCTCGAGCTTGGCGAACATCACGGCGCGCGGTTCTTTGGTGTAGTCAAAGGCCCCCGCTTTGACGAGGGACTCCATGAGCTTTTTGTTCACTGCGCGGTTGTCGAGGCGTGCGGCGAAATCTTCGAGGCTGGTGAAGATGCCGTTTTTCTCACGCTCGGCGATGGCCGCCTCCATAGCACCTTCACCGACGTTTTTGATGGCGCTGAGTCCGTAGCGGATGGCGTTCGGCACTTCTTGTTCCGTCTCGAAGCGTTCAGGGGCAAACTTGAGGGAGGATTTGTTGACGTCAGGCGGCAGCACTTTGATGCCCATTTCGAAGCACTCGCTGACGAAGTTGGCGATTTTGTCAGGATTGCTGATTTCAAAGCTGAGCACCGCCGCCATGAACTCGACGGGAAAGTTCGCCTTCAGGTAGGCGGTGCGATACGTCACGATTCCGTAGGCGGCAGAGTGCGACTTGTTGAAGCCGTATTGCGCGAATTTTTCGAGCAAGTCGAAGATGGAGTTCGCGAGCTTGGCCTGGATGTCGTTCGTCTTGAGGCAGCCTTCCACGAAGATGAGACGCTGGCGGGCCATCTCGGCGGCGTCTTTTTTACCCATTGCTCGGCGGAGCAAGTCGGCTTGTCCGAGGGAGAAGCCGGCGAGCAAATTCGCCGCCTGCATGACCTGCTCCTGATAGACCAGAATGCCGTAGGTTTCCTTGGAGATCTTCTCCAGCAGCGGATGCGGGTAGTCCACCTGCTCCTCGCCCTTTTTGCGTTTGATGTAGTCGGGAATGAACTGCATCGGGCCGGGACGATACAGCGCCAGAATAGCGATGATTTCCTCGATGGTGTCGGGGCCGAGCTGCTTGCAGGTGTTGACCATGCCGCCAGATTCCATCTGGAAGACGGCGACCGTTTCGCCGCGCTTGATGAGATCAAAGGTCTTGGTGTCCTCGAGGGGCGCATCGGCTACTTTGAAGCCGGGGACGCGCTTGTGAATCCAGAACTCGGCTTCGTGGATCACCGTCAGCGTTTTGAGACCGAGGAAGTCCATCTTAAGCATGCCCAGCTCGGTGAGCGGCTTCATCGCATACTGCGAGAGGATGGCGTCTTCCTTGTCCCGCGTGAGGGCGATGAAGTTGTCGAGCCGGCGATCACCGATGACGACACCGGCAGCGTGAACGCCTGTGCCGCGAGTGAGGCCTTCGAGGAAGGTGGCATGCCGCCAGAGTTCCTGCGCATTGCCGTCGGACTCGAGTTTCGCGGCGAGATCGGGATTTTTCTTCACCGACTCCTCCAGGTCGATGTTTAGCTCGTTCGGAATCATCTTCGACAGCGCGTCGCTGTCGCCGTAGCTCCAGCCCATCACGCGACCGACGTCGCGGATGACCGATTTGGCCCCCATGGTGCCGAAGGTGATGATATGGCAGACGCTGAGGTCGCCGTATTTTTCGCGGACGTACTGGATGACCTCGGGCCTGCGTGTCTGGCAGAAGTCGATGTCGATATCGGGAGGGCTGACACGCTCGGGATTGAGAAATCGTTCGAACACGAGTTCGAAGCGGAGGGGATCGATGTCGGTGATGCCGAGGCAGTAGGCGACGAGTGATCCTGCGGCAGAACCACGACCGGGGCCGACCGGGATGTCGTGCTCGCGGGCCCAATTGATGAAGTCCCAGACGATGAGGAAGTAACTGGTGAAGTTCTTCTCTTTCAGCAGGGCGAGCTCCACCTCCATGCGCTCATGCAGCACCTCGTCATTGAGTGCGCGGTCGCGGCCATAACGGAGTTCGAGGCCATCCAGGGTCAGCCTGCGCAGGTATTCATTGCGATCCCCTCCGTCTGACATCGGGTACTGCGGGTAGCGCTCGATGCTGGTGGAATCGAGGTGGATCTTCAGATCGCAGCGTTCGGCGATTTCGAGCGTGGCATCGCAGGCTTCAGGCACCTCGGAAAAGAGGGCGCGCATTTCCTCGGCGGTCTTGAAATAGACCTCCGGGGAGTAGGTCATGCGGTTCTGATCGTAGATGCTGGCGCCGGTGCCGATGCAGATCATGATGTCGTGGGACTCGTGATCGCTGCGGTTGAGGAAATGGACGTCGTTGGTGGCGACCGTCTTCAGGTCATACTGTTTGCCCCACTCGATCATTTGCCGGGCGCTTTTGCGCTGGGCCTCCATGTTGTGGTCCTGGATTTCGAGGTAGAAGTTTTCGGGACCAAAGATGTCGCGGAATTCCAGCAGGCTTTTCTCGGCCTCATCCTTGCGGTCGGAGAGGAGGAGTTCGTTGATTTCGCCGTTGGTGCAGCCGCTGAGGCAGATGAGTCCCTTCGCGTGCTCGCGCAGGGCGTCTTTGTCCACGCGGGGCTTGTACCACTGGCCGTCGAGGTGCCCCTTGGTGATCAGCTTGGAAAGATTTTCGAAGCCTTCGTTGCTGGCGGCCAGCAGCGTGAGATGCGAGGAGCGCTTGCGGCCCGGCACTTCGTTTTTATCCATCATGGAGCCGGGAGCCAAGTAGGCCTCGCAACCGATGATGCTCTTCACCTTGGCCTTTTTTGCGGCCATGTAAAAGTCAATGGCACCGTAGAGGTTGCCATGGTCAGTCATCGCCACGGCAGGCATCTCCAGCTCCTTCACGCGTTTCATGAGCGCATCAATGCGCACAGCGCCGTCTAGCAGCGAGTATTCGGTGTGAAGATGGAGATGGACGAAGGAATCTGGCATGCGGCGGGGGACAGGATTAACCCTGCCTGGAAGGGGTGAACAAGTGCGAGTTGTTCACATTTATCTGGCACCCGGTTTGCGATGGGCGCGGTGGTGGTGGCGGTAGTGGCTGAGCAGCAACCAGCCAGTGATGATCACAATGCACGCCACGGATACAGCGACGATAAGGTAGATCTCATTGGTCTTGGATGGCGGAGAGACCGCTGGCGCTGCCGCAGTGATCACTTGGAGATGAAACGGACGGCTGGTCTCTCCTGGGAAGACGACTTGGGGACGAAGTTCGGTCATTCCCGCCTGAGAATGCAGCAGGATCAGACTGGTATTGGCATCTTTGGCAAAATCGATCTGAAAGGTGGTGGCAGCCACTGGCAGCTTGCCGCCGGCTGTGGCGAGCAGATGCACCTCCTGAGTATCGGCTTTCAGCGGCGAGTTGTCGGTACCGTCAATGGCCTGAAATTTGCAGGCAGGCAGCGAGGTTTTTTGACCGTTGAAAAGTACCCCCAGCGAACTGGCGAGGTATTGCTGCGCTTTTTCATGGGTCGCGGCGATTTGCTCGGGCGTCTGGTCCCGGTACCACGAGGCAGGAACCGGCGGCAGCGCGGTGGGATCGGCGGCCAGAAAGGTGCGAGGATCGACATTGATGCGCAGTGAGTATCCGCCTGCGGAGCTGAAATCCGCCTCGACAGTCATATCAGGCACCACATGGGCATGAACCAGCCCGGCGAATGCCAAAAACGCCGGAAAAAAAGCGCTCCCAGAGACTCGTCTGAAAAAAAACTGAAGCATCATGACGCATGGTGGAGATGCCCGTGACAATGGCAAATATATCGTCACGCCCAGCCATTATCCCAGCAGAATTTAGGAGTTGATTTTCAAGATGAACCGATGCTTTCGAAAGAACCTGCGAAAAACCTTGTAGCAGGAAGATGACCGCGCTTGACTTACGGTCTGTAAATTGCTTCAAAAGAGCATTCCTTTAACTACCCACATGGGCGCCACACTCAAATCACTGGAGAAAGAACTCGAGATCACTCTCGAGGACTTCAATCTGGTCGGACGCAGCCCGGATGCCAGCATCCGGCTGGTGGACGGTGGTGTGTCGCGCCAGCATGCCACGATCCGGCGTGACGGGCAGCTTTTCTGGGTTTCCGATCTGGGCAGCGCCAACGGCAGCTTCGTCAACGATGTGGCCGTGACCACGGCACGGGCGCTGCGGCATGGTGACCGCGTGCAGTTTGGCACCAGCACCTTTATTTTTGACAGCCAGGACGAAGAACGCCCGCCGAGCGAGACCAGCAACGTCAGCACGCAGTCGCTCCATACCATCGCGCTGCCGGTCAAAACGGTGCGTGCGACCTTGCTCGTTGGCGATCTGCGCAATTTCACCACCATCTCCTCCCAGCTCAGCGCCGAGGAAGTGGCCGCCATGCTTCGTGAATGGTACGCACAGTGCGAAAAAGTTCTGAAAACCCGTGATGCCATCATCGATAAATTCATCGGTGACGGTGTCTTTGCCTACTGGCCCGGAGATGACATCTCCTCCCGCATCAAGGCCACCGAGGCAGCCAAGATTCTCAGCAGCCCTGATTCCAGCGAATCCCCCAAGCGCAAATGGCTGAAGGAAAATATGAACCTGGAAGTTCATTGCCACATCGGCCTGAACATCGGTGATGTTGCCCTGGGTGCCATGGGACGCGGGGTGAACACCGCCGTGGGCGAAGCGGTGAACGTGACCTTCCGTATTGAGAGCCTGACGCGCAAGCTGCAGGTGCCGGTGCTGGCCGGTGCGCCGTTTCTCAATGGCTGGGCGGAAGGTCTTCAGCTCTACCAAAACGCCGGCATCCATCCGGTGAAGGGCCAGCCTGATCCTGTCGAGGTCTATTCGCTGATCGACGTGCCGACGATGTCCTTCTGAGGCGTTTCGGCGTCCAGCAGCCGCTGCATGTCTTCGCGCGTCATGCGGTAGAGCAGCCACTCGCTCATTCGTTTAGCACCGATGCGCTGCTCATACACCTGCTGAGCGTTTACATTCCAGTCGAGCGCTGTCCATTCCACCCGGCCGCAGCCTCGTTTATGAGCGAGGCTCACCACCTTTTTGAGCAAGGCACCGCCCACACCGCCTTTGCGCCGCTCCGGCAGGACAAACAAGTCTTCGAGATAGAGGGTCGGCAGTGCAAGGAAACTCGAATAGGTCTCCACGAGGATCATGTAGCCGGAGGGCGAATTGTCCTCGTCAACAAAGGCCAGCCAGACTTCGATGCGTGGCTTCTCACCCAGGGCATCTTCCACCAAGCGTGCCTGCGCGGCTGCATCGGGTGGTGTGAGCTTCTCAAATTCCGCCAGCGCAATGACCAACTGGCAAAACGCCGCCGCGTGCTCGCGCGCGAGCGGACGTAGCTCGATTTGCGGCGCCGCGCTCATGCATGCAGCACGGGATCGCCAAACAAGGTGAAGTGGCCCGCCTCGGCGATGCGCACTTTGAAGATCTCGCCTGTGTGACGTTCGGGATTGCCGTCGAAGACCACGATGCGGTTTGAGCCCGTGCGACCGGTGAGGCGCTGATCGTTAGTCTTGCTCGGTCCTTCGCAGAGGATTTCGACCTCTTTGCCAACGAGTGCATCATACATCGGCAATGCGATGCGGTTCACCAGTGAGAGCAAATCCTGATTTCGCTCTTCCTTGACGCGTTCAGGCACCTGAATGGCTTCTTCCATTTCTGCCGCAGGCGTGCCACGGCGTTTGGAATAACGAAACACGAAGGCGTTGTCGAAACCGATGGTTTCAAACATCTGCCGCGTCTCCAGGTAGTTCTCTTCGGTCTCGCCGGGGAAGCCCACGATCACATCCGTAGTCACCGCGATGTCTGGGCGCGCCGTGCGGATGCGCTCGACGAGTTCCGTAAACTTGGCCGCTGTGTAAGGCCGGTGCATGCGCTTCAAAATGGCATCGCTGCCGCTTTGCACGGGCAGATGCACGTGCTCGGCGAGCTTTGGCAGGTAGGTGAAGGCATCGATGAGGTCCTTCTTGTAGCCGATCGGATGCGGGCTGGTGAAGCGGATGCGCTTGATGCCGGGCACCTCATGCACTGCCTCAAGGAGTTGCACAAAGGGGCTCTTGCCGTCAACCGCTGGGAATTCATGCCTGCCGTAGAGATTCACAATCTGCCCCAGCAAGGTGACTTCCTTCACACCGCGATCAGCGAGGCGTTTCACTTCTTCAACAATGTCTGCGATGGGTCTGCCGCGCTCGCCACCGCGTGTGTAGGGCACGATGCAGAAGGTACACTTCATGTTGCAGCCCTGCATGATGCTCACAAAGGCGCTGGCCTGCTTTTCCTTGAGCGTGTGGTCACGGATCGTGTTTTGCGAGGCGGCTTCCTCCTCGACATCGACGATGGAAAAGCGCTCATCGTCCATCTGCTTCGCCTCTTTGGCGCGGATGATCTCGTCCACGTAATCGACCACGCGATGATACTTCTGCGTGCCGACGACCAGATCCACGTTTGCCTTGCCCACCAGTTCACTGCCACGGCTCTGCGCCATGCAGCCCATGAACCCCGTGACCAGCGGCGTGCGGCGGCGGCGCACCATGCCCATCTTTCCGAGGGCTTTCTGCTCCGCCTGATCGCGCACGGAGCAGGTGTTGATCAGCACCACGTCCGCGTCCTCATCACGCGCCGTCATGGTATAGCCGCGCTCGACAAACATCTGCGACACCTGTTCGGTGTCGCGCTCGTTCATCTGGCAGCCGTAGGTTTTGATGTGGACGCGTGGCATTGGAGGGGTGGGGAGGATACCCATGCCCGGCCAAAAGACAACCCGGAGGCGCTTTGACCCCGTCGGGGTCAGGCTTTGATCTCAAAGATCGCCTCGACCTCGACGGCAGCACCGGTGGGGAGTTGCACAAAGCCCAGGGCGCTGCGGGCGTGGTAGCCGTCGCCTTCCTTGCCGAAGATTTCGTGCAGCAGGTCAGAGCAGCCGTTGATGACGAGGTGCTGGTCGGTGTATTCCAGCGTGGAGTTCACACAGCCGAGCACCTTGAGGACTTTGAGGCCGTCCAGCGTGCCGTGGGTGTCCCACACTGAGCGCAGCACCTTTTCGGCGCAGTTTTTGGCGGCCTTGTAGCCGTCTTCGGTCGAGACGCCGGCGCCCAGCTTGCCCTTGAGATCGCTCACATGGCCGGAGGTGAGGAGCTGATTGCCGCTGCGGATGCAGAGGTTCAGGTAGGCGGGTGGTTGCTTGGTAAAAACGAGACCGAGGGATTCTGCTTTTTGCTGGGGTGTCATGATGGAGGTGAGAAGTGAACGCAAAATACGAATAGGAAAACGAAAACTGGCAAACAGTTGCAATCACAGCCGTCATGTCTTCACCACACCACTGATCTGCCGCATCAGCATTGAGTCGGGCTCACAAAGGCGTGGCCTTTCATGCGAGCCACATCACGCCTTGACGCCCTGCTGCCATCCATGAAAACATCTCTGATGCTCCGGTTTTTCGTTCTGCCTACCCTCCTCGTTTTTAGTGCCCACGCCCAGAACGTCGATACCAGCACGCTCACCGGGAAAGTCGTCTGCGGCTATCAGGGCTGGTTCCGCTGTGAGGGCGATGGCAGCAACAATGGCTGGCATCATTACGCCGCTGGGAAAACCTTCGAGCCGGGGCACTCGCACATCGAGATGTGGCCGGATGTGAGTGAACTGCCAAAGGAGGCCCGTGTGGCAACACCGTTCAGGCATGCTGATGGCCGCACGGCGGAAGTCTTCAGCTCAGTTGTTCCAGCGGTCGTGCAGCTTCATTTCAAATGGATGCGCGAGTACGGCATCGACGGTGCCTTTGTGCAGCGTTTCGCCACGACTACCCGTGACAAACGCTTCCGGGAGCCGATGGATCATGTGCTCGCGCACTGTCAGTCTGCGGCAAAGGCCAAAGGGCGCGGGCTGACGCTGATGTATGACCTCAGCGGCATCAAGGAGGACGGCATTCAGCTGGTGATCGACGACTGGAAGCGTCTCATCACCGAAAAACGCCTGGACCGCACGAGTCCCGCCTACTTTAAGCATCACGGCAAACCCCTCGTCGCGCTATGGGGACTTGGTTTCAATGACCGCGCGCCCATGCTCGAAGAATGGTCACGCCTGATCACCTTTCTGCGGGATGATCCCGAATTCGGCGGCTGTGCCATCATGCTGGGTGTGCCCTATTACTGGCGGACGCTGGACCATGACTGCATTCCAGATCCCCAGCTGCATGCACTCATCGCACGTGCTGACATTGTCAGCCCTTGGGCAGTCGGGAGGTTGGGCACGCCCAAGGACGCTGCGAATCGTGGGGAGAAATTTCTGAAACCCGACATCGCCTGGTGTGCTGAGCACAAGGCCGATTACCTGCCAGTCATCTTTCCTGGGTTCAGCTGGACCAATCTCTCCAAATCGCGCAACCAGGAGGCGAAGTTTGACGCGATCCCACGACGCGGTGGTGAGTTTCTGTGGTCACAGGCACTCGTGGCCAAGCAGGCCGGGGCGCAGATGTTCTACGTCGCCATGTTTGACGAACTGGATGAGGGCACCGCGATTTTCAAAACCGACCAGCATCCGCCTGTGGGGGAGAGCCGGTTTCTGTTCGAGCCTGAGCTGCCGAACGATCACTACCTCTGGCTTACGGGCATACTGGGCAAACTGCTGCGTGGTGAAACGCCGAACGCGATGCCCGCGCGCTGAGTCAGATTTACGACAAATCTGAGGCCAGCACCGAATTGGCGGCACGCAGAGCCAATTCCTTCGCCTGCGCGATCACGCGCACGGAAGTGGCGTCAAAGAGGTAGGCATGGCAGCTCGGGCAGGTGATGGCACGGGTGACCACGATGGATCCGCAGCCTTCGCAGACTTTATACTGCTCGGGATGGGTGGCGATCTTCTCGGCCTGCTTCAGACGTGAGTCTGGTTTGTGCTCATGCGCGCTCATTAATTAACACTACGATGCTACGACGACATTGGCCGAGTGCAACGTCGCTGATAAACAACTTACATTGTTTTTTGTGCTTGCTTTGCGGATGTCGAGTCACTCTCAGCCGAGTCCGGCAACGCTCCAACCATCGCGGTATTTCCGCGTGAGCTGGGCATTGAGTTCAGGCTGGTTCGTCACCTGGCCTGCAGCGGCGTCCCAATCGATCCACCCGCCGGGATTGCGTTCGGCGAGGACGCCGAGCAGCACCGCCTCCGTCACGGGGCAGCCGTAGGTAGGCAGGTCGGCGGCGGCTTTCTCGCCCTTCATGCAGGCATCCACCCAGTCGGTGTAGTGATTTGCGATGCGTGTCTTCGGATAAGCGAAGCCGGTGAATTTTTCCTCAGGCACCAGCCACGGGCGCTGGCTGTGCGGTTTGAAGATGCTGCCGTTTTCGCCAATGAAGAAGATGCCGCTCGGGGTGTCTTTGGTGAGTACGCTGGGCTTGATGACGCGGGCGTCATACGGATAGCCGCCGTCGGTCCATGTCATTTTGATCTTGTCGCCCGCTGTGAGTGATGTGCCGGGGAATTCGAGCTCAAGGTGGCGCTTCTGCGCATAGAGATCGCCCGAGCTGCCGGCGTCAAGGCAACGCACGCGGGTGGGTGCCGCAAGGCCGAGGCAGGCAAAGACGACATCGAAGTAGTGGCAGCCCATGTCTCCCATCATACCAACGCCGAAATCCACCCAGGAGCGCCACATCGAGGGATGGTAGGCACCGTCAAGAAACGGCACCTCATTGGCGACGCCGAGCCACAGATTCCAATCCAGATTCTCCGGCACGGGATCGGCCTGCGCTTTGCGTTCGGTGACTTTGGGCCACCAATTCGCTTTCTTGTTCTCCCAGCAGATGATTTCCTTCACCTTGCCGATGGCACCGCTTTTGATGAGATCGACGGCGAGTAAGGTTTCGACGCTGGAATGGCCCTGCGTTCCCATCTGGGTGGTGACTCCAGCCTTTGCGGCCTCGGCACCGAGAATCCGCGCCTCGTGGATGTGATGGGTGAGCGGCTTCTGCAAATAGACGTGCTTCTTCGCCCGCAGCGCTGTCACTGCCATGGCCGCATGCATGTGGTCCGGCGTGCCGATCGTCACCGCGTCAATGCTGTCGCCCAGTTTGGCCAGCATCTCGCGGTAATCACGAAAGGGTGCCGCGCCTTCCAGCCGCTTGGCGGCATCGGGGTCTTGAAGTTCTTTCCTGCGAGTCACATTACCGCCACGTGCAAGCTCGAGCGTCTTCGCATCCACATCGCACATGCCCACCAGCCGCACTTTGGAGTGCTGCAGCACGCTCATCATCGTCACGGCACCCATCCCGCCGACACCAATCGAGGCCACCTGAAACATGGAGTTTGGGGACCGTGCGCTGAGGATGGCGGGAGCGGAGATGGAAGCGGAAGCAGCGAGAGATTTCTGGAGGAAATGGCGGCGGTTCATTAGAAGGTAGGAACGCGGATGCACGGGCTTTTGTAGCGTGTAAATATAATTCCTGATCAGGCTCCAGGTCTGAAATTTCGTATGACTCAATGACAAGTCTGTGAAAACTGGCGCGCATGCCACCTCCGCCCATCAACATTTTCAGCCAGCACCGGAAGCCCGAGGAAGTTTTGCAATTGCTGCGGCAACTGCTCCCCGAAGCAGCCGTCGAAACGAGTGAAGAAGGCGTTTGGTCCTGCGCCAGGGGCACTTGGAAACGTGGCTGGCTGAAGGGTGCGCTCCACATGGAAGTGCGTCACGATCCTGAGTATTACGCAGGCTCAGGATGGAATGCACAACTGTTGGGAATGGCAGGATATTTCCGACAGTTTCCCGGTGCCAGTCAGCGGCCCGACCTGTTTGGCTATCTGCCAGGACTGTCTTTTGCCCTGAGTTTCATGATCGAGCCAGCATTCACAGACAATGACCCGCGTCAGGAGGTGATCGCCGCCATCGCACGCTTGGTGGAAGGTGTCATTTTTCTACCTGGCTGCCTGAGTGACGCCGAAGGACGTTTGATCATATCTGCCGACGATGATGCAGACCCCGAGGCTCAGATCCCCGCACATCTGCCTGTGCAAAACGAAGATCCAGAGCCTTCGGATGAATCGCCCGCGAGTGATCCTCCAAGCGAAGCACGCGTCATTTCCCGCCTTGTTCTTATGGGAGCTTTGGTGAATCGCGGCTTCATGGAAGATCACCCTGAAGGTGAGGCTCTGCGTTTGGAAATGCTGGCCGATTTGCGAAACTCAGAGGCATGGCAAGAAGGAGAGGAAGATGAAATTGAGTCGTTGGAAACGCCAGTCGGCAAACTGCCGGAGAAAAAGAGCTGGGAACTGCCCTGGCTCTCAGAAGGAGCAGCTGTGCTCGCATGGTCCGTGGGACTCATGGAACTGCCTGCCTATGATGAGCAGGCATCGACCGACGACCTCTACAAGGTGATCAGTGACCTGGAGAATGAACGCGTGACACCCAAGCTCCGTAGCCCTGAAGAATTGGAGAAGCTGTCTTTCCAGATGCTCGCGATTCATTGGCGTCTTCGCCAATTTTATGTTGAGCCTAAAGCCATGGATCTCGTGGAATACGCGCCCCGGGCTTGGTGTGGTCCCATGGACCTATCGATGGCAAGGTTGATCAACAATGATTTGGAGATCAAAGGAGAACCTTTGCTCATGTCTTCCGAAGAGGATTGGAAATGCACCAGCGGCATCATGGAGGAACGGCGAAAGGCGGTCTACTGGCTTCAAGGACAGAACCCCGTGTACTCTGAAAATGACACGAGCACTTGATCTGGCCGATTAGCTTTGAGGATTGGGATCCTTAACGCTGGCAAAAGCTGCAAAGGCACCTTGTTCGGGGAACCTCATCTCCCCGCCACACCCACCGGCTTCCGGATCTTCATCAGGATCGGAAAGCTTGTCTGCAGTCCGGCGCTGTCGTGTTCGTTGCGGGCGGAGCTGAGGGCGGCGTGGATGAGTTTGTCCTGATCTTTGACCCAGTTGGCGGCGCGGAAGAAGATGGGGCGCTCGTTTTCTTTTTCGCGGATCTGCACGCCGTTGAGGCCGATGTCATCGACGATGACGCCGTGGGGAAGGCCATGCACATCGAGGCTGAGGATGCCTTCGTTGCCCATGCGCACGGCGCGGATCCAGGCCTTCACGGTTTGACCGGGAGCGAGGGTTATTTCGAGGGGCTTGGTTTCATCCTTGATTTCGCGCATGACGGGCTTGCCACCTGCTTCGGGCTCCATGACGATGATGAACTTCGGCGCAGCACCTAGAGTGACTTTGCCGAAGGTTCCGGCGTCGTGGGTGAGGGCTTTGGATTTCGCGGTGATCTTGAGCTTGCTCCAGTCGGTGCCAGCAGGGGCATCCGGCGCGGCGTGGAGGCTGCCGCTGATCAAATCATGCCCGGCTTCGATGAGGAGCGGGGAGGAGGCGTAATAGCCTGCGGGCAGGCCGGTGATGTCGATCTGGATGGCATCATCGAAGCCATCCACCCGCTCGGCGCGGAAGGAGAAACCGACGGAGGCACCGGGCATGACGGTGGGATTCATTCCGGCGATTTTCACGCTGAAATCGGGCATCGGCTGACGAATGGAAAGTGCATAGACGTAGCGCTCGCTCCCCCAGCCACGTGTATCGGTGACTTTGATGATGTAACGACCGTCCGCAGGTGAGGTGAAGGTGAGGCGCGAGTCGCTGCCGAGCTTGCGGTCACCGCTGTCGTCATTGGTGTAGTTCAGCGTGAAGACGGGCAGGCCGTTCGGTACGATCTGGCTGCCGATGGGTCTGGGCTCGACGATGTAACAGGGCTCATCGAGCGAGTGCGAATTTGCCGTGGTATCAAAGTAGGCGCTGCGTTTGCCGCCGGAGGTGTAGAAAAAGCAGCCGCCATCGGGGCCGCGCGGCATGCGGAAGATCTTCATCACATCGCCATTGAAGTAGGCGAACTCGTTCAACTCCATCTCCTCCCAGTTTTGCAGACGGATGTCAGGGTTGTTGGCATCGACGCTGCGGAAGTTGTTGTAACTGTCGCGCACGGACTGCAGCAGCATCCGCTGCACGGGTTTGCCGTCGGCATGCACGACTTCCAATTTCGTGTCGGCAGGCGAACCCGCGAGATCGGCCAGCGTTTCGATGATCCATGCCTGACCTTTCTTGGCTTCGAAGGCGAAGCAATCGATGTCATGCGCCTTCGCGAGACGTGCATTCACGGTGACAGGCGCGGTAACGTTTTGCGCCTTGGCGATGTCGTCATTGCTTTCCACTTCTTCAATCTGTGCCAAGGCGCTTACGCGCAGCATGGGCATGGAGCGGAACCGCAGGGTCTTGGTATCCAGCGGCACGTTCATCATGCCTTCCTTCTCGGGCTTCATCATCACGGTGCTCTTGTCTCCGAGATGATGGCCGATGAGTGTGACTTTGGTTTCCTTGCCGACCTGCGCGACGAGCGGCGACCAGGCGGTGACGTAAGGCAGCGAGCCCATGGTGAGGCGATAGGCGTGATCGGCGCTGCCATCCATGGTGGTGTTGCTCACGAGCACGATGTATTCACCATATTCGAGAACGGTGTAGTTCGCGTCCATGATCTCCAGCGCTGGCGATTTTGCCAGACTGCCGATCTGCGCGACGGAGAGATCGAGCACGAGTTCTTCGCCCGCTTTGGCTTTGAAACGATATGCGTCATGCTGGCCGATTTCGGTGAGGGTGCCCCATAGGCTGGCTGGCAATGACGCGATGCTCATAGGGGCCGCTTTGAAATCAGCCGCTTGCGAAACGATGGGTACAAGATCATCGGCATAGATTTTGATCCGCGCAGATTCACCAGCGGTGCTCTTGAGCCAGACGTCGTACGCACCGCGTGGCACTTCGGCACTGGCGGTGATTTTGACGCGGGCCGTGGTGGGTTTGACCGAGCTTTTGATGAGCTCCACTTTCAGCCCGTGATGCGAAGCCATCGCCTGTGTGTCTGCGGAGAAGATCTTACCAGTGAAGGTCACGATCAGTTCACCACCGATGTGCGCGGCGCCTGGTGTGACGCGTGTGAGCTCGGGCTTTACGGCCATGGCTGGCTTTGCAGGAGCAGGGACCATCACAGCCTTGCCAGTGGTCGATTCATAGATGCTGAGGCTACCATCCACGCGACCGGCCACGAGCTGTGCTTTGTCGGTGAAGGCGAGTGCGGAAGACCAGTCGGGTTGCTTTTCCAAGGGGACTTTTTCTGTGAGATCGCTGGTATTCCAGAGCCGGAGTGATTTGTCAGTCGAGGTGGAGGCGAGCAGTTTGCCGTCGATGGAGAGCGCGAGATGCAAGATGCCGCCTTCATGGGCAAAATGGCTGGTAATGATCTTGTTTGTGCCTTCCTTGGCATCTGGGCTGATGCTCCAGACGCGGATGCGATTGTCGCCACCTGCGGCGAAAAGCTGTTTGCCATCGGAGCTGAAGACGACGCAGGTCTGCTCCTTGGTGGGTTGCGAAAGCGTGTCGAGTCGCTGACCACCCGGGATGCTCCAGAGCTTCACCGTGCGGTCGGCGCTGGCGCTCGCGAGCACCTTGCCATCCGGGCGGAACGAGAGGCCGTTCACCGCGCCGTTGTGACCTTTGAGCAGGGCGATCTCCTTGCCCGTCGTCACGTCCCAAAGGCGGATCTTTTGATCGTAGGCTCCCGTGGCCATCATCTTGCCATCAGGCGAAACGGCGAGCGCATACGCAGCGTCGAGATGACCTTCGAATGACTGCAGGGGCGTGCCATCGCTGGTCTTCCAGCTCTTCACGATGCCCACAATGCCAGCCTCGCCACCAGCGGCGTAAACCGTCGCGCCATCGGGTGAAAAGGCGACCGCGTTGGCTTTGCCCTTGATGCCGGTGAGCTTGCGCACCACGGCCCGCGTGACAGGATTGAGCAGCTCGACCTCGCCGTAGCGGCCTACCGCGATGAGCTGTACTTTCGGCGAAAACGCCACGGCTTGGATCGCGTGTTTTGGCGGCACCGTTGGCATGATCTTCGGCGTGATAACCTCCCGAGGCATCGGCTTCGCATCGGCGAGCTGCGGCCCATTGGCACCCGTGTTGATCCAGGTCTTGATCAGCGCGATCTCCTCGGGTTTGAGTTTTTCGCGTTTGCCGGGTGGCATGAATTCATTCTTCCCGCCGCGGCCCGAATGACCTTCGAGAAACTTGACCAGCATGCTGTCATTGGCTTTGCCAGCAACGATGGCCACGCCCTCTTTGCCGCCCTTCATCAGGTTTGCAAAGGTATCCAACTGGAACTCGCCGTCCGCATCGGTGTCGTCATGGCAGTCGATGCAGTAGATGTCGAACAGCGGGACGATCTGTTTGGTGTAATCCACGGTCTGGGCGTGGGCAACGGTGATGGAAACCATCAAAAGAAGAGTCTGCCGTATGATGCTCATAATGCGGTAGCAAAGGGGTGAGAGAGGGGTTGCAAAATAGCGGCCGGCCGGGATACTTCCGCCATGAGTGAGAGTGAACTCCGCAAACTCCAGGCACTTCCAGTTGGAGAGAAGCTGCTGCTAGTGGACGCACTATGGCAGTCCATCGGTGAATCCATGAATGAGCCAGAAGTCAGTGAGCCTGAAAAGCGCGAACTCGATTCCCGCTGGGCTCGGTTTGAACGTGATCCTTCTCGGGCTTTGACACTGGAGCAGTTTGACGCACTCATTAAAGCCAGACATGGATGAAGCAGATCCGCATTCTTCCAGAAGTTTGGGATGACATCGACGATGCTGCTACCTGGCATGCCCGGGTAGGAGGGCGTGATCTGAGCCGTCGTTTTGTGGCTGCTTTCAGAGCGCAGCTGCCTGAAATCGCCCGTTTCGCAGGAACCCATCGGCAGATTTACAAACAGTTCAGCCGAGTCTTCGCCAAGCCCTTCCCGTATGCGATCTACTTTCGCATTCAGGATGACTGGGTGGTGGTGACGTTGCTTTGGCATACAGCGAAGAATCCCGAGGATTTGAGGACCACGCTCAGCGAGCGTGACCCCGAAAATCAGTGATTGAACAAAAACTCCTTCGAGCCCATCAGGCTCCAGAAGATGTCTTCCAGGGTGGTGCGGCGATCTTCGGGTTTGGCGGTGGCAAACATCGCGCTGGTCTTGGTGATTTCGCGCTCGGTGGGAAGACGGGCAAGGGCGATGAGGTAGGCTTCTTCGACTGTCTTCTCGTTGCTGAGTTTGCTGGCGAGCAGCGCATCGAGGCGGTTGTCTTTTTGGGCGAGCTTCTGGTTGAGCGTGTCGCCGTTGGCGATGTGCAGGGCCTGGGCCATGCTGGGTTCGTTGGTGCGCTCGCATTCGCAGGTGGAGACGCGGTCGGCGCGGCCGAAGCTCTTCAGGAAGTAGCTGGCGATGTTGCTGTCGGGCAGTTGCAGGGCGCGGAAGCCCATGGGGTAGCTTTCGCTGGTGCCTTTGTTGGCGTTGCGCTTGTCGATCTTGAAGGTGGTGGGTGCGGCGGTGACCTGGGACACGGTGTCGAGCAGGACTTCGGCTTTCAAGCGACGCGGCACGTAGTGCGAGCCGTAGCGGAGATCGGTGATGTTTTCGGGCAGTGTGATGCTGCTGCGCTGGTAGGTCTCGCTTTGCAGAATGGTGCGCATGAGGGCCTTCAGATCGAACTTCTGCTGCACCAGATGCTCGCAGGCGTCGGCGAAGAGCGGCTCGTTGCTGGCGGGATTTGTCAGGCGAAGGTCATCGACGGCTTCGACGAGGCCGGAGCCGAAGAAGTTGGCCCACACGCGGTTCACGATGGCGCGCTGGAAGAGTTTATTGTTGGCGCTGGTGAGCCATTTCGCGAGCGGCACACGGCGGTCTTCGGTGGAGGTCATCGAGATGGGCGTGGTAACATCGAGCGGATGTGGAGGCTGCGGCTTGCCGGTGAGGGGCTGCACGAGTTCGCCATCCGCAGAGGAGAACAGCACGCGCTCTTCGGCCTGCGTACCGTTTTTGGTGCGCACGCGGGAGAGCATGTTGGCAAAGGCGAAGTACTCATTGTTCGTCCACTTTTCCATCGGGTGGTTGTGGCACTTCGCGCAGGCGATGGAGGTGCCGAGGAAGGCGACGCTGATGGTTTCGGCGCACTTGGTGGGTTCGTCGTTCAGGATGAAGAAATTGCCCGCACCGTTTTCCAGCGTGCTGCCGGTGGCGGTAAGTAGATCGCGCACCATGACGTCCCAGGGCGTGTTCGCGGCGACGTTGCGGCGGATCCAGTTGTAGTAGGACCACATGGCCTGCGGCATGAGCTTGTCGCCATTGACGAGCAGCAGATCACTCCAGCGGTGCGACCAGTAGTCGACGAACTCAGGACGCTGTAGCAGCGCTTCGATCAAGCGGTCGCGTTTGTCGGCGGCTGGGTCGGCGAGGAAGGCGCGGGTTTCCTCCAGGGAGGGCAAAACACCGATCGTGTCGAGAAAGGCCCGGCGCAGGAATTCGTGATCTTCGGCGCGGCCGGAGGGCGGGATGTTGAGCTCACGCAGTTTGGTCAGCACATGCTCGTCAATGAAATTGCGCGGCTTCATCTGCGCAAACGCAGGCTCATCGACCACGCCATCGCTCGGCACAATGAGCGTGGAGATGGCGAGGCGGCTGAGATACCAGGCGCTGATGGTTGTTTCTCCGCGACCGGTGGTTTTGACGACGCCGAGATCGTCCACGGTGGCGACGCTGGCATTGACGCCGTTGTATTTGGCCCAGCGAGTCACGTCCTCGCTGTGACCGTCGCTGAACTTCGCGGTGACTTTGAGCGACAGTGTGACGCCGGGTTTTGTCACCAACTGCTTCGGCTCCACATCGAGCGCGACGATAAGGGGATCGCTGGCCTGCGGTCCCGGTGCACCGGCGGCGATCCAGCTAGAGATGGCTTTGTACTCCGGCGAGTTCACCTCGAAGCGTTTGTCGCCTTTGTGCGGCACAGCTTTGACGGCCTTGAGCAAAAACAAACTGCGCGCCGGATCTTCCATGGTGAGCCGGCGTCCATTCGCGCTGCGCGTGACGGAAATCCAATCCCCTTCGTCATCAAAACCGCGCAACGACAGCTTAAAGCCCCCCTGCCCCGCAGCGGCACCATGGCAGGCGCCCATCGCGCAGCCATAGCGCGTGAGGATGGGCTGGATGGTGTTGCGGAAGGATGGGGCTTCGGCGGCGAGCGATGAAGTGAGAGCCGCGAAGGCGATGAAGTGACGAAACAGCATGAAGGAAACTCGATGAGGGTTGGCGGGAGGAAGGCACCCGCTTTATGCAAACAGCTCCTTGATCGCCTGCGTGCCAAAATCGACGACAGGGTACGGTCTGCCCTGCGGTCCGGGGAGCTCGGTGGTGAGATCGATGCCGAGGGACTGATAGATGGTGGCGACGATTTCTTTTGGGGCGACGGGGCGCTCGGTGGGGTAGCCGCCGATGTCGTCGGATTTACCGATGACTTCGCCGCCTTTGATGCCGCCGCCGGCGAAATTGACCGTCCAGCAGTTTGGCCAATGGTCGCGGCCACCGGCGGGATTGATCTTGGGCGTGCGGCCGAATTCGGCGAGGCAGGTGACCATGGTGTCGTCGAGCATGCCGCGCTGGAACAAGTCTTCGATGAGGGCGCTGTAACCTTGGTCATACATGGGAGCGACGATGTCGCACATGCCTTCGATGCTGGTGAAGGGCTTGGAGCCGTGGATGTCCCAGGTGATCTCGCCAAACACGGTGATGAAGGTGTTCACGGTGACGAAACGCACCCCGCGCTCCACCAAACGACGCGCCAGCAGGCAGCTCTGGCCAAAGCGGTTCATGCCGTAGCGTTCGCGGACTTTGAGCGGCTCCTTGGTGAGATCGAAGGCCTCGCGAGCCTGCGTGCTGGTCATGATGCGGTAGGCGGACTCGAAGTTGGAGTCCATGAGCTTCGCCTGCTCGCTGTACTCGAAATTGCGCACGCTGCTGTCCACCAGCTCACGCAGTTCGCGGCGGCGTTCGAGACGCACCTCGCCGATTTCCTTCGGTGGCAGGAGATCGGGCACTTTGAAATCTTTGACCGAAGGATCGGCATTGAGCACGAAGGGATCGTAGGCTTTGCCGAGGAATCCGGCGTCCTGGCCGTGCGGCATGTTGCCACCTGTGGGCCCCATCGACTCGGGTAGAATCACATGCGCAGGAAGATCGCTGCGGCGGCCTTGCAAGAACTCGAGGGCGCTGCCGACGTGGGGGGTATTGACCCCGCCCGTGAAAAGCCGGCCTGTCTGCATCATCTGATGCCCCGTGTCATGCACCGCTGCGGCGGTGTGGTAACAGGAGCGGACGAGGCTGAACTTGTCCGCGATCTTGGCGTGCAGGGGCAAGATCTCGGAAATCTCGAAGGCGTTGCTCTTGGTGCGGATGGGTTTGAAGGGCCCGCGAATCTCGCTCGGCGCATCGGGCTTCATGTCCCAGAGATCCTGCTGGCTCGGGGCACCAAGGTTGAAAATCATGATGCAGGCCTTGTTGCTCTTTTTGGCATCGACACGCCCTTCCGCCTTCAATTTGGCGAATCCGGGCATCGTCAGCCCGATGGCGCCGAGGGCGCCTGCCTGCAGGAAATCACGACGCGAAATGCCGTCGCAATTGGTGATGGAGCCTTGGCCGGAGAACTTGAACATGGTGCGCGTGGGGATTGAACTGATCATTAATACGCAGTCCGAGTTGGAATCTGAATGGATGATGCCGCTTTTGAAGATGGGCCTTTCCGGCCTCCCGGCCATGTCAGAAGCAACATTCCAGCAAAGAAAGGGTTGTTCTTTCGTGCGGCGCTCGTGCTAATCTTTCCGCCTTCCATCCTTATGAAAGCATTCCTCATCACCCTCTTACTGCTTCTGACCATTTCTCTCCAGGCGCAGAGCACCACCGGGCAGACGACCGGACAGACGACCGGTCAAAATCCCAACGGCCAGACCACGCAGCAGGATGAAGTGACGCGTGACGGGCTGTGGGACGCGCGCTTGAAGGGCGGCAACTACATCGTGCGCTGCAATGCGATCATCGCCCTGTCCAAACACGAATACATCTCGGACGGCGTGGCACGTGTGGTGGAAGTGAACCTGACACTGAACTCGGCGCAGATCGTCCGCTTTTACTTCTTGGAGCCCTACCAGCCCGAAACCGGCAGCAGCACGGTGAGTGTCGGAACTCAGGCGCTGGAGAAGGCCAAAGGACTATTCGAACAGGCGGCTGGGCGTGTCTCGCCAGATCTGGCCACCCCGAAAGTGGTGAAAAACTACCCCGCCTCCACCCATGCGCACACGATCGAATTTGTGGTGAAGGAGGAGGCGAAGCTGAATTCGCTCTTTGGCAGCCTGGAACGTTCCTTCCGGTCATTGAAATGCACGATCTCGCCGGCGATGAAGCCGCGCTCGAATTCGCCATGGATGACGCCGGCTGCCTGTGGGGCCTTCATGCCTTTGACGATGGTCCAGGCGCGAGTTTCCTTCTCGCCGGTGGTCAGGTAGGTCTGCAGGCCGAGGAGGTCATAGACGCCCTTGATCAGGCGGGAGACGCCGCTGTCCGTCACGCCGATGTCGGAGAGGTAGGCTTTGGCTTCTTCGTCGCTGAGGTCGATCAACTCGCTTTCGATGGCAGCGCTGACGACGACGGCGCTGGCCTCGTGGGCATGCTTTACATATTCACGCACCTTGCCAACGAAGGGATGGTTGTCAGGATCATTTGAAGCGGTCGCGAGATCGTTCTCGGCGACGTTGCAGGCGAAGATGCAGGGCTTGGAGCTGAGCAGGAAGAAGGATTTCACCAGCTTGCGCTCGTCCTCGGTCATTTCGAGCGTCACGGCGGGCTTTCCGGCGTCGAAATGCGGTATCAGCCTTTCGCAGATGGCGAGTTCGGCCTTCGCGTCCTTTTCGCCTCTTTTCGCATTCTTTTCGGCCTTGTCCTTGCGGCGCTGGATGGCGTCCATGTCGGCGAGAATCAGCTCGGTGTTGATGACTTCGATGTCACGCACGGGGTCAATCGTGCCGCTGACGTGGGTGATGTCGCCATCTTCAAAGCAGCGCACCACATGGACAATGGCGTCCACCTCACGGATGTGGCTGAGGAATTTATTGCCCAGGCCTTCGCCCTGGCTCGCGCCTTTGACGAGACCGGCGATGTCCACGAACTCGATGGCGGCAGGCACCAGCTTCGAGGACCCGGAGAGCTTGGAAAGCACGGCGAGGCGTTCATCTGGCACGGTGACGACGCCGGTGTTCGGCTCGATGGTGCAGAAGGGATAGTTGGCTGCCTCCGCCTTGCGGGTACGGGTGACAGCGTTAAAAAGGGTGGATTTGCCAACGTTGGGAAGGCCTACAATACCGGCTCTGAGCATAAGGGCGGCGAGATTAGGGCGGATTGAGAAATGAGCAAGGCGACGTTGCGTCGGATGCGCACATCGGCGAGACTCCGCGCCCTTTTTGAGGCCCCGTCATGTCTTTTGAGCTTCTTGCCACTGATCCCACGTCCCACGCCCGCCGTGGGAGGTTGACGACGCCCCATGGCGTGGTGGAGACGCCAGTGTTCATGCCGGTGGGCACGCAGGGCACGGTGAAAGCCCTGCATCCGGAGGAACTGCGGGCGCTGAATTCGCAGATCATCCTCGGCAATACCTACCACCTCTTTGTACGCCCTGGCATGGAGATCATGCAGGCGGCGGGCGGGCTGCATAAGTTCGCAAACTGGGACCGGCCGATTTTGACGGACAGCGGCGGCTTCCAAGTTTTCTCGCTGGCGAAACTGCGAAAGATTAAGGAGGAGGGCTGCCACTTCCAAAACCACCTGGACGGCACGCCGATGTTCATCGGCCCGGAGACCTCGATGGAGATTCAGGCTACGCTGGGCTCGGACGTGGCGATGCTGTTTGATGAATGCACGCCCTACCCCTGCGAGGCCAGGGAGGCCGAAAAGAGCCTCGATCTGACCCTGCGCTGGGCCAAACGCTGCCGGACCTGGATTGATGAGCACCGGCCGCAGACTGGTGGCGGAGCGCAGCAGCATTTCGGGATTGTTCAGGGCAGTGTTTATAAAGAGCTGCGCGAGAAATCAGCCCGGGAGCTGGTGGCCATGGGATTTGACGGCTACGCCATCGGCGGACTGAGCGTGGGCGAGCCGGAAGAGGACATGATGCGCATCGCCGAATGGGTGACGCCGCATCTTCCCGCGAATCAAGCCCGGTATGCCATGGGTCTGGGCACGCCACCGCAAGTGATCGAGCTGATCGCACGCGGCATCGACATGTTTGACTGCGTGCTGCCCACACGGCTGGCGCGGAATGGCGCTGCCTTCACCCACGAGGGCCTGATGAACCTGCGGAATGCCTGCTACGCGAAGGATTTCCGACCCATAGCCGAGGACACGCATCCGCTCTGCCAGGGCTTTTCAAGGGCGTACATCCGGTGCAGGCACAGGAGATTCTGGGTTTGCGGTTGATTTCTCTGCATAACCTGCATTTCTACGCGTCCCTCACGTCCAGGGCACGTCAAGCGATCGAACAGGGTTGTTTCGCCGAGTTCCGGGCTGAGGTCGTCGCGAAATATAAGTCCACCACCGCAGCCCCCGAATCATGATCTCCCTCTCTCTCGAAAATTCCCTTCTTCTGGCCCAAGCCGCACCCGCCGGAGCCCAGGGCGGCCTCTTTGGCAGCCCGATGATGTTTCCGATCCTCATGATCGTGGTGATGTACTTTGTCATCTTCCGCCCGCAGCAGAAGCGCATGAAGGAGCACCAGAAGCTCGTCGCCAGCGTCAGCGTCAGCGACCACGTCGTCATGGAAAGCGGCGTGCATGGCATCATCACCAGCGTGAAAGAGCGCACGGTCATGGTCAAGATCGCCGACAACGTCAAAGTCGAGTTTGAGCGCGTCAAGATCGCCGCAGTGACGAAAAAGTCCGACGTCGTTGAAGCGACCGTAGCCTAAGTGGCACCTCACCTTATTAGTCCAACCCTCCAGCCAACCTGTCCATGAATCCCTTCGCCACCTTTTTAGTCGGTGCCTCCATTTTGATGATGCTGCTCGTCTATGTCGGCACCGCCGTACATAAGACCAAGCGCAAGGTGGGCACGCTCCTCGTCATACTCACCGCCATCTCTGCCATCTATACGGCAAAGACGATGGGCCTCCAGAAAGGCATTGATCTTCAGGGTGGCAGCGAGTTCATCGTGAAACTCGAACCTGGGAAAAATGACGACGGCTCGGCCAAAGAGGTGACCCCGTCCGATGTGCAGCAGGCCATCGACATCCTGCAGAAGCGCCTCAGCCCCAATGGTGAAAAGGATCTCACCTTGCAGCCAGAAGGCCATGACCGCATCGTGATCCAGATGCCCGGCATCTCGGATGAGGATGTCAAGGACGTCAGAACCAAGATCCAGCAGGTGGCCCACCTCGAATTCCGCCGGGTGCATCCTGATAGTCAGACCAAGCTGGAACAGATCAAGGCACGCGGCGGCATCAAGGAGCCCGGCTGGATCGAGATGCCCTACCGCACGCCCATCACCGCCAAGGATGGCACGATCATCACCAAGTCCGAGCTCGTCCGCGACACGCCGGACATCGAGGGTAAATACGTCTCCAAGGCATCTCGCACCTTTGATGCCGAAGGCAACAAAGTGTCGCTGCAGTTCGACAGCACGGGCGCCAAGCTCTTTGATGAACTGGCCGCAGCGCATTTTCAGAAAGAAATGGCCATCATCGTGGATGACCAGATTCATTCGGCTCCCCGGCTGCTGGCCAAGCAATACGGCGGCAGGGCGGAAATTTCCGGCGGCGGTGGCAAGGGCTTCTCCCAGCAGGAGGCTGACACGCTGGCCACGCTGCTGAGCAACCCGTTGCAGAATCCGATGAAGATTCTCTCCGAAAGCTCGGTGTCCTCGGCCTACGGACAGGCTGCAATCGACCAGGGGATCTGGGTGCTCGTCGCGGGTCTGATCATCACCACGATCTTCATGCTTATCGTTTACCGCCTTGCGGGCATCGTGGCCATCGTCGGTCTGCTCATCAACCTTGCCGTCCTGTTTGGCTCCATGGCCCTGTTCGGATTCACGCTCACCATGCCGGGCATCGCGGGCATTGTGCTGACGATCGGCATGGCCGTGGACGCGAACGTGCTGATCTATGAACGACTGCGCGAGGAAATGGAGGCGGGCAAAACCTTCACCGGAGCACTCGAGGCGGCCTATGATAAGGCCTTTTCGGCCATCGCTGATTCCAACATCACCACGCTGATCTCTGCCATCATCCTCGTCGTCATTTCAGGCGGTCTGGTCAAAGGTTTCGCGGTCACTCTCATGATCGGTCTGGTTTCCTCCATGATCGGTGCCCTCATCGTCACCCGCGTGATCTTCATGTGGGGCATTGACCTGAACATTCTGACCACACTCAAGACGACCCGCATCGTTCCCGACAAGGTCTTCGACATCCTGTCGTCCGCACCCAAGTTCATCATCGCATCACTCGTCGTCACCGCGATCTCCTTTGGTGCCATCGTCAAGAAGGGCGACCACAGCTTTGGCATCGACTTCCGTGGTGGCGGTCGTGTGGATGTGGTCCTGAAGAAGGATAAGAACATCGCTGACGCGGAATTTGAGGCACTCTTCAAGCCGCTCAAGCAGGCCGATGGCAAGGATCTCGGCACCTTCTACATCCAGCGCAAGACCGATCCAACCAACGGCAGCGAGAATGTCAGCATCCGCTGCGAAGAACTCAGCGGCGCGGTGATCCAAGGGGCCATCAACAAGCAATGGAATGCAGACACGATCAGCGGCACCAGCATCGCCACTGTCGGCTCCGTCATTGGTGAGGAGCTCAAGAAGCAGTCCTCAGTGGCGCTGATCTGCGCTCTGGTGGCCATCTTCCTCTACCTGATCGTCCGCTTTGAATTTGCCTTCGCCGTTGGTGCCATCGTGGCGCTGTTCCATGACGTTCTCATCGTGCCGGGCCTGTGCGTGCTGTTTGGCCAGGAGCTCAGCGTCATCCACGTGGGTGCGCTGCTCGCCATCGCCGGTTACTCCATCAATGACACCATCATCGTGTTCGACCGCATCCGCGAGACCATCCAGCGCGGCACAGGTGGCAGCATGCGCGAGATGATGAACGAAGCCATCTGCAAGACCCTGAGCCGGACGCTTCTCACCAGTTCCACCACCCTGGCTCCCATGGTGGTGCTGCTCTTCCTTGGCAATCCGGCCATGCTGGAGTTCGCCATGCCGATCACCATCGGCATCCTGCTCGGCACCTACTCCTCCATCTTCATCGCATCCCCGCTGGTGCTGTGGTATGCGAAGAAGTCTGGCACCAGCCTCAAGCGCCAGGTGCTGGATGCTCAGATCGAGCAGATGAAGGCCCAGCAGGAGGTCGCTGCAGCAGCCGTGGCGGGTGGCAAAAAGTAACCGCCCCTCTCGAAGCCGTCGATTTCAGTTCCTCATTCTTCATGGCTTGGTGGCTTACGAGCTTACCAAGCCCATGAAGGCAGGCTTGATAAGAGTGTCTTGGGGCATCGGGAAACCGGTCCGCGAGTCCTGCGTACGGTTTCTGACCTGCCGTCCGCGCTGGGTGGCGTGCCGAGGACGGTGCAGACCACAATCTGCGGCAGCTTCTGTCAACGCTGCCAGTTAAGGCGCTGGAGCGTATCGTAAAACTGACCTCCCCTCTGGATGATCACGACACCAATCCTTTCCAAGGAGATCATCGGCTCCGGCGACGGCGGGCTGGGGACAGCCCTCCCTACCTCGCGCTGGGCGCTCGCATGCCCGTCGCGGGGTAGGGAGGCTTGTCATCAAGTCGCCGCTGGGCGTCTCCGCACGCGCTTTTCGGAATTCAGTTTCGAAAAACGAATATTCTTGTGGTGAGCCAAGCTCCAAACCACAAAAAAGAGGCGACTATGCAGCCGCCTCTTTCTTGGGAATCTGATTGTTCGCTCAGTTGTTCGCTGGCGGCGGCGGACTGGCCGGCTCCGCAGGCTTCACTTCGATCGGTGGTGACTCAGGTGTGCTGGAAGGTGCTCCGAGCGGAGGCGTTGCCTGTGCCGGGGTCGTCACTCCGCCCTTCGGACCGTTGGGATCATCAGGAGCCAGCGACGTTGCAGCCGCAGCCGATACAGCCGCCTCCCCAGCTTTCTTTTTCGCCGCCGCAAGTTTCGCGGCGTTTGCTTTCGCCTTCTCGGCGGACTGTTTGAGGTAGGTTTGATAATCCGGGCCGTTGCCCGTCACCGTCACCGGTGTGCCAACCGCCGTGTGTTCGAACAGAATCGGCGCCATCTTGGTGGGCAGGCGAATGCAGCCATGCGAAGCACGGCGTCCGGGCTTTGGAATCGGACCGATGTGCATGCCGACGCCATCACCCGTGAGGCGCATGAAGTACGTCATCTTGGCAGCTTCAAAGTGGCCGCCTTCCGGCAGCAGATCCCGGCCCTGCTTGAAGTCCGAGTTTACCAGTTTGCCATCCTTGTCGAAGCCTTTGCCGTAGAGGTTGGAAACCTTGTCCTTCACTTTTTCCAGGATCTTGAAATCACCTGTGGGCGTCGGGAAGCTGGGGATGCCGCTGGCAAAATAGGTCCAGCCAACGAGATCTCTGCCGTTGTACAGCATGGCACGCTGCACATCCACGTTGATGACCATGCTCGTGATGGGCTTGCTTCCGCCGTTCCATTCGCCGGGGTATTTCCACACCTCCTTCACCGGTTCAGGTGGTGGTGCTGGTGGTTTTTTACGGAACAACTGGCAAGAGGCCAGCAACATCATGCCGAGAACAAGTGCGGCACGCATCGGATAAAGGGAATTTTTGAATTTCACAGTGGGCCACACTAAGGGGCCTGTTTCTCGCGCTCAAGTACCAGCGGAAACAATATTTTCAGCAAAGATCGAACAATTCCGCAGGGCGTGAAATGAGCAGGTCCGCCCCGCACTCGATCAGCTCCGCTTCGCTGCGAAATCCCCAGCGCACTCCCACGGCGCGCATGCCGCTGTTTTTGGCAAACTGCATGTCGATGCCCGAATCTCCCACGTAGGCCATTTCATCAGTCTGCAAACCGAGGAAGGCCGCCATCTCGTGCGCTCCGGCGGCATCCGGCTTGCGCGGCACCTCGACGCGCTGACCCAGGATGTGGTCAAACACCGTCGTGCCAAAAAAATGTTCCGTCATCGGCACGGTGAAACGATGTGCCTTGTTTGAAATCACGGCCAGTTTCAAGCCTCGGCGCTGTAGTTCCGCCAGCATCTCCACGATGCCCTCGTAAGGCCGGGTCTCCGCCTGCCAGAGCAGATCGTACTGCGCACGATATTCCTCCGTGCAGATCTTGATCAGCTCGTCGCTGCGCGCCGACTCGGGCAAAGCCCGCTCCACGAGTTTTTCCATGCCGTCTCCCACCATCTGCTTGAAGACCCCCTTCTCGCAGCGCGGATACCCCCGCGCATCCAGCATCCGGTTGATTGACTCCGCGATGTCCGCAAGCGAGTCGATCAAGGTGCCGTCGAGGTCGAAAATGAAGGCTTTGAGAGTGGGCATGATTCCTTCATGCCGCGAAATGTAGCCGCGATCAACTTGCCAGAGCGCCCAATGCAGCGAAAAAGCCCCATGCTCACCGACTACCACACGCACACGCCGCTTTGCCTGCATGCTGAGGGGAACCCCGTCGATTACGCAAGGCATGCGCAGAGCATTGGCCTCGCTGAGATAGGCCTGTCGGATCATAATCCGATGCCTGAGAAGTTCGACGACTGGCGCATGCTCTTGTCGGACTTGCCGCGTTACTTTGAACTGGTGAACGAGGCGCGTGCGGCGTTGCCGGATTTCCCGATCCGACTCGCCCTCGAATGCGACCACATCGAAGGGTATCAGAAGTGGATCGACGAGACGGCGGGCATGGCAGACTGGGATTACTTCATCGGCAGCGTGCATTACATCCATGATGGCATCGCCGTGGATGACCCGAAGCATGTTTCGCGCTGGAAAACGGCGTCCGACATTGAGCACATGTGGGGCATGTACTGGAAACTCTATGAGCAGATGATCCGCACGCGGCAGTTCGACTTCCATGCGCATCCCGACCTGGCCAAACGCTTCGGCCTGCGCCCTGCGGGCGATCTGCGGCCCTACTATGAGCCGGTGATCCAGGCCCTCGTGGATACCAACGGCATTCTTGAAGTCAGCACCGCCGGCCTGCGCAAGGATGTGCGCGAGATCTACCCCGCCCGCGAGATGCTTGAAATGGCGTTCGCGGCGAAAGTGCCCATCGTGATTAATTCAGATGCCCATCTGCCCACGGATGTCGGCGTGGACTTCAACAAGGCGCTCGATTTGGTGCGCAGCGTCGGGTACACGACGACCGTGCGTTTTGAGAAACGTCAGAGAAAGGTGGTCCCACTGCCGGAGGCATGGCCGCTATGATCTGGCAGGCGCGCCAGCACCGCATCGAATTCCCGCGCCGCCCGCTGGTGATGGGGATCGTGAACATCAATGACGACTCCTTCTGCGGTGACGGCACACTGGACCCCGGCAAGGCGCTGGCCCAGGCGAAGCAGCAGCTTCAGGATGGCGCGGACATCATCGACATCGGCGCTGAGAGCGCACGGACCAACCGCGAGGCCATCAGTGTGCCGGAAGAAATCGACCGTCTGCTGCCCTTTCTCGAAAAGTGGCCGGAGCTCAGTTCACGCTTCAATGCCCCGCTGCTTTCCATCAACACCTGGCGCAGTGACGTCATCGCTGAAGTGCTGCCGCATGGTGGCGACCTCATCAATGACATCAGCGGCCTGCCGGACGCGTTCAATGCCAAGCTCTGCGCCGAGCATAACGCCGGCCTGCTCATCATGCACAGCGTCGGCCAGCCGAAGGTGCCGCACACCCATGTAAAATATGACAGCATCATGGACACGCTGGACCACTTCTTCGCGCAGCGCCTCGTACTGGCGGAGAGTGTCGGCCTGCCGCGTGAAAATATCGTGCTCGATCCCGGCATCGACTTTGCGAAGCAGAAAGATGACAACCTTACCATCTATCGTGAGCTGCAGCGCCTCCACCGCTTCGAGCGGCCGCTCCTGCTGCCGGTTTCACGCAAGACGGTCATCGGCGATGTGCTCGGCATCCCTGCCTTGGAGCGCGACCCAGGCACCCAAGCCTGCGTCGCCGCCGGCATGAGCCGAGGCGCGCAGATTTTCCGGGTCCACCACGTCAAAGCCGCAGTGCAGACTGTGAAGATGCTTTGGGCGGTCGAAGACAGCCGCTGAACGAATGATCGAGTTTGGGGGGGGGGGGGGGAATCAGGCAGCGCCTTCTTCTGCCGTCGGTTCTTCCACCGTGGATTCTGCCAGGGCAGTTTCAGCCTCTTCTGCCAGCTCTGCTTCCGCCATGGACTCCTCCACTGGGGCTTCTTGCAGCGCGGGTTCAGCTTCCAATTGCTCTGCTTCTGCAACCTCAGCTTTGGATGTTTCTTCCGCTGGTGCTTCTTCCACCGCAGGCTCGTCCACCGAGGATTCTGCCAGGGCAGCTTCAGCCTCCTCTGCCAGCTCAGCTTCAGCCATGGACTCTTCCACCGGGGCTTCTGTCAGCGCTGGTTCAGCCTCAGCCGTTGCTTCCGCAGCAGGAGACGCAGCTTCCGCACGTTGCTTGGCGGCAGGAGCCTCCTTTTTCGCAGCGGGTTCGCCCTGCACACCGAGGAAGACCATGCCGTCGCTGTATTCGATGACGTAGCCTTCGTTCGCGAGCCAGCGGATGTCCTTGATCACTGCAATCTGCTCCTCCGTGGGATGCTTCGGCGCATCCGGGGCGGTGCCTGCGGGGGCTTCTGGCGAGGGCACAATGGCCTCCACCAGCTTCTGCATGGGCAGGCCATGGCTTGACTTGAGCTGCTCCACGACCAGAGCGAGGCGATCTGAAAACACCATGGTGGGCTCAATGGCACGCGGCTTCACACGACAGACGAACTGTTTGCCCGCACGACGCTTGAACAGCTTCATGCCACGTCGCTCCAGACCGGCGCCGAGCTTCTGCGAAATTTCAAACAGGTGCTTCCGCGCTGCATCCACAGACTGGCGCATCATGATGAAAAAGACATGCGCGAGCTTCTGCTTGTCGATGTTGCCCGGCACGGTGGCGTCACGCACCTCGATGACGGCGTCGTTGCCAAAGGTGCGGCGGAAATGCGCCTCCATGTCGGCACGGGAACTGAGTGAGAGCGGCTCGCCGCCCTCGGGCACTTCGCCCTTCAGGCACACCCAGCGGCGGCCTTTGCTCATGTTTTCCTTCCACTTCGCGACGAGCTCCGGATTGGACTCCACACGGATGCGACGTTTGAAATCCTCGATCGGCATGTTCGAGAAGCGCTCACGGTGCAGCCGGATGACACCGGTTTGATAGCTGTGATGGCTCGGAGGTGCGATGAGTTCACCGCTCATACCGCAGACGGCCACGGAGGCAAACTCGCCCTTCGGTGCTTCCAATACGATCTCTTCCACGCGGTAAAACTCATCCAATGCTGCACTGCGCAGCACATGCGCGAGCGCTTCATCGCGCGAGAGGAATAGGCTGCCATCCGCAGGCACATGGTAGAAGCCTGTGGCACGTTCTTCTGCACAACGGAAGCGCACCATGAAGCGGTCACCACCCGCCAGCACGAGACGTGCGGCATCAAACATGCTGAATGCGTGCCCCGTCTGGCGCACGTGCGCGGCGAGTGCATCCACCGCCTTGTCTTCCGGAAAGATGATGATCTGCACGTCCTTCGGAATCTCCACCCATTCACGCTGCGGCGGGCCGGCGCGATCACGATCACCAAACCGGCGCGGCGGACCACGGCGGTCATCGCCATCACGGCGCGGCGGGCCGCCTTGTCCTTGTCCACCCGGACGGAATCCGCCACCTGCGCCTGCTGGACGTGGACCAGCGCCACCAGGACCATCACGGCGCGGAGGCGGGCCACGACGATCATCACGACCGCCAAATCCACCACCACCACCACCACCACGGCGATCATCGCGACCACCGCGCTGCGGACGGTCTTCCGCATCGGCATAGCGTTGTTTGATTTTGTCTTCCTTGCCGAACTCGCCTACCCACGCAGGCATCAGTTTCAAATCGGAAAGGTCAACCATGCCGCTTGGCTTGGGCGTCTGGTTGTCGGTGCTGGCTTCGGGTTCGGTCATACTTTTCAGGCTGGAAGGGGCCGCGACTATGCCTCGAATCAGGTTTGTCGCCAGTTTTGTTCGTGTGGCGTTTTCTTAGCTTGGTATTATGTGAACAAGTCCCATGCCAGCAGCCCCCATCACTTTTTTCAACCGCCCCGCCCATCGGATCGAAACGGAGGCGGTTTATGGCGAGGGTTTTCTGCGCTTCACCTACGAAAGCCCGCTGGGTGCCCTGCCGCTGCATGCGCTGGTGAAAAGGGCGGCTTTTTCCCGCTGGTATGGCCGCCGCATGGACACCCCGGCCAGCCGGGCCAAAATCGCCCCTTTCCTGGCCACCTACGGGGTGGACGTCAGCGAATTTGCCGATGCGTCGGACTCCTTCCGCACCTTCAACGAATTTTTCTACCGCAAGCTCAAGCCGGAGGCGCGGCCGATTGCCCTGGGTGATGACATTATCACGCTCCCTGCGGACGGCCGCCATCTCGTGCTGCCGGACATCGCCAATTGTGACAACTTTTTCATCAAAGGCACCCGCTTTGACCTCTCCGCCCTGCTGCGCGATGCCGCCCTTGCCGCACGCTTTGCCCACGGCTGCATGCTGATTTCCCGCCTGTGCCCAGTGGACTACCACCGCTTTCACTTTCCCTGCGCGGGCACCCCTGGAGCCCCCAGATTGATCAATGGCCCGCTGTATTCGGTGAGCCCCATCGCCCTGCGCCGCCGGGCCAGCATTCACTGGGAGAATAAACGTGAGATCACGGTGCTGCGTACTCACGCCCTCGGAGAGGTGCTGCTGCTCGAAGTCGGCGCCACTTGCGTGGGCTCCATCGTACAAACCTACACGCCGGGCGCCGCCGTCGAAAAAGGGGCTGAAAAAGGCTACTTCCGCTTCGGCGGCTCCTGCTTCATCACGATCTTCGAGCCGGGTAAAGTCCAGTTTTCGGATGATTTGATCGAAAACAGCAAGGCAGGCCGCGAAGTCTATGCCCGTATGGGCGATGTGGCTGCTCACGCCCTCGGGTGAAAGCGCCGGTGCACGTCCTTGAGGCGTGCCTGATCCACGTGGGTGTAGATTTGCGTCGTCGAGATGTCCGCATGGCCGAGCATCTCCTGGATGACGCGCAGATCGGCGCCGTTATTCAGCAGGTGCGTGGCAAAGCTGTGCCGCAGCAGATGCGGATGCACGCGGGCGGGGTCCATGCCACACAGTGCGGCGCGCTCCTTCACGATCTGCTGGATGCGTGCCGTGGTCAGCCGCGTGCCGTTGCGTGAGATGAAGATGTGGCTCTGGGATTTCGGCCCTACGAGCTCAGGGCGCGCATGCTCCACGTAGGCAGCAATCGCCTCGCGTGCGGCACCACCCACGGGGGACAGACGGGTCTTGGAGCCCTTGCCCGTCACGCGAATCCAGCCTTCTTCGAGGCTGAGGTTTTCCAGCCGCGCATCGGCCAGCTCCGACAACCGCACGCCGCTGGCATAGAAGAGCTCCAGGATGGCCCGATCGCGCCGGTCCAGTGGCTTGGTGCCGTTCACGGACTCGACGAGCTTGCTCACGTCCTGCTCGTTCAAGGAGTCCGGCAGGTGCTTTTCCTGCCTCGGCGGCAAAATCGGGTCCGCAGGATCGGCGGGGATGTGTTTGCGCGCCGTGAGCCAGCGAAAGAAAATCTTGAGGGCGATGAGTTCGACCCGTGCCGAGGACGCCGCAATGCCGTCCTTTTTCCTCTGGCCCAGGTAACCGCTCAGGTGCTCCGTGGTCACGGCGGACACGTTAGCAGAATCGTGCTTCGTTTGGAACCACGAGGCAAACGCCTCCAGAACCCGGCGCACCAGGAGCTGATAGTTTGTGGACAGACCCCGCTCGGTCGCCAGGTGGAGAATGAAGCCATCTATGAGTTCCAGCATCGGCCCCAAGATGGCACGGGTTTGAGCGTCACGAGAATGACAAAATTCTTGCCCTCGGGCACGGGGGGCGGCAAAGATGGCGGATTATGGCCTCCTACAACAAAGTCATGCTCATCGGCAATCTGACCCGCGACCCCGAAGTGCGCTACACGCCCAAAGGCAGCGCGGTGTGCGACATCGGTCTCGCCGTGAATCGCGTGTACACCTCCGACAGCGGTGAAAAGGTGGAGGAAGTCACTTTCGTGGATGTCGTCCTCTGGGCCAAGATGGCCGAACTCGCTGGCAAATACCTGCACAAAGGCCGCCCGGTCTTCATCGAAGGCCGTCTGCAGATGGATTCCTGGGAAGACAAGCAAACCGGCCAGAAGCGCACCCGCATGCGCGTCGTGGGCGAGCAGATGCAATTTCTTGGCAGCCCTGGTGGCGACCGCGCTCCTGCCGGTGGCGGCGGTGGTGGCGATGAAGAAGGTGGCTACTCCGGCGGCGGTGGTGGTGGGGGAGCAGGCGGTGGCGGCGGCGGATACAATCGTCCCGCAGCACGTCCGGCCCAGCGCCCAGCGCCAGCCCAGCAGCAACGCCCGGCCCCACGTCCCGCTCCTGCGCAGCAGAACGATGACTTTGGTGAAGGCCCGATCACCGATGGCATGGAAGACGACGACATTCCGTTTTGAGAATTGAAGCAGGCGTTTTGCCCTGCTTGAATGGAAGAGAACCAGCTCCCAAGCCGTTATCTGCGGCCCTGTGAATTGCTCTGTCCCCAGCTTGGTTTGTGCGCTCAGCGCCGTCGCTTTGTCGTCGGCGTCTGCCGCCGAAACTGTGTCCTTCAGCAACGATGTGATGCCCGCCATTTCCAAAGCCGGCTGCAACCTGGGCACCTGCCATGGCAATGCGACGGGTAAAGGCGGCTTCAAGCTGTCCCTGCGCGGCCAGGATGCGGAGTTCGATTTCAAAGCGCTCGCCCGTGATGCCTCCGGCCGCCGTGTGGATCTGTTTGCACCGGAACGCAGCTTGATCCTCGTCAAAGGCGCGAATCAAATCGCCCACGAAGGCGGCAAAAAGCTCGATCCAAAAAACTGGGAATATCAGGTGCTGCGGAACTGGATCGCCGCCGGCCTGCCGCGTGATGACAGCGCGGCACCCAAAGTGACCAAGCTCACCGTCACACCCACCGAGCTCGTTTTGGACGAGCCACAGGACAAGGTGCAGATCTCCGTGAAGGCGACTTTTGCTGACGGCACGCAGCGCGACATCACCGATCGTGCGATTTATGAGCCGCTTCAAAACGGCCTGGTCGAAGTTAGCCGCAGCGGCCTGGTGAAGCGCCTGCAGTTTGGCGAGCCGGGCGTGCTGGTGCGTTACCTGAATCAATCTGTGCCCGTGCGGCTGACGTTTGTGAAAGCGAATCCGGCCTTTGTGTGGAGCAAGCCGCGCCGTGACAACTACATCGACTCTCACGTCTTCAACAAGCTCAAGACTCTGCGTATGAACCCCAGCGCGGTGTGCAGTGATGAGGTCTTCATTCGCCGTGCCTGGCTCGATCTCTGCGGCATGATCCCGCCTGCGGATGAAGCGCGCGCCTTTGAGGCCGACACGCACCGCGACAAACGCGCGCGCTTGATTGACCGCCTGATGGTACGGCCGGAGTTCGCCGATTACTGGACTCTCAAGTGGTCCGATGTCCTCAAGGTCGAATCCCGCACGCTGGACAAAACCGGGGTGCAGGCCTTCCACGACTGGATTCGTGATGGCATCACGCGAAACCGCCCCATCAATGAAATGGTGCGCGCCATGCTCGCCTCACGCGGCAGCACCTATCACGAGCCCGAGACGAATTTCTACCGCGCCAACCGCACCCCCGAGGAACGTGCCACTGCGGCGGCGCAGGTGTTTCTCGGCACTCGCCTCCAATGCGCGCAGTGCCACAACCACCCCTTTGACCGTTGGACGCAGGATGACTATTACAACTGGTCCGCCGTCTTTGCCCAGGTGGACTACAAGATCATCGGCAACATCAAGCCCCGAGATAAAAACGACAAGCATGAGTTCAACGGCGAACAAGTCGTCTTTCTCAATGCCAAGCTGAACATCGAAAACCCGCGCACGGGTGACAAGGCGAAGGCTAGGTTCCTCGGCGCGGAAATGCCCAAGCTCGCCGACAAAGAAGACGAACTGCAGGCCGCCGCAAGCTGGCTCACCAGCGCGCATCATCCGCTCTTCGCCAAAGCACAGGCGAACCGCATCTGGTATCATCTCATGGGTCGTGGTCTGGTTGATCCCGTGGATGACATGCGCCTCACCAATCCCGCCAGCCATCCGCAGCTGCTCGAAGAACTCGCCCAGGATTTCATCCGAAGCGGTTTTGATCTGCGGCACCTCATGCGCACCATCATGCTGAGCCGCACCTACCAGCTGGACAGCACGCCGAACGAGACGAACGCCGCCGATCTCATCAACTACTCGCACCACCTGCCCCGCCGCCTCAGCGCCGAGCAGCTTATTGATTCGCTTTACGCTTCGATGCGAGTCACACCGGATTTCAATGGCTGGAGCCGCGGCACGCGTGCCAGCCAGATCCCCGGCCCCGACAATGGCCGAGGCAGTCCCAATCCCACATCACCCGAGGCATTCCTCGCCCAATTTGGCCGCCCGAAACGCGAGCTGAGCTGCGAATGTGAACGCGCTGCGGACACCTCCATTGGCCAGATTTTCCAATTCATCAGCGGCCCCATCGTCAGCAACGTCGTGTCCCAGAAATACAATCGACTTGGCTCGCTGCTCAAGAATCCTGACAACGTCGCCGTCACCCGTGATCTCTACTGGGCTCTTCTCACCCGCGCCCCAACCGCCGATGAGGCCAAAGTCATGGAAGCTCTCCTCGCCTCCGCCAAAGACCGCCGCCTCGCACTGGAAGACATCGCTTGGAGCCTCGTGAACGCGAAAGAGTTCCTCTTGGCAAGATAGGAGCCTGTTCATGACTTGAGCCTGAACCGTTACCGCATGACAAAGCCGGGGCGACGTGGCATAGCGCAGCATGAGTTCGATCTGTCAGCGCCTTACCCTCCTCCTTGCCAGCCTGCTCACCGCAGCCGCTCTTTCCTCCTGCACTGAAGGCAATCTCGGACGTCTTCGCAACGTGCGCACGGGGGCCATCGGCATCGGCCCCACCGGTGGCCATCCGGGCGAGCGGCAGCTTCCTCATTTCAAGCCTGAGTCCCCGGAGGAACTGCGTGTGAATATGGCTGTGCGCCGTGGCGTGGAGCGCGCCTTGGACGACAGCCGCGCCTTCAGCTATGTGCCCTTCGCGAAGATGAAGCAGGTCCCACTGCATCTGAACCCTTTCAACGAGAGCACGGAAGTCAAAAAATTTGCCGCTGTCAATAATCTCAATGCGGTCATCCGCGTCTGGGTCACTCCCGACCTCACGCAACAAAGTGTCACTGTCGGCTTCCTGACCCACGCACGCAGCAGCAAGGCCATCGCCACCGGTCTCGCCAACGCGCCGGGTCCTGTCCCTCCGCTGAAAAACCCTACCGCCCGCGCGTCCCTTCCCGCCTGGGAAAAGACTGCCTACGAGGCCACCCAAAAAGCCCTTGCCAAAGTGCGCGGCTGAAAGCGCTGACACTGCCGCTGCCGCGATGCGATTGACGTGAGAACATGCCTTCGCCCAACGTACTGATGCGCTCATGAAATCAGCCATCCTCCTCGCCCTTTTTGTCAGCACTTCGCTGCTCGCTCAAACTGCCGCCCCTAAAGCGCCTGCTCCTGCGGCCAAACCCAAAGGCCCAACCATTCCAGCGGATGCGAAGTGGCATGATGTGACGAGCTGGGGCGTCGAAGGTCGTGGCTGGGGTGATCAGGAACGGCTGCGCTGGTTTGACCGTCTCCCAGCGAAGGCGGAAAAAACCGTCACGCCTGCCGTGTGGGGTCTCAGCCGTGACAGCGCGGGGATGATGGTGCGCTTCAAGACGGACGCGAACGCGATCTACTGCCGCTACGATCTTCTCAAAGCGAATCTGGCCATGCCTGCCATGCCCGCCACGGGCGTGAGCGGACTCGATCTCTATGCGCGTGATGCCGAGGGCAAATGGCGCTGGGTGGCCTGCCCGAAGCCGGAGAAACAGCATGTGGAGGCGGTGATGATCAGTGGTCTGGCCCCCGGCGAGCACGAATTTGCCGCCTACCTGCCGCTCTACAACGGCATCGAAAAACTGGAGATCGGCGTGCCTGCGGACGCGAAATTTGAAGGGTTGAAACCCCGTGAAAAGCCCATCGTGTTCTATGGCACGTCCATCACGCATGGCGCAAACGCTTCCCGTCCCGGCATGGTTCACACCGCCATCCTGGGTCGTCATCTGGACCACCCTGTCATCAACATCGGTTTCTCAGGCAATGGCAAAATGGATGCGGCTGTGGGCGATCTCATCAATGAGCTCGATCCTGCCGTCATCGTCATCGACTGCCTGCCCAACATGGGGCATGCCGATGTCACGGCCAAATGCGTGCCGCTGGTGAAGCAACTGCGCTCCAAGCATGCCGCCACGCCGATCATCCTGGTCGAAGACCGCCGCTTCACGAACTCCTGGATCACACCCGCCAAGGCCAAGTTCCATGACGAGAACCACGCTGCCCTTAAAGCCGCCTACGAGCAGCTCAAGGCCGAGAAAGTCGCCAATCTTCACTACATCAGCGGTGATGCGCTCTACGGCACCGACGCCGAAGGATCCAACGACGCCTCCCACGGCACCGACCTCGGCTTCCTCCGTCAGGCGGAAATTTTTGAGCCCGTGCTGCGGGCGGCGCTGAAATAGGTTGTGGTATGCTCAATCGGACCAGCCGCCATAGCCGCTCCAATAGGCTTTGGCGACCAGTCTCTTTCCATCCACGGAACCGGCGTATATCAGTTCAGTGTCTGTGCGTTGTAGCACAGTCAGCACATACATCACCCTCCCTGTTTCAGGGCAGGCTAAGGCGCAGTAAAAAGCACACTCTTCACCCATCGCTTTCGCATCGCCCACCGCCTGGGCAACGAGCGCGTGGTTGACCTGACAGTCTGGCAATTCCTTCAGCGACAGCAAGAATTCCGGCTCCAACACCATCATTTCTCTACGGGAAGCGCGGTAGATCTCCTGTACAGGCCCAGGCCGTTGCACCCACCATGCCGCCGCGGCAAGAAGGAGCACGAGCAAGCTGCTCCATTTGATCAGTCGTGGCATGGGAATTCAAAAGGGTTCAGAACACTGGCGCTTTCACTTCCCGATCTTGTACAGCGCCTTGTCCGTGCGGATGAAAAGGGCGCTGCCATCGGCGATGGGGCTGGCCATGATGGGACCGTCGAGAGTATTTTGAGCGAGGATTTTGAATTCCTTGGCGGCGTTGATGATCGTCACGACACCTTCGCGGCTGCAGAAGTAGAGTTTGCCATCTGCGATCATTGGCGAGGCGCTGAACTTACCACCGATGCGTTCGCGGTAGAAGGCCTCGCCGGTTTTTGTGTCCACGCAGCTGACGATGCCGCCGTCATCGACGTAAAAGAGCAGGCCGTTGTGCAGCACGGGCGAGCACATCTTGGGCGCGTTCTTGTTGTTGCGCCAGGCGACTTCGGGCGTTTTCAAACCGGCGTATTTGAGGGCAATGACCGCTGATTTACCGAAGGCGGTGCTGAAATAGATTTGCTGGTCATCGGCCACGGGCACGGTGGACATGGAGAAGCCGAGTTCGCCATAGTGGATCTTCCAGAGTTCCTGTCCGGTAGCGGGATCGTAGCTATAGACGTTGTTGGCGGCGGAGCTGACGACCTGTGGCTGGCCGTTTATCGTGACGACCAGCGGCGTGCCGTAGGCTTTGCGCTGCTGCGGGCGCGGGTCCATGTCGCCGCTGCGGGGTGTTTTCCATGCGACCTTGCCGGTGTTCGTGTCGAAGGCGGCGATGAACTGCTGATCGCTGCCGTCGAAGTGCGCGATCAATTTGTCCCCATGAAGCACGGCGGTGGAGCCAGGGCCGTTTTCGTGCATGACGTGCAGCTCTTCGTTTTTCCACAGCACTTTCAGGGTTTGGGTATCGAGTGCCACAGTGCCGAAGGAACCAAAATGCGCATAGAGCCGGCCATCCGCCAGTATGGGCGAGGGTGAGGCATAGCTGTTGAGCTGATGCGCCCACTGCGGGTCCTTGACATTGAGCAACTCAATGTCGTGGAGGATTTTGCCGCTGCTGCGATCCACACACAGGGCGTGCAGGCTCACTGAACCCAGCACAGTGAGCGGCTGGTCGCCGGTGTTGGATTCGAGACGGCGTTTGGCTTCCTCGGGAGTAGCGGCTTTTTCAAAGGCGGTGGTGAGCCAGATCTGAGCCCCCCACATGACGGGTGTTGAATGGCCACGACCTGGAAGCTCCGCCTTCCAGGCAATGTGGCTCGTCTCGCTCCACGTTTCCGGCAGGCCGGAGGCATTGGCGTGACCTTGTGCGGAAGGGCCGCGCCATTCGGGCCAGTTGCCGGCATGGGAGGCGGAAGCGAGAACCAGGAGCGGGAGTAGAATGCGGTGAATCATGGGCGGGAAAAAAACGTGGCAGGCAGCAGGGAACTGTCTTTCACTGGGAACAACCATGCGCATCTCGTTTTTTCTTTTTGTTTCTGCCGCCGTCTTGCAGGCCCAGACAGCGGAACTCGAAACGTACGTCGAGGTGCGCTCCGGCACGCTGCCCATCATTCTCACGGTGCCCCACGGCGGCAGCTTGAAACCTGCGAACGTGCTGGCGCGTCGCTACGGTGTCACGGGCACCGATTCCAACACGGTGCCGCTGGCCGAGATGATCATCGAGGAACTGGAGACGCGCTATGGCGGCAAACCATACGCCATCATCTCCAACCTGCACCGCACGAAACTGGATCCAAATCGCGAACTCGAAGAAGCGGCTCAGGGTGATCCAACCGCCATCGCCGCCTGGCACCGCTTTCATGAAAGCACACAAAAAGCCTGTGACAGTGTGATCAAAAAGAGCGGCATGGGTCTGCTGCTGGACATTCACGGCCACCGCCATCTCGATCAGCGCGTCGAACTGGGGTACCTGATCAAAGGCGATGTGCTGAAGCGCTCAGATGCTGAACTTAACGCAGATATGGCGCTCATCGGCTCCACCTGCATCCGTGATCTGGACAAGCGCTCGCCTGAGAGCTTCGCAGAGCTGGTGCGCGGGCCGAAGAGCCTGGGCGGATTGCTGGAGTTCCGTGGCTTCCGCTGTCTGCCTAGCCCTTCAAAAGCCAGCCCAACTTTCATGGCCGGTTACTTCAGCGGTGTGTATGACGTGGCCGCACATGGTTCACGCGATGGTGGCTCAGTGAGCGGGATTCAGTTGGAGTGCCCCTGGAACAATGTGCGTGACACCCCGGAGCATCAGCGCCGCTTTGCCGTTGCGCTGGCGGAATCACTCGGCGTTTACTTTGAGGTTCACTTTGGCCGGAAGCTGAAGTGAGCGTTCGGTTTGCGGCTGTGGCTGCTCAGGATCTGCTTTTTTAAGCTTGTCCCAGCAGCCGTCGGCGACTTCTTTTTGTGCCGTGAAAACGCGAATGTGCTCGGGCGTGCTGGAAGTCCAATCCATAGGAATGAGCTCATCACGCAGTCCTCGACGATGCAGCCAGCCAAAGAAGGCGATGCTGCCGAGAAGGGCGAAATTGAAAGGCAGGCAGAGAGGCAGCAAAGCCAGACGCAGCAGGGCTTCCGAGAGCGGTTCCCACAGCAGGGCCATTGCCAGCGTGACGAGTAGCATCCACACGACAGTCTTCACGTTCAGCCGCAGGTAATGGCCGCCCAGGGCCAGAGCTAGGACGATCACGTTCATGGCGAAGGCGGGATCACCAAAGACCGGCTTCCACCAGGAGCCCGCCACGCAAATAAGGAGAGCAGTCAGAGCCACGAGAGCGCTGGTGCGTGAATGCCAGAGAATGCCGATGAAGAACCAGACCCAGCAGAGCAGCACACGGGTCGAGGTGAACTGCGCCGTCAGACTGAGATGGTTGGAAAGGAATTCACTCCACGACTTCGCGTACGCCTGCGCCCTGCCTCCGGACAGTGTTGCGGCAAAACCGGTGAAGGCATCGGCAAACAGAGGGGCGCACAATGCAGCCGTAGTGAAGTGGTGGCGTGCTTCATCTGGATGACCGGCCTGCAGGGCGCACCAGCCGAGGCCGTCCCATGAGTCGGCGAAAAAGGAGTCCAGCGCGACGGCACGCCGAAACGCCAATGCTGCATCATCATAGCGTCCTTGGCGGAAGCGGCTCCAACCAAGACCATCATAAGCATCTGCGACTCCGATCTTGAGTGAGAGCACGCGTGAAAAAGCTGTCTGTGCGCCGGTTTGATCGCCACGGCGGTACAAGCTCCAGCCGAGACCCGCACAGCGATAGGCCTCGGCCATGTCGGTGCTGACTTCTGTATTGAGAAAATGCTTCTCGGCTTTTTCAAAGCGGTTGGTGAGCAGGGCGCGCCAGCCGCGCGTGAGTTCGGCATCATGGACGCCAAAGAAAATGAGTGCCGTCAGCGCAGCCCACGCAGCTGCGACGTAAGGCAGGCTGAAGAGGACATAAGGCGACTTTCTCTCGTGCATGCGCTCGGTGACGGGCACAAAGAAAAAAGCCATGCCGGCACAACCGAGCGCGGTGGCGAGCGCCTGCGCCCACAACGGCACTTGTGGAAAAAGATACCACAAAGCACCGAGCAACGCGCCGTTCACGCTGAAGAGCCCTGTTTTGAGCACGCTGTCATCCTGCGCACGCCACTGCGCAAGTGCGGTGATGAGCAGCGCCCCGCCCAGACTCATGAGCGCGGCTTCGACGGAAAGCACCAACAAGCCGATGAGCACACACACGCCTGTGATGCGACTGTTCGCCACGAGCATCTGCCCGTAACCACGCAGGGTGTGGTCGAGCAGGCGTTTCATGCGGCGAGGGGCAGTTCGGAAATCACAAGCGGCACCTTATGCGATCCTGGAGGCGCGGCAATCTTGGAGACGAAGGTGATTTGCAAATCGGCCGCACTGGCCAGAGCAGCCGCAAGCGCATTTTGCACCCCTTTTTCGATGCGATGGCGCGATGCACTGGTTTCAGCCACAACGCGGACTTCGAGCATGCCGGGCTGCTTTTGCACCACCTGATACTGCGCCAGGCCGGGAACCTCCTCAATGGCGTTGGTGATGACATACGGCGAAATCAAGGTGCCGCCGCGTGTGCGCAGCATAGCGGCACTGCGGCCTTCGATGTGACGGATGCTGCGCGCACTGCTGCCGCACGGACAGGGCTCCGGCTCCCAGCGGGCCAGATCCCCGAGTCCGCGATAGCGCAGGATCGGCGTGGCAGTGTTGGTGAGATCGGTGATGACGATGTGGCCGAGACCGGTGGTAGGCAGTCCGTTGTCATCAACGATTTCACAGAGAACATTGCTCTCGGCGATGTGCCAGCGCGAGCCATGCACGCACTGCCAAGCGACGAGTCCGCCTTCAGTGCTGGTGTAGGTCTCGATGAGGCGTGCGTTCGGAAAGACCTGGCTCAGAACATTCCGCGTGTGGGCATCCAGCATCTCGGACGTGAGATGGATGAGGCGTGTTCTTTTCATGACACGGTTTTGAGCACGCAGATCCAATGCCACGGCGCGGAGAGTCGATGGATAGGATGAAATGAATTCCGGTGCGATGCTCAGGAGCTCGCGCGTGAGTTTGGCGACGGGATCGTGAACGGAGAAGATGCGCGAATCCGGCACCGTGGTGCGCAGGAGATCGGCGGCAGCGAAGTCGATGCTGTCGGGAGCCATGTCGACCAGATAGAGGCCGTTGCTGAGTGGCTTGCCGTGGCACCAGTCATAATACAAGGCCGTGTTGCAAGCCATGTAATGCCAGAGGGAGTCCTCCGTGCGTGCCATGCTGGCGGGAATGCCGGTGGAGCCGGAGGACGCCAGCCAGCGGACGTCATCACGGTTGTATTTGGCGATCAAATCCGACCGCGTGGCGGTGCGTAGGTCGGGCTTGGTGAGCAGCGGGATTTTGGGTAGATCATCCCAATCATCGAGCATCGCAGGGGTGAATCCTGCTTCGGCAAACAACCGCTGGTAGAGCGGGATGTGGGCGTGGGCATGCTGCACGAGAGCACGCAGCGTGCGCCACTGGTGCGCCCGGCGCTTCGGTGTGCTCCACCCGCGTTGTTCGATCACTTGATCAAGTGCCGCATGGAGATTTCGGCCGCGAGCGCGAATCTGGGAAGGCGTGTGCATGCCAGTCCTCCTCAATCAACGCTGGCCTGGAGGTGGCCCTGGCGGAAGCCCGTGCGTGATGGCAAATCCCTCATGCACCATGTAGCCCTCTGGATTGATCTCCATGAGCTTTTCAAACAAGGGCGCGGCAAGCCGGGCCTGACCTTGATTGATCTGCGCCCAGCCAAACCAGCTCACGCCGAGAGGGTCTTCAGGTTGCAGCTTGTAGGCGCGCTCAAAGTACACTTCAGCTTTGCGATAATCCTGCTGATTGAAAAGAATCTCACCGGCGATGAGCAGCGTAGGGCGATGGAACTGGTCGATTTTTAGGACTTCCCGTGCCGCACGGAGTGCGTCCTCGGGTTGGGTCTGCGCCAGATACACATTAAACATACCGAGGTGCGGTGTGATGGCGCGAGGCTCCTGCCTGGAGGCTGTAGTGTAAAACTGGATGGCCTTGGTGTAGTCCTTATTGAGATAGGAAAGCCAGCCGGCACGCACCGCCGCAAGGTAGGTTTCACCACCGGCGCTTTTGAACGCGAGGACGCTTTCGAGCGCACCGGGGTAATCGTTGTTGGATTCAGCGGCGAGTGATTGCTGCCATGCATCGGAGATGGCGGCAATTTTGTCGGCGGCGTTCGCGGCGGTGACGCAGGCGAAGGCGAGAATGAGGATGTGTGTTTTCATGATTGAGAGGAGAGTGGTTTATTCGGCGTCGCCATTGGGCAGCGTGGGGGTGAAGCTGATTTGCGTGAAGGTGCTGTCGTGGGTTTTGAAATGCGCTGTGAGTTGAGTGAGGCCGCGAATCGGTTCGAGGGTGAATTCGATTTCGCAGGGAAGATCACCTGTGACGTTGGCGATCGTGGTGGCGAGGTGCAGGCGCTGCGTGGTAGGATGCAAGGAGTGGCGGGTGATGACGCGCTGGGTGGCGTGTCCCAGATAGGGTGCGAAAGCGCCCGCCAATGCCCGACCGCGCTGCTTTGACGGCAAAGCGACACAATCCTCCCAGTTCATGCCGCTCTGATAAGCGAAAGGCACGGTGGGCATGGCGAACGAAAGGAAGCGCAGGAGCTGCGATTGACCGCTGAGGCTGCTCTCCGTGATCTGCAGAGCGTGCAAACCGAGTACTGCGGTAAGTGATTCTTTGCCGCTGCGGAACAGGTAGCGACCGGATTCGTCGAGCGTCGTGGTGATCGTTTCGAACGAAGTCGATCCACCCGTGCAAACACGATACGTGGCCACTCCGGGGGCAAAATGGGCCAGCGTGCCCAGCACGGTGGTGGAGACCGTCGCGGGGGCGATGCGGGCTCCCACTTTGGGGACGCTGGCAAAGTTCCAGCGCACGCCATCAGTGGTGCGCGTGAAGATGTTTGTGAGACAAAAGGGCGTGGTGGGTGCGCCGGTCTCGGTGGTGGTTTGATTGTGCAGATGGATGTGCGGCACGGGGCTGCGACCGGAGTTGCCGCAGTAGCCAAGAAGATCGCCCGCACCAACACGCTGGCCGGTTTTGACGACGATGCCGTTCTTCATGAAGTGCGCGAGCTTCACGGTGCCACCGTAATCAAGGCGCAGGATGAGGTGGTTGCCCCAGTTGTTGGCAAAGTTGCAGCCGCCGGGGGCGTTGTCGGCCACGCCGTCGATGACGCGGATGATTTCGCCAGTACCCGGAGCGCGCACTTCGAGCCCCTGGGTGTAGTAGCGGCTTAAATCGTCATCGCAGCCGGGCGGGCAGGCATTGTCGGCAGCGTCATGCACTTCCAAGTCGAGCGCGTGCTTCCAGTCACCGCGATGGCTGAGCTTGTCATCAAATCCCTGGGTCACGGTGACTTCGCGCGTGGTGGGAAGCAGCACGTGGGTTTCATGGCGGTGGGGAAATCGGGCGTTTGCGAGAGCCACGGAAGCAGCGGCGGCTTCAGGGTTGATGAAGATGTCGGTGGCAGGCAGCAGCGAGCCCGGCTTCTCACGCAGACGCAGGCAGCAGAGCATGCTCCAGATCGTGAGCAGGTAGGGCAGCGGCAGGTACTCCCAGCCGGAGCCACGTAGGAAGTGCTGTACCGCCGCGACGTGCAGTCCTGCAACCGCACCCGCGACGCAGGCGAGCGTCAGACTGCTCCAGGACGGCACAAAATAGACCGCGCCGAGCGCCATGCCGGCCAGTAGATAGTTATGTCCGGCAAACCAGCCGAGCCAGTGCAGGCCGAAGGCTTCGAGCAGCTTCACAATGAGAATGCCCCCTGCATAACCAGCGATGGCATTGATCATCGCGACGCGTGACCACATGAGAATCGCCAACATCACGGCGAAGCCAGCCCACACGTTCGGCAGGAATAAAATCGTGCCCATGCTGCGCAGAAAGGCGGTGACGACGAAAGGCATGGCAGGCTCCTCCGGCAGTCCCATGTCGAGAAGGGCCGTGCCAGCCGCCCAGTGCGGGAAAAACGTCAGCAGCGTTCCAAAAGCGACGACAAAAGCGACACTGAGTGGCGGCAGACCGGCGCGCAGCGGAAACCAATGCCACAACGCAGCTGACAGTAGCAGCGTGTAAACCGTGACAACGGCCAGCATGCCCCAGATGGCAGGAACTGCGAGAGCTGAGCCACGTGTGATCCAAGCGACGGCGAGAGCGCTCAGGAAAACATTGTAGAGCAGCGTGCCGTCCTTCCGCATCGCAGCAGGCAGATGCAGGATCTTCGCAATGAAGCCGCCGAGCAAGCAGGCGCTAACGGCGAAGACAAAGTAACGCGGCATGAACAGCAGCGCGGCGCACAGGAGGGCACCCGTTTTCCAGCTGCCGCAAAGGAAAATGGAGCTAGCGGCACGCGCTACTTCGAGCAGCGGAGTCGTGACAATCTGAAGATGAGGGCGCAGCGTTCGGGTGAAGACCGCCGCTCTCACCGCGCCCATCTCCCATAGAGAGGGCGAACGAACGGTGGTCTCATCAAGAATGGCCATCATGGGGAGGGTAGATGGGGCTTCCGAGTTCATGGCAATGCGGGATTATTGGTGTGTTGGTGTGAGCAGACGTTCCGGCACGCGCTCAAGGTGCTGCACGTAGTCGAGGTCTTCGCGTTCGCGGATGACATCGACACGGCCATCCAGACCGATTATGACCACTGCGGGACGATAGGTGATGAACTGCATGCTCTGCGTGATGTTGTAAGCACCGACGGGATGCATGACGAGATGATCACCTGTGGTCATAGCAGGCAGTGAAACCTGCTCGCGGATGACATCGATGTTCATGCACAGGCAGCCGTAGAGCTTGATGGGGTGCTGGGCGCTTTCGCGTTGAGCTTTGGCGGGTTTCACATTGAAACGATACCAGTTGCCGCTGTAGAGAATGTTGATGCCCGCATCGATGACATAAGCGGCTCCTGTTGATTCAGGCATGTAGGCAGGGGCCTTCGCCGCCTTGCCGGCGAGCGTGATCGCACCTGATGCACCCGTTTGCTTCACGGCGACGATGCTGGTGATGAGGTAACCGGCTTCATCGACAAGTGCGCGGCCGCTTTCCAGGTAGAGACGCGGGCGGCGGTCGCGTGGCAGCGTGTTCAACGCACTGGCAATGGCTTCGGCGTATTTTTCGATCGGTGGGACCACCTGCTCGGCAGGCTGATACGAGTAATGCAGGCTGCTGAGCGATGGGAAGCCGCCACCGAGGTTCAGGTAGCGCAAAGACCAGCTGTAGCTCTCACGGCAGCGCTCCATGAGCGTGATGAGCTTCTCCGCTGCGACCTTGTAGGCATTCGGTTCGAGGATGTAGGTGCCGATGTGCGTGTGCAGGCCCTGCAAACGAAGGCGGCCCTTGCTTTCAGCAATGCGGCGGATCGCACGCCAAGCCTCACCGTTTTCGACACCAAAGCCAAACTTGCTCCACACCGGCTGGATGCCGGCGTCAAGCCAGCAGCGGATGGCGATGTCGATGCTGCGATTTTGCTCTTTGGCGATGGTGTCCAGCAGCAGGAGTTCATCCCAGTTATCGACCTGAATCATCGCGCCTTCGCTGACGGCGAGTTCGAGGCCTGCACGGGTTTTATGCGGCCCATTGAAAATGATGTCACGCCCAGCCACGCCGTTGCGGCGGGCTTTTTCATACTCGAACTCGCTCACCACTTCGGCGATGGAGCCTTCGCTGTGAAAGACGCGGCAGATCGCGTTGAGGTAATTCGTTTTGTAGCTCCAGGCGAAGCGTGTGTTCGGATAGCGGCTTTCGAAAGCTTCACGCGCACGTTGGATTTTCTCCCGCAGCGTGCGCTCGGAAAAAACAAAAAGCGGCGAACCAAAGCGTGCGGCGAGGTCGGCCACGGGCACGCCATCGATACGTTCGCAGACGTTGCTGTTGAGGCCGTGAGCATGGCGGTTGCGATTGGCGGCGCTGTTCTGGCCGCTGAGATGACGGGTGATCGTCGGCGGGGAATAAGGGAGAAGCGTTTGCATGGGAGGATGCGGCGGAAGGTAGGAATTAAAGGCTGCGGGACGATGTCGGGTGCGGGATGAATTCGCGCGGCTGACGGAAGAACTGGCCGCTCGTGGTGAGGGCGGCGAGATCGCGAATGTCGCCGGTCATGTCGATAGCATGCCGGATGAAAAACTTTCCGGGGATGGCGTGGCGCAGCGGCTCGCGTGGCTGCCAGCCCAGGGCGAGTTCAAACGCAGCAGCGGGCAGGTTGCAGTTCAGCGTGGACGGAAAATCACACCAGGCTGGGAAACGCGGATTGATCTCGATGAGGCAGTACTCGCCTTTGGGGCCTTCGGATTTAACGAATTCGAGTTCGAACGGGCCGTGCCAGCGCAGTTCCGCGATGAGCGATTGCGCGATGGCATCCAGCTGAGGGTCACGCACGATCATGCCGCCGAAGCCCTTGCCGCTGGCGGTGCGGAGCATCTTGCGAATGGAACAGGAGCCAAGGATCTGGCCGCGACCATCGCCAAGACCGACGACGTTGTATTCTTCTCCCAGCACATTTTCCTGCACCAGCACCGGCGCGCCCCATTGCTCCAGCATGTGCCAGTAGGCGGCTTCACGGGTGGCAGGTGTGATGGCGTGCCGGGCCTCATAAAAGCGGCCTTTGACGAACACGTTGCCGCCGAGTGCCACCGCAGCCTGATGGAGCGAGTTTACATCGCTCACAGCCACAGTTTGCGGCGTGCGGCAGTGCGTGCGCTCGCACAGCTCGGCGAGCTTTGATTTGTCGCGGCATTTGAAGCTCGCAGCGGTGGGCAGGCAGGCGTGAATGCCACGCTCGCGCAGTTTTTCGGGGGCATCCACCAACGGTGCCATTTCAGCATCAAGGCAGGGGATCAAAACGTCGAAGCGTTCGATCTCACGAATCGCATCGAGGCGCTGCCAGAAGGCTTCTTCACCAGCGCCGGGGTAGGACATGGTGAAGGCGGCATCGGGGGCGTCTTCTTCGCTGAAGAGACCGCTTTCGAGTGAATCGTAAACGAGCCCGATGATCCGCAGCTCAGGGTAAACGCGGCGCAGGCTGCGGATGACGGCGGAACCGGGTTGGGGATTCTCACCGCGATGAAGCCCGGTGACGGCGATGACTGGGGAAGCATTCATAGGAGGATGGGACTCAGTTCGATTCCGAGGTCAGTCCGATGTGGACGAGTTCGGCGAGGAAGGATTCAAGATCGCGCTCCGCTGTGCTGCGGGCGACTTCGAAGCGCGTGGTGAGGCGGTCGAGGATCTGCGGGCGTGCCACGCCCTCGCTCAAGGCCTGCATGACGACGAGCGCCGTCGGGCTGGCGGTGAAAAATTCACCGCTGGTGGCGTCAAAACCAAAACCGTCGGCCTGCCAGGTGACGGTGTGGAAATCGAAAGAGGCTGAATCGGCGGTCGAGGCCGCAGCATGATCCAGTTCGTACGGCTGGTCGCTGTGGCGAATCAGGGTTGGGAGGGACGCGAGTTTCATGGTGGTGGTTGATTGAATCACACCACATAGAAACTCGGGCGGTTAACACCACCGCAGGGGCCAAGATGAATATGCGTTTATTTTTGCCGTTACCGGGCCGGAATTCGGTCAGGCGGCGCACTTTTGAGGTGCTCCTGATCCGTCTCATTGAGCTTGATCAGCAATTCGCGCGCATGCCGGCGCTGCTCCTGCCAGAGATGGTCCGGATCTGTGGGCCAGTTCCAGGTGCTACGGGGCTTGGTTTCCAATGCGAATTCGGTGGTACCGTCGTTGAGGCTCCTGAAGAGCGCTTTGCGCTTGTCGGCATTATTGATCGCTTCTCTGAGCAGTTCGTTATCCTTTACGATGCCGGAATATTTATCCTGGATCTCCTGCAATCTTGCCAGTTGCTGCCGACTTTCCGCCTCCCTACGCCCATTGTAGTAGCGGTAGCTCGCCCACCACGTCGTGGCAGGCACCAGCAGGGCGGCGATCAACATCACCCCCCTGAATAATTTTGAGGATGTCGTTTTCATGGGAAAAATGAATTCCTTTTTCCGTTTCCTTCAAGTCCTGCTTTGGAAGTGTTGACGCCCCGCCACCGAGCGCGTAGCCATCGCGCCCATGAGCACCACACGCACTCAGGGCATTTCGCTGATCACAGCCACGGCGGTGGTGGTGGCCAACATGATCGGCACCGGGGTGTTCACCTCCCTGGGCTTTCAGGTGGGTTCCCTGCCTTCGGGCTTCGTCCTCCTGATGCTCTGGGTCGTCGGCGGGGTCTGCGCCTTCTGTGGCGCGGTGTGCTACGGCGAGCTGGCGGCGGCACTGCCGCGCTCCGGCGGCGAGTATCACTTTCTCTCGAAGATTTTTCATCCGGCGGTCGGGTTTCTCTCCGGCTGGCTTTCGGTGACGGTGGGGTTTGCGGCCCCCATCGCGCTGGCGGCCATGGCCTTCGGCAAATACTTCTCCGGCATCTTTCCGCATGCACCGGCGACGACATGGTCCCTCGTCATGGTCTGGATCGTGACCTTGATCCACGTAGGCGGAGTCACAATGGCCGCCAAGTTTCAAAACACGGCCACCTGGCTCAAGGTCGCGCTGATCCTCGTCTTCATCGGCGCTGGATTCTGGTACGGCAAAGCCCAGCCTGTGAACTTTCTGCCCGTAGCCGGTGATCTAGATTTGATGGGCAGCACGCCCTTCGCCGTGAGCCTCGTGTATGTGATGTATGCCTACGCCGGCTGGAATGCCGCCACTTACATCGTCGGGGACATACGAGACCCGCAGAAGAACGTGCCTCTGGCGATTGCTTTGGGCACGCTGCTGGTCGCGGGGCTGTATCTCGCGCTGAATGCGGTTTTCTTGTACGTTGCGCCTATGAGTGATTTGGATGGCAAACTGGATGTCGGTCACATCGCAGCCGTCCACATCTTCGGTGAGACCGGCGGCAAGATCATGTCAGGGCTGATCTGCCTGGGCCTCGTATCCAGCATCAGCGCGATGACTTGGGTGGGGCCGAGGGTGATGAAAACCATGGGCCAGGATCTGCGCATCCTCGCCCCGCTGGCGGTGAGCGATGAGCGCGGCGTGCCGGTGGTCGGTTTGTTTGTGCAGCTTTCCATCGTCGTGACACTGCTTCTCACGGCAAGTTTTGAAACCGTGCTCACCTGCGTGCAGTTCAGCATTCAGCTCGGTTCATTTGCTACGGTGGTGGGTTTGATCGTGCTGCGCATCCGCCAGCCGGACCTGCCGCGCCCCTACCGCTGCTGGGGCTACCCGGTCACGCCCATCCTCTTTCTCGGCATCAGCCTGTGGATGATGGTGTTCGTCGCCAAGAAGCATCCCGATGAAACGCTGGCTGGCATGGCGCTCATTTTGCTGGGTTGGATCATTTATTTCGTCTCGCCGCGTACTCCACGCACTCCATGAAAAAAACACTCATTCTGCTGCTTGTTCTGGCTCAAACCGCCTTTGCGGAACCACCCACGCCTAATGAGCAGGCGCGCTTTCTCGCCGGCATGCCGCAGGAAGGCTCGTCCCTAGCCGGACTGGCACAGCGCGGTGAATTCAACTCCCATGCCAAAGATCTCGACGCCGCCTGGGCAGATGCGGAACAGCGTCAGCTTGGCCCGATCCGCGCCTGGGCACCGCTCGGCCTGCCGGAGGCTGTCAGCGACATCGCACCGCTGCTCTACGTCTTCAGCGGCCCCGATTTTCTGCACGCCTACACCTTTTTCCCCAATGCCTCCGCCTACGTGCTGGCCGCAGTGGAACCCGTGGGCCTGCCGCCAGATGTGACCAAACTGAGCGAAGGCGAGCTCGGGGCATCGCTACGCAATCTGCGCAACACGCTCAATGCCTCGCTCAGCTTCAGCTTCTTCATCACGGCGGACATGAAGAAGGATCTGCAGGCCACCAAGCTCACGGGCACCCTGCCGGTGCTCTACGTCTTCCTAGCCCGCTGCGGGTGCTTCATTCAAAACGTGGAAAACATCTGGCTCGATGCGGAAGGAAAGATCCTGACTGACAAGGAAACCAAGACTCCCGGTGCACGCATCACCTTCCTGGGTGCTCAGGGCAAACAGCAGACGCTTTACTATTTCTCCACCAACATCGCGAGCTGGGCGCTCAAGCAGGACGCCTCCTTTCTGCGCTTCTGCGACGGGCTCGGGGTGATGAACGGCTTCACCAAGTCAGCCTCCTACCTCATGCATATGGATGAGTTTCACACCATCCGTGACTACCTCCTCACCCACTGTCACACCATGACGCAGGATGACTCCGGCATCATGTGGAAGGACTTCCCGCGTGATTCCTGGGATGTGAAAGCTTACGGCTGGTATCCGGGCCCGATCCCCCTCTTCAAGCAGCACTACCAGGCCGATTTGGCCGAGTACTATCGCACCACTGAAGTCCCCATGATTCCCTTTGGCATCGGCTACCAGTGGCGGCCCAAGCAGAGCACGCTCATCTACGGAGTTTCCAAGATGATGGTGCGCAAGGCGATCCCGGTGGAGGAGGATGTCTCACCAGTCCAAAGATGACTTTTTTGCTTTGAGAATTGCTCCAAAGCGAATTAGAAATAAAGCCATGAATTTACCAAAATGTTTCGGAGGCATGGTTGCGGGTGCATTTTTTGGCTTCGTTGTGTTCTTTGTAGTTGCATTGATTTATCAAATAGCTTCGCGTGCTAAATACGTTTCGGGCGATTTTTTTCTCGGAGCTGTTTTTTTGGGGGGGGTTATTGGATTTTTAATCCCTTTTAGCGAGGAAATGGCGCAAGAGAATGCTAGAAAAATTGCCGCTGAGGCTGCGGCAAAGGCAAGAGCTACAGCAGATGAAGCAGAAAAGGCCGAGAGAAAACGC
>NCCR01000230.1 GCA_002279765.1 Verrucomicrobia bacterium 12-59-8 | reverse complement strand
CATGCGGATCTCCGGGCACTTTGATTTCGCGCAGCACTTTGCCTTCGCCATCAAGTTCGACGATTTTGCCTTCGCCTTTGAAGCAGACGAGGTAGTGGCCGTTGGCGAGCTTGCGAGTGCCACGAAACTGGTTGTGCAGCTTGATCTCAGGCGCGGCGTCCAGCTTGATCTCCTTGGTGATCTTTCCCGCGCGATCCACCTCGATGATGCGGCTGGTGCCGCATTCCACGATCATCACATTGCCGTCCGGCAGCGGCTGGCAGGAATGAACTTCGACTTTCACATCCGTCGGTGCCTTGTATTCCCACACGATTTTCTTGTCTGGAGTTACTTCCAAGGCACCGCTGACAAAGCAGAAGAGGTAGTTTCCATTGGGCAGCTTCCAGCAGTCCTGCGGGCTTTTGCAGTCCCATTGCCATTCGATTTTGCCTTCGGCGGAAACCACGCAGACCTTGCCGCTGCCGTAGTCGCAGCAGAGGAACGGATGGGCCGCAGAAGCGGTGGAGGCAAGGGCGAAGAGGACCGCGAGAAGTCGGAGCATGGTTGATGGTCGGTGATGGATCCCGACATCAACGCAGGTCGCAGCGGGTTTGCTTCAACTCATTTACAGCGGCAGCATGCAAAAAATTAGCGAATGAAGTAGCTTAGATTCTCCAGTTCCACGGCCAAATCGACGCTGTTCACCACGACGTGCTCCGGCACGTCGAGGACGGTGGGAGAGAAGTTCAGGATGGCTTGGATGCCGTGCTGCACCAGATCATTGACCACGGACTGCGCGTTGCTGGCGGGCACCGTCAGGATGGCCATTTTCACGTTCTGACGGCGGATGAAGTCCGCCATGTCAGCCATCGCCAGCACCGGCACATTCACCTGAGGCAGCTTGCGTGGCGCGAGATCGAACGCTGCCGCGACTTCGAAGCCTTCTTTGCGGAAACCGCCGTAGCGCAGCAGCGCCGAGCCGAGATTACCGACGCCAACCAGAATGACGGGCTGCAGTTTGTTCTGCCCTAGCACATCCCCGATTGTGCCGCTGAGTGCGTCCACATTGTATCCCAGACCACGGGTGCCAAGCTGGCCGAAATATGCCAGATCTTTGCGCAACTGGGTGGACTTAACCCCGGCTGCCTTGGCCAGGGCGGCAGAGGACACGGTGTCCACCTGGTTCTCACGCAGGCGCTGGAGGCAGCGCTGGTAGATCGACAAGCGGTAGATCGACTTGCGGGGAATGTCTATTTTGGCTGGCATTGGTTGGAACAATGTGAAATTTCACCCGAAAGTGACGAATGTCAACCGGGCTAGGCTGCCAGCCTATCAACGTAGGGGGCCTGCCTGGGGATTCGGGGAGATTCTGACCGGAGCTGCGTCGGGAATGCGCTGTGATGAGGGGATGTGGAGGTTTTGTTCCAGCATCTTGAGGAATTCGATCAATCCGGGAGTGGCCTTTTTCTCGTCGTAGAGCTTTTTCAAAATTTCGTAACCCTTGGCCCACGAGGCAGGGTCGCTTGACTGCGCATAGGCGTAGCCAGCGAAGCGCTCGGTGAAATTCAGACCGCCATGCTGGAACGAGTTTCTGTAGGCGTCTCCTGAGGCTTTGAAGTCTTTGGTGCGGTTCCAGTGCAGATCTCCCAGCTTTTGCCAGAGCCGCGGATTGTCTGGGAGGAACTTCAGTCCCTCGTCCAGAATGTCGATGCCACGCTGCAGATAGTCATGGAACAACTGCCCCCTCAGCCCCGGTTTCAGCTCCTGGTTGTACAAATAGTAGGAGGCTGCATTGTAGGCCATGTGCCATGACGCCTCCTCCCAGTAGCGGGCATTGCGTGGCTGCAACTCCGTCACAAACCCATAGTATTTGTCCACCTGCGCCCAGTTCACGCGGGTGAACTCCACATGGGCGCGCAGTTGAAAAATGGTGGCGATCAGTCCGCGCAAACCGCCAAATGCTGCTGCGAGGCCCATCTGCCCCATGTTCCCTTTCACGCCCAGGTGCAGGGGCTCATCCACCAGATGCATCGTGCGCAGATCATGCGTCACCCGCTGCTCCAGCGGCAGTTTCAGCAAGCCGAAGACCAGCAGCACGGCGGCAGCCTGGAGTTTTCGTTTCATAGTTCTTTCTCCACAAAGACCAGATGAGTGACGAAGAGGTAAACAGTCATGTAGAGCGCTGCGATGCCGGTCATTTCACCCACCGCTGCCCAGGGCACGATCTCGCCGTTGGCCACGCTGTCAACGACGTCGAATTGCGCCAGGTCCGGGCAGATCGCGGCCAGCAGAAAAGATGCGATGCGAGAGGAGGTGCTCCCGAGATTGGGCTGGAACACGAACTCACGTATCATTGCATGACCATGGCCGATGATGGTGATGCAAAAGGTGATCACAATGGTGAACAGCGTCGAACTCGCGATGCATGACAGCAGCAAAGCAACCGTCGTCACCACGGCGGCCTTCAGGAAAATAGCCCACACCGCCCAGTGCAGGTTCCATGTCAGCCCCTGCCTGGTCACGATCTCGCGCATCTGCGCCACCACTTCGGGGGTGTCCTGCTTTTCCGTGTGAAGCTGGGCCACGGCAGCGTCGAACAGCATGGATTGCTGCATCCACAAGATGAGGCTCAGCACTGCATCAATGATGACCAGGCCTGAGGCGATGAGCATCAGCACGCCGAGCAGCTTTCCGAGCACGTAGTCAAAGCGCGGCACCGGCTTTGAGAGGATGGTGTACAGAGTGCGGTCCTCCAGATCTTTCGGCAGCAGCAGGGCGGTGGCGACAATGCCGAACACGAGGCTGAAAACCTGCAGGACGCCCAAGGACATGGTCTTGAACTGGCTGAGCTGCTGCTCGGGATTGATGACGGAAAAGCCAAAACCCATGGCTGCCACAAGCGCGCAAAACAGCAGAAGGAAGGGCAGGATCTTCATCCTCATCAGTTGCGTCATCGTCGCATAGGCCAGCGTCCACACGCGCCGCGGCGAGAAGCGCACCGGGGCCACGCTGACAGCGGTAGAACTTGGAGAGGTTGCACTCATGGTTTTTTCGGCTCGTTGGTGGCTTCGAGAAACAGGCGCTCTAGCGTCGTGCGCGGGTGGCCGCTGCGCAGCAGGCGCGTGCCGCCGCCTTCGGCTTTCACCAAGGCATCAATTTTGGCCAGGAGGGCAGGGGAGGCGTTTTCCAGTACCATCTCAGTTTGGTTTTCTACGGCGATCAGCTCGTCCAACCGTCCTTCGCGCACCATGCGTCCGTGCGCCATGATGCCCACGCGGTCGCACACCTCCTGCATCTGCTCCAGCAGATGCGAAGTCACCAGCACGGTGATGCCGCGTGTGCGGAACTCGATGATCAGGTCGCGGATGATCCGTGAGCCGGAGGGGTCCACGCCTGCGGTGGGTTCATCCAGCACAAGCAGCTGCGGCTCATGGATCAAGGCCTGCGCCAGGCCGAGTCGTTGCAGCATGCCTTTGGAATAACCACCCACCCTCCGCGTCGCCGCGTCTTCCAGACCGGTCAGCGCCAGCATTTCCTCCGCACGGGATTTCAACTGATCACCGCCCATGCCGCACAGCTTGCCATAGAAGTGCAGGGTTTCGCGTCCGTTTAGGTGCTTGTAGAAATACGGATTCTCCGGCAGGAAGCCCACGCTGCGGCGGCTGGCCACTTCCGTGCTCGGAATGCCGAAGATGCGGGTGTCGCCCTCAGTCGCGTTCAGCAGCCCTAGAATGACCTTCATCGTGGTGGACTTGCCGGATCCATTGGGGCCGATGAGGCCATAGACCTCTCCGGCTTTCACCGTGAATGACACATCATGCACTGCGCGGAAGGCACCTTTGCCAAGGCTGCCTTTAAAGACCTTGGTCAGATGGTTGACGGAAACGGCGGGCTTGGCGCTCATACGGGTTGGGACAAGTTAATCACGCAGAATGCTGAATCCACGCAAGTTTGGCTGGGCGGCAATGGCATTGACCTCGCGCTGTCTAATATGGGAGCTCAGGCTGCTCTGCTGGATGTCTTCCAGGAAGGCCTCGAGTTCATCGGCTTCCAATGCCTGCGCCAGCAATTCCACGCGACCATCGGGCAGATTTTTGATCCACCCGGTCACATCAAAGCCCGAGGCAATGCGCTTCGTGCTGTAGCGAAAGCCCACGCCCTGGACGCGGCCTGAATAGAGAACATTTTTTGCGGTCATCACTTCATCAAAAGTTTCAATGCGGCCCTGGCTTCCTCGCTAGCCGCCTCAATCAACACGACACCCGCGTCGTCGCGATTGCGCAATAGGCTGACAAACCGGCCCTGCGCGGTGAATTCGCTTTCACCCTTGGTCTCGTAGCGCTGCTTCAAAGAGCTGAGCATCGCTTTGTAAAAGGCATCGGCAGAGGATTTGTCCATGAACAGCGTCTGCCATGCAGCGTGGTCACGCTTGGCTCCGCCATCTGCCACCCAGGCCAGCAGACGATCCGCCAAGAGGCCGCGTGCGCCGAGCGCGGCGTCTTCATCGGTGTTGTAGGTGCGCAGGGCGGTCACACAGGCGAATTTGCCGAGGCAGTCATCGAGATACGGCAGCACGCCCTTGAGCTTCACTTCATCCAATTGGATTTCGACCGGTGCGAGACGTTCAGGATCAAGATACATTTCCGGTTCGATGACCTCCGCTGTGCTGATGGGCGGGCGGCTGTAGGCGGCATTGAGCTGGGCAAAATTACCGGCGCTGTGCAGCGTTTGGGCAAAATCAAAGCCTCGGTTAAAGGGGAACAGCGCGAGTTCTCGTAGATAAGCCGGCATAGGCACCTGGTTCAGCGGATGATCCGGGTCCTCCGCAGGCAGATCGTCCTTCAGTTCAGACGCCGGGTTTTGCAGTGAATGAAGGAAGCGAGTGAGCGCAGCATCTCCTGCGATTAACGAATCCCGCGCCAGCCGCATGTCAGTCTTCATGGGGCCATGCTGTGGTTGGTACAAAATGCTGCCGTACTCGCGCAGCAGTTGCCCGAAGGCGATCCCAAGGGGCTCGTTCGAGGTCACCGCAGGGCCGGAAGCTGTGGAGGGATCAATGGTGAACATGGTCTCCGACTCATCGTCATACCAGCCGCCCAACTGGCGGGCCAGCAGTGCGGCGCGTAGCGGCAGCGGGTCGATCGCTTCGGGAATCCAGCCCAGAGCTGCGAGTCCGCGCGCAAGTTTCTTGCCTTCTTCATTCGGCTGCTGGCGTTTCAGCCAAGTCAGGATCACTTTTTCCACTTCCTCCTGACTCACCGACGTCGTCACCAGCGGCAGCGCGTGCAGCTTGCGCATTTTCATCATTTCCAAACCCATGCCCACAAAGTCAGGGGCCACATCATCATCCTTCAGGGACATCTTCGGCGCGTCCTTCATACCCAGCATGCCGAGCTTCTGAATCATCTGTGCATTCTCATCCTTCAGGGCGTCATTCTGGCCCTGGAGGTACTCGATCTGACCTTCCAGCAGGATGATCTGCTTCTTGAGATCTTCCACCGTACTGTTGGTGACGTCGATCGGAGCCGCTTCCACTTTCACAGCTGCTTCAGGCGGTGGTTGCGGTTTGACCCCCGTCAGTAACAATGCCGCCGCACCTCCGAGCGCGAGGAGAATGATCAGCAGGGTGGCCGGGTTGAGCTTCATCATCAAACCATGCAGCGGGAAAGCGGCGCGGGCAATGCTCCCGGCTCTTTTTCAGCGTACTTTTCCACTTGGCGCAGGCCTGATCCAATTCAACTTACCCGGCACCGGGCAGAGCCGTCCGCACCTCCCATGTTCCGCTGGCAATTCGGCAACCACGACCTCGATCTCACCCATCGCGGCCTCATCATGGGCATCGTCAACGTCACGCCCGACAGCTTTTCCGACGGCGGCCGCTTCAACGATCCTGGCCGTGCCGTGGAGCATGCCTTCACGCTGCTGGCTGAAGGCGCGGACATTCTGGACGTTGGCGGTGAATCCACCCGCCCAGGAGCCGAGCCCGTGGATGAAACGGAGGAACTCCGCCGCGTGCTGCCCGTGATCCGCGCCGTGCGCTCTCAGACAAAGGCGCTCATTTCCATTGATACCATGAAAGCCTCCGTCGCCCGTGCCGCGCTCGATGCCGGGGCCGACATCATCAACGACGTTACTGGCTTGCGCGGTGACGCCGCCATGCCGCGCGTCGCTGCGGAATCCAAGGCGGGCCTCGTCGTCATGCACATGACCGGCACGCCCCAGACCATGCAGGCCCATCCGCAGTACGACGATGTTGTCACCGCCGTGCGGGACTACTTTGCAAGCCGCCTGCGCGTGCTCGAAAACGAAGGCATCGCGCCAGAGCGCATCGTGCTCGACCCCGGCTTCGGCTTCGGCAAAACCCTGGAGCACAATCTCACCCTCATGCGCGAGCTGCCGCAGCTCGCCGCCCAGCGCCCCCTCCTCGTCGGTGTCTCGCGCAAATCCATGATCGCCCGCGTCATGCACTCCGACGCCATGGAAGACCGCTTCTGGCCCACCATCGCCCTCAGCGCCTATGCACGGGAACATGGAGCACGCATTGTGCGCGTTCATGACGTGAAGCCGAATCGGGAGGCGTTGCGGATGATGGAGGCGATTTTGGGTGGAGAGTGATTCAGGCTTGCAGCCCGTATCACTCTCCAAGCAAAGGAATCCCCAGCTTCTTTGCGAGACGCTTCGGTCTCCGCATCGCCTCGTTCATGCGCTCTGCTTCATCCTCTCCGCGCAGATCTTTGCAGTCAGGATGCGCTTCAGGGGATTCAATGAGGCCGAGTTGGTGCAGCACATGCGCGGTGCTGTGTTCTGGAAGGCTTCGAAGAGTTTATAGACGCGGGTGTCAAAGCGGCCGGTGCCAGTCTTGAATTTCTTGTCGGCCACGCTGTCGAGCAGCCACATGTCGCGCGCGGCGCAGATGAGCGGGCAGGCGCTGACACCGGCGCCGATGAGCAGGGGCAGGCCGAGCTTGATGGCGGTGGCGATGCCGTAGTCATCACCGCTGTGCGGTGAGAAGGGGAGGTTCAGCCCCTTGCACATCGCGGCCCAGTAGTGGAAGTGCGGCTCGTCGAGCGTGCTGACCTTGCCGCCGACATAGCTCGGGTGCAGCGCGATCTCATGAAACAGCCACGGATCAAACGGCGTGGCCCAAGGCACGAAGGAAGGCTCCAGCGCATGCGCGATGCCGGGGCGGATGAGATGTTCGGCGATCTGGAAATAAGCGTCGCGTCGCGGCTCATTCTCCAGCGTGTTGAGCAGCTTGCTGGTCATGATCATCATCTCGCAGTTGTCATGCTCCTGCGCGATGTCCAGCAGCGGCCAGTAGCGCTCGGCTTTGAATGCAGTGTCATTCTCAGCGCCGCGTGCCGTCACGCCCGCGATGAAACGCTGCTCCGGAAACTCTGCACGGAAGCGCTTCAGTACTTCAGCATAGAGCTCATTGCTGAGATCAAAGATGTAGCCGGTGTCCGCATTGAGCACGAAGACCATCTCCACGCCATAGTGCGCGGCGCATTGCTGCATCCAGCGCACGCTCTTGGTGAAGCCATCCCAGTCGGGCTTCTTGTCCTTGAACGGCA
>NCCR01000229.1 GCA_002279765.1 Verrucomicrobia bacterium 12-59-8 | reverse complement strand
TGCAGGGGGATGATCCACGGTACATTGACTGGAAGGTGCTGGCGCGGAGTGACCGGACGTACATCAAGAAGTTTGAGGATGAGACGAATCTGCGGTGTCAGCTGGTGATCGATCACAGCAAGTCGATGGGGTTTGGCTCGACGGGATATACGAAGGCGGATTATGCGGCGACGCTGGCTGCGACGCTGGCGTCGTTTTTGATGAAGCAGGGGGATGCGGCGGGGCTGACGACTTTTGCGGATGGGATTGAGGAGCACCTGCCGCCGAGGAATCGACCGGGGCATCTGCGGCGGATCATTACGGAACTGGAACGGCCGGCGAAGGCGGCGGGGACTTCACTGGCGCTGTCGGTGGGGCAACTGGCGGAGCTGCTGCGGAAGCGTGGGATGATTTGTCTGATTACGGATTTGCTGGCGCCGGTGGAGCATCTGGAGAAGCAACTGGCGCTGCTGAGTGCGATGGGGCATGACCTGGTGTTGTTTCACCTGATGGACCGGGCGGAGATTGATTTCACCTTTGAAAAGTCGGCGCACTTTCGGGATGCGGAGACTGGGGCGGAGCGGTTCATTGATCCGCAGCTGGTACGCGAGAATTACCTGAAGCGGTTGCAGGCGCACCGGGATACGATCCAGGCGGCGACTGATCGCCATAATGTTGAATACCATTTTTGTCCGACGGATCAGCCGTTGGAAGAGGTGCTCTTTGATTTTCTAAGTGCGCGTCAGCGCAAGAAAGCTTCCAAATCTTCCGCCTCACGCATCGCTGCGTAGGTCGTCCTTTCCCAATGTCCTGGCTCTTCCCACTCTACCTCGCTGGTGCGGCTGCGATCATCGCGCCGATATTGCTGCATCTGCGACGCAGGCCACCGCAGGATCGGGTGGAATTCAGTACGCTGATGTTTCTGGATGCGAGCACGCCGGTGCCGGTGAGCAAGCGGCGGCTGGAGAACTGGCTGCTGCTGCTGCTGCGATGCCTTGCTTTGATCCTGCTGGCGCTGATGTTTGCGCGGCCTTTTTTGCAGAGTGAAAGCGCCACGGCGTCGTCGGCCAATCAGGCGACGTTGATCCTGCTGGATCGCAGTGCTTCGATGAGGCGCGATGATCTGTGGAAACGCGGGCTGGTTGAGGCGGAGCGGCTGTTCAAAGCTGCGAAGGTGACGGATCGCATTGCGCTGGCGGTTTTTGATCGGGAACTTATGCAGGTGTGGAGCTTTGAGGAAGATCGTAACACACCGGCGAATCGCAATGTCGTGCTGCAAAGCCGTCTGGCTGAGCTGAAGCCGACGTGGAGCGGCACGCAACTGGATCGTGCGCTGATTGCGGCGGTGCCGTCGTTTGATACGAGCACGGCGACGCTGAAAAAGCGCATTCATCTCATCACGGATCTGCAAGAGGGCACGCATCTGGATGCTTTGCGGACCATTGCGTGGCCTGCTGAACTGACGCTGAACGTCCATCGGCTTGATCCCAGCACGAACGACAATTTTTCGGTTGCTCTCGCGGCACGTGATGAGGATGGCAATGCGGATGCTCTGGTGCGGGTGCGGTTGAGCAACACGCGTGAGTCGGCGTTGCGGGACTTCACGCTTGCGTGGGAGAAGGGGCCGCAGAGCGACAGCATCACGGCGCAGATCCCGCCGGGTGCCTCGCGGATACTCAATGCGCCACCGAATTCGACGAAGGCCACGACGTTGACACTCACCGGCGACAAGTCCGATTTTGACAATCGCCTGTTCATCTCGCCGCCGCAACCGCGCAGTGTGAGCATTCATTTCCTGGGGGACGAGGCCACGCGCGATGAAGCTGCGGCGCCGCTGTATTATCTGGCGCGTGCGTTGCAGCCTACAGCTACGCTGGCGCCGGTGCTGACGGCTGGCAAAGCTCTGCCGGCGCAGAAGCCGGACTTGCTGGTGATCTCGGGCAGCACACCGCCGGAGGGGACTCACGCGGGGCTGCGTGACTTTGTGAGTGCGGGTGGGTTTCTCCATCAAGGACGGGGACGCGAATGACGACTATCGAATGCTGGCGGATGTCAAAATCGAGCATCCGCTGCTCAAGCCTTTTGCGGATCCCAAACTGCGCGACTTCACGAAGCTGCGGTTTTGGAAGCATCGGCAGATCGAGATCAAGGAGGCGGGAAACAATCTCGAAACGCTGGCGAGTTTTGACAATGGGCAGCCTGCGATCATCAGCGCACGCATCGGGAAGGGGACACTTATTGTCATGGCTTCCGGGTGGCATCCAGGGGACAGTCAGTTTGCGCTCAGCACGAAGTTTGTGCCGCTGCTGTATGGGTGGCTGGCAGCGGCAGGGTTCAGCCATGATCCTGCGGCGACGCTGCTGGTGGGAGAAGCGCTGCCGCTTGATGCGACGTCTGCGCATACGATCACGGAGCCGGATGGCAAGGCGCGCAGCCTTAGAGCGGGGGAAGGTTTCACTGCGGCGCAGGTGGGGCTTTACAAGGTGCAGAGTGATTCGCACACGCGGATTCTCGCGGTCAATTTACCGCCGGATGAGGGGCGGGTGCTGCCGCTGGCTTCGCAGAAACTGGCAGAATATGGAATCAAGCTGGCGAGCGGTGCCGCTGGGGCTGCGGGCGGGGAAAGCACCGACCAGCGGCTCACGGCGACTGACACGGAGCAGCGGCAGCAGTCGTGGTGGTATGTTCTTCTGGTGCTTTTGGCCGTTCTTGTGCTCGAAACGTGGTATGCTGGCCGCGCAAGACAGACCGCCCTGCAAACCGCGTAATTAAATCCGATCATGATCGCACGCACCATTCTTGAAGCCCGGATTGCTGAAGTTCGCGAAGGGTTGCGCAGTGCGCGTCTCATGCGCCATCTCTCCGCAGCTTTCGCGATTGGCATTTTGGTGCAGGGGAGCTTTCTGCTCGCCGCTCTTAATGGAGTTCATGTCTCAAAGCGGATTGACCGCTGGTCGCTGCTGGGGTTTGGCGTGCTGGTCTTGATTGCGTGGGTGAAAGGGAGACGGAATATCTGGAGCGATCATGACATCGCGCGTGTGATTGAGCAGAAGCATCCCTCGCTCAATGCGTTGCTGCTGACCGCCATTGAGCATGAACCCGAGGCTGACGCTCCCGTCGGGTTCCTGCATGAACGGCTGATTGATCGTGCGCTGGCCCATGCCGCCACGCAGAACTGGCCGGTGACGGTTGCCCAGAAGCCTGTACGCCGTGCGGGCGTGATGGCGGTGCTTGCCATGGCGACTTTTTTTATCACGAGCATGGCCTTTCTGCTCGTGGACATGAAACAAAATCCGGCAGGTGGCGTCGCCAAAAGTCAGACTGATGAACAGGCCAAGCCCACTGAGTTTAAAGCAACGCTGACTCCGGGAGATGCCGAGGTTGAACGAAACTCCCGCCTGATCATTGAAGCGCGTTTCAACGGGCCGGTGCCGGCGGATGCGACGCTGGTTGTTTCTGAGGTGGATGGCAAGGAGCGCCAGCGGCTGCCGATGCGCCTGACGGTGGATGAGCAGGTGTATGGCGGGATGATCAGCAAGGTGGAGCGTGGTACGAAATACCACGTGGAGTTTGCCGGGCAGAAATCGCAGATGCACACGATCTCGGTGTTCGACTTTCCCGCGCTGGTGCGCAGTGATGTGATGGTGACGCCGCCGGAGTACACGAAACTGCCGGTCAAGGAGACGAAGAACACGCAGAAGGTCAGTGCAATGGAAGGCTCAAAAATCGTGTGGAGGATCAAGGTGAACAAGCCGCTTATGACTGCGAGCAAGAATGCTTCGCCCTTTGTGCCGCACCTGACGGCGGCGGAACTTTTTGGTGAAGACAAAAGTGTGATTGCGCTCACGCCATCTGCTGCTGACGCCACGGTGCTGGAAGGGATCATAATGGCGGAGAAGACGCAGAGGTATCGGCTGCATCTGGTGGATGAGGCGGAGCGTGGGAACAAGAATCCGCCGTGGTTTACGGTGACGGTGCAGTCGAATCAACTGGCGAAGATTGAGGTGGTGTTTCCGAAGCGGGATTTGCAAGTATCGAGCATTCAGGAACTGCCGGTGGAGGCGAAGGTTTCGGATGATCTGGGGGTGACGAAATCGGGCGCGGTCTTCAGCATCAATGGCAACAGCAAGGAGATTCTCTTCAAGCATGCGGTGACCGCGCCGCTGAAGAAGCAGGAGGTGCGGGCTGAGCTGGCGCTGGAAAAGGAAAAGGCCGAGCCGCGCCAACTGGTGAGCTATTATGTCTGGGCGGAGGACACCGGGCCGAAGGGTGAGGTGCGGCGCAACATGAGCGACATGTTTTTTGCGGATGTGCGCCACTTTGAAGACATCTTCCGTGAAATGGAGGCGCCTCCCGCTCCACCTGGCAAGGCGCAGAGCGACAAGCTGTTGGAGCTGGTGAAGCAACTGGTCAACGCGACGTGGAAGATTGTCCGGGACACCAATGCGGGGCGTACCATCGAGGCTGCTGTGCCGGACATTGATGTGGTGCATCAATCGGTGGGCATCGTCATGGAGAAGGTGAAAGAGGCGATGGAGGAAGCCGAGGATGCGGAAGTGAAGCAGGCGCTGACTGAAGCGTGGAAGAGCCTGAAGGATGCGCAGGGGCCGCTGCAGCAGGCTGAGGAAGAGAAGAAGAGATCGCCGCTCAATCAGGCGCTGACTTTTGAGCAGACGGCGCTGGAATGGCTGCACCGTGCGCAGAGCCGGGAACATCAGGTGATGCAGATGGACAGCCCGCCGGGTGAGCCGCAGCAGGCGAACGAGAACCAGATCATGGATCTGGAGCTGAAGCAGAAGGAGCAGCGTTATGAAGAGGAGAAGGCCGCCACTGAGGAGCAGACTGCGGAGCAACAGGAGAATTTGCAGGTGCTGAACCGGCTGAAGGAACTGGCGAGGCGGCAGGAGGCGCTGGCGGAGAAGATCAAGGAGCTGCAAAACCAGATGGCCAAGGCAAAGACGGAGGAAGAGAAGGAGGAGCTGGACAACCAGCTCAAGCGCCTACAGGCGGAGCAGGAGCAACTGCTGAGCGATCTTGATGATCTCAAGGAGCGCATGGACAAGCCGGAGAACGCGCAGAACATGGCAGAGGCCAAGGAGCAGCTGGAACAAACGCGCGAGAAGGTGAGGGAAGCCGCTGAGCAGCTCAAGGAAGAGAAGCTGGCGGATGCGGCCAATTCAGCGACGCGGGCGCAGCGTGAGCTGGAAAAAATGCAGGAGGATTTTCGGCAGAAGACTTCGAAGAAATTTGCGGAGGAGGTGAAGCAGATCCGGCAGCAGGCGCGCGAGGCTGCGGAGGCGGAGAAGAAGATTGGGGAGGCGCTCGAAAGCCAGAAGGAGGCGGCGTCAGACATCGAGAAGAACATGCAGAACGCGGCGCAGAGCCGGCAGATGGGCGAGCAGCAGGAGAAGGTGGGGAAACTGCTCAACAGCATGCGCCAGCTCAGCGAGCAGGCGGAGGAGAGCGAACCGCTGCTGCATCGCAATCTTTACGATGCGGTGCGCAAGGCGCAGACGAGTGCTTTGGAGGAGAATCTGCAGGAGGCGCGTGACCAGCTTCGCTATGGCTCGCAGGCCGAGGCCAAAGATGCTGAGCGCAAGGCGGCGAATGCGGTGGAGGAGCTGCGGAAGGGCGTGGAGAAGGCTGCGGAGAGTGTGCTTGGCAGTGAGAGCGAGGCTTTGCGCGTGGCGAAGAACGAGCTGGATAAACTGATCAAAGAAGCGCAGGCGCAGGAAGCTGCGGGGAAGGAGCCGGAAGGGCAGAAGACGGCGAATGCTGCGGATCCGAAAGCGGGTGAGAAAGGTCAACAACCTGGCGAAGGCAAAAAGGGCAAAGATGGCCAAGGACAAGCGCAGGATGCGAAGAGCGCTGAGAAAGGTCAGCAGGCGGGCAAGGATGGGGAAGGTCAGTCGAAGGATGGCAAGAGCGCTGAGAAAGGCGAGAAGCCCGGTGAAGTCCGGCAAGGCAAGGACGGGCAGGGAGAGTCGCAAGATCTCAAGATGGCCGGCCAAGGTGAGAAGCCCGGCGAAGGCAAGGAAGGTAAAGATGGCAAGGGCGAAGGCAAGGATGCGCAGACGGCGGAGAATGGCGAAGGCCAGAAGCCGGGGCAAGGCAAGCAGCCGGGTGAGGGGAAGGATGGCCAACAGCCGGGCGCCGAAGGCAAAGGTCAGGGGAAGGGCCAGGAGCAAGCTGAAGGCAAGCAACCTGGAGAGCAGCCGGGCAAGGGTGGGGGTCAGCCTGGCTCCGAAGGCAAAGGTCAGGGGATGCCGCAGCAGGCGGAGAATGGCGATGCGCCTACACAGCCGGGGGAAGGTGAGAAGCCTGGCAATCAGCCGGGAGGACAGGGACCTGGCGAAGGACAGGCCCAGACTGCGGATGCGAATGATCCTACCCAACCGCGCAATGGACAGACGCGCAGCGGGTCACCGCGTAATGGAGTGAATCGTGGCAACCAGATTGTGGGTGGGCCTACCACGGATCGTGATTCGGACAATGACCGCCATGTGGCACCGATCCATGGGGGAGCGGTTCCTGAGGCGCTGTTTTTTGATGACAGCAAGGAGCAGCCGGACAGTGGGGTCTTCACGGGCAATGGGTATGATCAGTGGAGTGATCGCCTGCGCAACGTGGAGGAACTTCTGGATAATCCGGAGCTGCGCAATGAAGCGGCGAAGGTGCTGGATCGTGCGCGGTCGCTGCGCATCGATCTCAAACGCAGCAATGAGGCTCCGCAGGTCGCGCATATGAACGCACGCATCACGCAGCCGCTGATTGAGCTGCGGGATCGGGTGGTGGAGGAGCTTTCGAAGAAGGATGCGGGGAAGAATCTGGCGCCGGTGGATCGTGATCCGGTGCCTGCGGAGTTCCGCGATCTGGTGAAGCGGTACTATCAGGAACTGGGAGCTGGAAAGTAAGGATGTCCGAGATTCTTTAACTGAATGGAGACTCGACGCTAAAGAGTTGTTTAGCATACTGCGGCAATGGCCAAGACGGTTCTGACATTGCGCACTCAAGACGACGAGCATCGTATCGCATGCCCGTTGCATGGGTCGCTCACGCTTGGCTGCGGCCCGGACTGTGATGTCACGTTTGAGGGGATCGGCATTCTGCCGAGGCACTGTGTGATGTATCGGACCGGGGAGCGGACGTTCCAGATCATCGGTGTGTATGCGGCGGCGCAGTTCTCGGTGAATGGCGTGACTTCGAGCGAGCTGGAGGTGAATGTGCCGTTCAAGTTTGGCATTGGCGGCGAGGTCTTTGACGTGGATCTGGCCGAGGAGGTGGAAGCGCCGTTGCCGGAGACGGCGGTGGCTGGGAATGGAAATGGAGCCGATGAGGCAGCGGCGGGGACACGACCGAGCCGACGTGGGTATTTGCTGAAGCCGATCACTTTGAAACCACGTGCGGGAGAGCGGGTGGGGGAGGTGATTTTGACGACGGCTACCGCGCCAGAAGTGACGGCTGCCGTGGCTCTGCCACCTGCCCGCCTGCCGCCGCCGAGCGTGGAGCCGGTGGAAACAAAACCGGCGAAAGATGAAGAGGAATCGTCGGCACTGTTGCTGATGGGGCTGCTGCTGTGTGCGGCGATGATTGCGGGAGTGATTTACTGGCCGCACCATCTGGACCGGCTCTCTGAAGAGAAGCCGCCTGTGGCGGCGAAGCCTGCGGCTGCTGCTCCTGTGTTGACACCTGAGGCGAAGATTCGCGCGTGTGAAGATCTGATGCGGGCAGGGGCACCGCAGATGGCGGCGCAGATATTGATGCCGCTGGCTGAAGAGGGCAATCTGGCGGCGATGCATCTGCTGGGGATGGCTCTGCGTGATTCGGATGAGTTCGGAGAGGAAGTGGTGGAACTGCTGCAGCAAGCGGTCGTCGGTGGCCGGCGAGAGGCTTTGCGTGATTTTGTGAGCGTGGTCGATGATCCGGAAAATCCGGGGCGGTACACGGAGGCTGCGTTCAAGCAACTGCAGATGGCGACGCAACTCGGGGAGAAATCGGCGTGGATGCCGCTGGGGGAACGCTACGAGTACGGCAATGGCACGGAGCCTGACATCAAGCTGGCACTGGCGGCGTTTGAAAAAGCGCGGGTTGCCGGAGACAAGCGCGCGGTGGCGAAGCTCTCGGCGAAGCATGCGGCGCTGGATCGCGTGGCGGCGTATGTGCGGTCGTGGAACGAGGTGTCTGTGGCGACGCTGCTGGATCATGTGGCGGCGGGGCAGGGAAAATTTTTCATGCTGGAGCATCCGCCGATGGAGGTGCTGCTGCGGCTGGAGGAGGAAATGCGCGCGCGCTGGCCGTTGCGGCGCATCAGTGTGGCGGCGGGAGCGTCGGCGGAGGTGGAGACGTTTGATCTCATCAAGGTTTCGCAGCCGTTTCAATTCGAGGTGCAGCGCGGTGAGCGGATCGCGCGTGGCAAGGGTGTGGTCACGTGCTCGGTGCAGCGTGATGTGGAGGACAGGTGGCGGATTACGGATGCGAGCGACAAGATTGAGGTGAGTGAACTGCTGCCGGGGAAGGAGCAGTTTGTGAGCGCCACGTCGTTGCGTGAGCTGAAGCCTGCCTTCACGCATGCGGAGCAGATTGAGGAATCGCGGCTGGAGATTTTGGAGCAGATGCGCGGGCTGGAGGCGACGCAGGATTTCAAGCCAGCGCTGAGTGTGGTGCTGAACGCCGTGTATGAATTTCCCAAGGAGACTTTTTGGCAGCCGTTTGCGGACAAACTGTGTGATCGCATGGCGCGGCAGTTGTTCATGGATGGCAAATGGCTGGATGTGACGTGGGCGGAGCCGGTGCATCAGCTTGCGGAGCATGGCAGCGTTTCTGCGATGCTGCTGGAAGGGCATCTGCTGGCGGCGGGCTATGGCCACCCGCGCAATCCGGCAGGCGGCCTGGCGATGTATCAGAAGGCATTCGAGGCCGGCAAGCGGCGTGATGCGCGCTTCTATT
>NCCR01000228.1 GCA_002279765.1 Verrucomicrobia bacterium 12-59-8 | reverse complement strand
GTCAACATCACGATGCGCTTGACGCCCGTTCGTTTCAGCTTCTCCAGCGCCTCGCGTGCCTGCCGGTAAACTTCATCCGGGGAAGCTTCGGGCTCGGCGGCATTGAGCGAAAGCGTGCCGCACATGGCGACGAACAAAACAGCGCGCTTCAACAGCGGAGCGAGCCTGGACAGGATGCGGCTGCGCTCGTTTGAACCGAGCGCCTGTTCAGAGCCGGGAGACGCAGTGAAACTCTGAGTCTCGTAGCGGTGGATGATCTGCTTCAATTCCTCGTTTTGAATTTCACCCGGCTGGCTGCGGTGGATGAAGTGGGCGGCGCGTTGCAGGAAATCACGATCCGTGAGATGCGTCTCCTCCAAACCACGCCACAACAGTTGCAATTCACCCCGCAGTCCGCAGGTTGATTCCTCCCGGCGGCGGCGGAACCACGTGAACAACGTGGCAAGGATCACAAGCGCTGCCGGGATCGACTGGATGGCCCAGAAGCGTGCGCTGGTGGTAAGCGGTGGAGCGACGACAGCCGTGTTCAGCCACCTGGCCTTGACCGGCACCTCCATCAGAATGTCGCTGATCTGCGGCTTGGGCTGCAGCACGGGCGGTGGCTTGGGGGCTTCCGTGCTGCCACTGCCATCCGCAGTCGGCGGCGGGTAGGCTTTCCAGCCATCGGGCGGCATGAGGCTGGGGGCATTGAGCGCCTCAAAATTGCCTGAGCCGTCGATGGTGATGTCCACCGCCAGCGGATCGCCGACGGCGAGTTCGTTGGGCGTGGCGGTGGCGCTGATGTTGAAGTCCCCGACGGCTCCGCTGAAGTGGGCGGGTTTGCCCTCGGCTGGCAGCGGCAGCACCTTGATCTTCACTTCCTGGCTCTTGACCACGTGCTTGCGCATCTCAGTGCCACCCATGATCACGCCAAAGGGCAGATTGGGGGGCAGCCTGCCGCGCAACTGGCGCTGGGTGTCCTCATCATAAACTTCGAACAACAGTTCAGTGGTGGCGGGTCCCACTTTCAAATCGCCTGCATGCAGGGCGGAGAGCGTGCTGCGGTAGGTGTAAACGGAGTAGCCGACGCCATTGATGATGGTGGCCGATTCTTCGTTTTGCTGCGGGAAGCGGGGGATGGCAAAGTCGCTCTTGTTGACTTCAATGATGCCCACGCGGCGCACATTCACGCTGCTGCGTGGCACAAACAGAATGGCGCTGATGGGGACCACTTCACCCTGATAGACTTCCGTCTTTTCGACTTCGATTTGAAACAGGGGGATGTTGGGATCTTCCGTCGAACCCGGGACTGTAGCGGCAGATTCGGTGACAATGAGGCGCACCTCGTTGGTTTTGACCACCTCTCCGTTCACGAGTATCTCCTGCGGTGGAATGACGAACTCACCAGGTTCTGTACCCGCAACATTCCAGGCGAGCTGGGTGGCCTGGCCGGTGCTGGAGACTCTGATGCCGGTGGTCATCCCAATCTGCAAAGGCAGACGCAGTTGCGGCACGTTTTGCACTGTGCCGTTCTGCACGGTGATGACGTAGGAGACAACCTCACCCGTATGGGCGTGGTCAGGTTGAAGATAGGCGCGCACCGTGGCGGCGGAGGCGCTGGTGATCAGCAAAGCCAGGAAGAGCACTGCCTGCAGGCAGGCGGAATGACGAATGCCCCAACGACTGGCGATGCCTGCGGACCTTGCCTGGACTGTGGGGATGTGGAAACTTTGAATCATCGAGCTTGGGATTTATTCGTCATTGCCGAAGGCTGCGGTTCACCAGTCTTTTTTGTTCACGGGCGGGGTGTGGTAGCGGTTGCTCAGCGGCGCGGTGATCTCGTCCATGTACTGGCGGATGATGCCTTCGGCCTCGCCGGGTGTGTAGCCGGTGCGTGGATTGCGCTGATCGGAGGGAGCGGCCATTTTCTTCTTTTCGTCTCCGCCTTCGCCGCCGGGCTTCTGGCCGTCTTTGCCCTGCTGGCCTTCTTTCTCGCCGGGTTTTTCACCGGCGGCTTGCAGACGTCCTTCGGGCAGCTCCTTGGCGTCTTTGCCGCCGATGCCGTCATCCGCCTCTTTCTTCTCGCCTTTGCTGTCCTTGGGTTCTTTGGGCTGGCCCTCACCATTGTTGCTGTTCTGGTCGCCGGAGTCGCCCTCTTCTCCTTCGTTGCCTTCCTGGCCCTGGCCCTTGTCGCCTTTTTGCCCCTTCTGGCCTTTGTCGCCTTTCTGGCCCTTCTTGCCCTGCTGCTCTTCCATTTGTTTCAGCATCTGGCGCAGTTCCTTGAGCATGTTCGCCACATGGTCGCGGTTTTCACGCAACTCCTTGTTGTCAGGTTCGAGTTCGAGAGCCGCATCCAGATGACGCAGCGCATCCGTCCAGCGCTGGAGGGTGATCTTCGGCTGCTGCTGCAGGCCGCGCACGCCCTGGTCATAGAGCGTATGCCCCATGCCGCGATGGGCGCGTGTGCGCAGCGGTTTGTCGTCGGTGCGCAGGAGTTCACTAAAACGCTTCACCGAAGCATCGTAGTTGGTCAGATCGTGCTCGGCGGTGGCAAGCCCGTAGATCAGTTCGTCCTTTAACTTCTGGTTCTCGCTCGCCGAGCCGCTGATGTTTTTAAAGACCCGGGTGATCCAGCTCCACCTGCTTCTGGCATGAGCCTTGAGCTCGTTGGTGTCCTTTTCGTCCGTGTAGTCGTCCAGCAGGGCTGAGTAAAGCGCGCGGGCCAGTTGATAGTCACCGCTTTCCAGCGCTTTGCGCGCATCTTCCGGTGTCGCGCCCCCTGGGGTGAGAATGGAGGAGAGCATTTCTCCCGGACCCGCCGCCTGTGCAGGGGGCGCGGGCGCAAAGAAGGCGGCAGCCAAAGCCAGCACGACCGGGCGTGTGGCAGGACGGGGCAGGGCACTGATGATCCAGGCAAACATGAGCAGAACTATACCCAGACCCAGCGGCCAGGCAAAGCGCTCAATCGGGCGCGAAGTTTGCCGGTTGGCGGACTGCTGCTCAGTCAGGCGGTCGAGCACCGGCTGGATGGACTGGCGGTTGAGCGGCTGGTCACCGAGCTTGAGGAAACGTCCGCCCGTGGCGGAGGCAAGCTGCTGCAGCACGGCGCTTTGCAACTGCGAACGCACCACATTGCCCGCTTCGTCGCGGATGTAGTCTCCATCGGCCTCAGGATTCGGAATGAGCATGCCGTTCTCAGTGCCGACACCGACGGTGGCCACGACGACATTCGCCGCCGTGAGCCGCTGGATGTAGGGCACCAGGTTGGCGTCGGCATCGCCACCATCGCTGAAAATCACCAGCGCGTAATTGCTCTTCGGCAGCCCTTTGATCGCACGCAGGGTTACATCCAGCAGATCGGGGATGTTGCTGCCACCCCATTCAATGATGGTGTGGTCAAAGGCCAGCAACGACTCGATGATGGCGTCATGATCGGTCGTAAGCGGTGCCTGGAGGTAGGCGCGGCCCGCGAAGGCCAGCAGCCCCACACGCTCGCCGCTGAGCTCCATGACGAGGTCATGGGCCGCCAGCCGTGCACGCGTGAGCCGGTCCGGCGGCACATCGCGCGCGAGCATGGAGCGTGAGGTGTCGATGGCGATGAAGATGTTGCGGCCCTTGTCGGGCGTCTCGAGTTTTTCCTCCCCCCAGCGCGGCTGGGCCACGGCGACGAGGATGCAGGCCATGGCCAGGGTGTAAAGAGTGTACACCAGCCACGAACGCCACAGCGAGCGCCCCATGACGAGCGCCGGCCGCAGACGCGCCGCCGTGAACAGGCGCTCGGCCTTGGAGCCATGCGCATCCACCAGCAGCTTCATGCCCACCAGCGCGGGGATGATCAGCAGGAACCAGAGCAGATGTGGGTGGGCAAAGGTCATGACGATCAGGTGGCGACCGGCTCAGGCGCCGAATGCAGAACGGTCAAGGACAGCAGCAGGGAGAGAAACAGGGCGATGGCGGAAACCGCCAGCGGCCACGGGAACAGCTCGGAAGTTTCGATGATCTTGTGGTGCTCGATCTTGGTTTTTTCCAGCTTGTCGATGGTCCCAAACACATCGCTGAGCGAGCTGAGATTTTGCGCCATGTAAAACTGGCCGTTGCCGATGCCGGCGACTTCTTTGAGCGTGCCTTCATCGAACAACTGCTGCCCCACCGGTGTGAACGTGCCGCGTCTGGGATCTGGGATGCTGTGGATGCCCGGCGTGCCGATAGCGATGGTGTAGATCTTGATGCCGAGTGTGGCGGCCAGCTTCGCCGCATCCTGCGGACTGAGGCGGCCGGAGTTGTTCGCGCCATCCGTCAGCAGCACGATGACTTTGCTGGGCGATTTTTCGCGCCGCATGCGGTTGGCGGCCGAGGCAATGCCGGAACCGATGGCGGTGCCGTCACCCACGCGCTGGGTCTGCACGCGGTCGAGATTGTTGATCAGCCAGTCGCGATCCAGCGTGAGCGGGCAGGGGAGGTAGGTCTCGCCGGCAAAGGCCACGATGCCGATTTTGTCGCTGCGGCGGCCTTTGATGAAGTCCGCCATCACACGCTTGGCCGCCGTGAGGCGGTTCACCGGCTGTCCGCCGATGTAGAAGTCTTCGATCAGCATCGAGAGCGAGACGTCCACCGTCAGCATGATGGCGATGCCCTCCGCTTTCTCCTCTTCGTAGGAGAGAATCTTCTGCGGGCGTGACAGTGCCGCGATGCCGAAGCTCAGGCTGATCAAGATGAGGCCAAAGACAAAGCCGCCGAGGCTGTTGCGCGCCGGCTTGCCGAGATCTCTCAGCAGGGAGGCGGCGGGAAATTTGATGGCGGCGCGTTTGCCGGGTGAACCACGCAGCAGCGCGAGCAGCGGCACCACGAGCAGCAGCAGCAGCCACAACGGGTGCAAAATCTGAAATCCTGAAATGCCGGGGATCATCATGGCTTCTCCTCCTGCAGGCGTGCGAGAGCCTGGTCAATGAGCAGGGTGGATTCCTCCTCGGTGCGTAGAGATGGCATGAAAGAAATGTCGTCACACAGACGAGCCACGGGCTCAAACCGTTCACGCCATAGTCCCTGCGCACGCGGAATGGGCACGCCGGGCATGCGGTCCAGGGCGCCGTCGAAAAGTTCGCGCGTTGTGCGGGCTGGCGCAGGCACGGAGTAGCGCTCCTGCAGGTAGCGCCGCAAAATTTGCGAGATCCTGTGGCTCATGTCCTGCGGTGGAATGGTTTGAATGCGTGCGCGCAGGTCATTCAGCGCACGCAAGGCGGAACTCCATGGCTGACGTTGCGGCGTTGGCAGCGCTTGTTTTGGGCGGAGCAGCAGCCAGACGATGAGCGCGATCAAGAGCCCCAGCAGCAGGATGGCCGCCCAGGGAATCCACCACGGCGGCGGCAGTTCCACGCTGTCAGGCGGTGGCAGTGCCGGATGCGGCAGCGGGCCGGGTCCTTGAAACTGCGCCAGCAGTGTGTGCACGATGGACAGCGTGGGTCTCATCCGCGTTTCCTCCTTTTGCGCGAACGAAAATAAGCCTTCAAGGCAGGCACGTAGTCCTCGTCGGTGCGCACGGTGATGCGCTCCACACCGCAGCGGCGCAGCAGATGCACCAGCGCGTCCTGCCGTTCCACCACGCGTTCCTCATAGGCGTCACGCACCGCAGGATGTGAGGTGTTGACGAGAATTTGCTCCCCGGTTTCCGGGTCTTCGAGGCAGACACGGCCTGCGTCTGGCAGGGTGATTTCACGCGGGTCCAGGATCTGCGCCGCCACCACGTCATGCTTGGCCGCGACGGCCCGCAGGCTTTTCTCCCAAGCGTGGTCCGGCGTGAGAAAGTCCGACACCAGGATCACCACCGCGCGGTGCGGGATGCGGTTGAGCGCGAGGTCGAGCGCAGGCTTGATGTCCGTGCCGCGCCGCTTTGGCTCGCAGTCCAAAATGTCGCGCAGGATACGCAGCGCATGCGGCGCGCCTTTGCGGGCTGGCAGGTAGTGTTCGATGCCGTCGGAGAAGAGCGTCAGCCCCACCTTGTCCTGGTTCTGCACCGCGCTGAAAGCGAACACCGCCGCGATCTCCGCCGCACGTTCGCGCTTCGAGTCCTCCTGGCTGCCGTAGTCACCGGAGCCGCTGACATCGACGCAGATCATCACCGTCAGCTCACGTTCCTCGACATACTTGCGCACAAACGGATCGTTCATGCGCGCGGTGACGTTCCAGTCGATGAAGCGCACGTCGTCACCGGGCTGGTACTCGCGGAAATCATCAAACTCGATGCCCTGGCCCTTGAATCGTGAATGGTACTGGCCGCCCAGCATTTCCTTCACCATTCCGCGCGTAAGCAGTTCAATGCGCCGCACGCGCTTGAGGATGCGCGTGAGTCTGGCGTCGTTGTCGTTCTGCGCAGGTTCCCGGTTCACGGCGTGGGAAGTTTTAAGGCACCGGCAGCTTGTCGAGCAGCGTCCTGACCACATCATCCGTGGTCACGCCTTCCGCTTCAGCTTCATAAGAAAGCAGAATACGGTGGCGCAGGATGTCGGGGGCAAGGTCCTTGATGTCCTGCGGGATCACGTAGTTGCGGCCGTTGAGGAAGGCCAGTGCCTTGGCGGCCAGCGCCAGATTGATCGTGCCACGAGGCGAGGCACCACAGCGGATGAGCAGCTTCAGGTGCGGCGCCAGTGCTTCAGGATGGCGCGTGGCATGGATCAGGGCGACGATGTAATCACGGATCTTTTCATCCATGAACAAGTCATTCACCACCACACGGCTGGCGCTGACGGCGGTGGTGTCGGTGACCTGGCTCACATCCAGTTTAGGGGCGGAAGTGGCCATCGCATCGAGCACCATGCGTTCTTCGACCGGCGTCGGGTAGGTGACGCGGACTTTGAGCAGGAAGCGGTCAAGCTGCGCTTCAGGCAGGGTGTAAGTCCCCTCCTGGTCGATCGGGTTCTGCGTGGCCAGCACCATGAACGGATCGGGCAGCTTGTGCGTGTGCTCGCCGATGGTCACCTGCCGTTCCTGCATGGCTTCCAGAAGGGCGCTCTGCACCTTGGCCGGCGCACGGTTGATTTCGTCTGCCAGCACCAGATTGGCAAAAATCGGTCCCAGACGCGGGGTGAATGTGCCGTCTTTAGGATGGTACACCATGGTGCCGATGACATCCGCAGGCAGCAAATCCGGCGTGAACTGGATGCGTTGAAACTTCGCCTTCAAGGTTCCCGCCAGAGTGCGCACCGCCAGTGTTTTGGCGATCCCCGGCACGCCTTCGAGCAATACGTGGCCGTTGGTCAGCAGAGCCACCAGCAGGCGATCAACGAGCGCTGTCTGACCGATGAGCACGCGGGCGATCTCGGTTCGGAGCGGAGCCACCCAGGAGGAGGCTTTGACGATGGCTTCCTGATCAGGAACGGCTGGAGGGGCGGCAGAGGCAGGCATGTGTTTAAGCGGTACAGGTCAACGGGGGCGTTACCCGCGTCAACCGTCAAGGATCAATGTATTAACGACTCGCAGGCCGGTTTATGTTGCTGGAATTGTAAGAGGTTTGAGCTTTCATGCCCCTGATGACCCTCCCAGATCTCCGTGAACAAGTTTGTGCCGCCAACCGTGCGCTGGAACCCAGCGGCCTCGTGCGCCTGACCTGGGGCAATGTCAGCGGCATCGACCGTGCCGCCGGTCTGTGGGCCATCAAGC
>NCCR01000227.1 GCA_002279765.1 Verrucomicrobia bacterium 12-59-8 | reverse complement strand
GGACGCGTGCGTGGGAGAAATCTGGCAGGAACTTCAGCGCACTCATGGCGGGCGCGCGACGCTGGCGGTGGTGTCTGATCATGGCTTCGTGTCCTACCGCCGGCGAGTTCTGCCGAATGTGCTGCTGCGGAAGGAGGGATTGCTCACCGCGCTCGGGACGCGCATCACGGGCGGCAGTGTCCGCGCCGTGGCGCAGGGCGGAGCCTGTTTTATCTATGTGCTGCGGGATGAAGGCCGTGCGGCGCAGGTGGTGAAGCTCGCAGAGCAGTTCCGCCAACTGGAAGGCGTGGGAGCCGTGATCTCTCAGGGCGACTTCGCCGCTCAGGGGCTGCCTGATCCAGCGAAGAATCCGCAGATGGCTGACCTCGTGCTGTCGGCGGCGAGCGGTTTCAATTTCGTGGACTCGCCGATCGGCGACGTGGTGGTGACTCCTCCGGATGTGGTGACCAAGGGCTCGCACGGATCTGACGCCGCAGAGCCGGACATGCACGCGGCGTTTGTCGCCTGGGGCGCGGGCATCCAGGCGGGTGCCCGGTGCGGCACGGTCAGCAACACCTCCGTGGCACCCACGCTTGCCGCCTTGCTCGGATTGAAGGTGAAAAACATGGACGGTCCCGTCTTGCAGTCGCTCTTGGAGGGCAAGTAGGCAGTGCGTTAAGGCACCAATGGCCGCCACTCACCTTGGGTCCAGTCGAGATATTCGGTGCTGCGGAACTGCTTTTTGTAATCGTAAACGCTGGGCTCTTGGGTGGCGTAGCCGGAGTAGAGGTGGCGGAGGTTGGCGGCGCGGCAGTGCTGGATTTCTAAGAGCAGGGTGAAGATGCCGAGGCTGCGCCGGGAGTGCTCCGGCTCAAAGAGGCCGTAAACGCTGGAGGCGGACTGGTGGCCGATGTCGAAGAAACTGGCGGCGATGAGGCGGGGGCCGTCGAAGACGCGGACCATGCGGCACTCGCAGGGGCCGAGAGCGGGATCGGGGCCGATGAAGGTTTCGAGGGTGTCGGGGATGTTGTGGGTGAAGCGCTGCTTGTGGCTTTGGAAGAGGGCCCGGAGGTCGTCGTCGATGGCGGCGGGGACGATTTCGGTGCGCAGGTCGGCGTTTTTGCTGAGGACGCGGCGCTGGCTTTTCGAAGGAGAGAAGGACACAAGATCGATGCGCAGCGGCGTTATGGTTTGCAGGCCGCCGTCCTCGGCCTGCTGGGTGCTGTAGCGGAAAAAATATTTGTCAAAATGTCTCCAGCCCGCCGCCCAAACTTGATCCATGACTTCCGCCGGCACGTAATTGCACATGAATGCATCGTCGAGAGCGGGCGTCATAGGAGGGTCTTATTAATCCATTCCCGCAGATTGACAATCCCGCGCCCGCCAGCACACTTCGAAACCGGCAGCCCCCCACGTCCATGACCTTCCTGCAACGCATCGAACGCGTTTTCTTCTGGCTCTCCGCAGCCTCCTCCGACAACCTCGATGCCTGCCCGGCCTGGGAGCGTCGCAAGTACGTGGCCTTCGGCGCGACGGTGCTGGTGCCCTCCACGTTTGCCATCATCGCCTGCGCGTATGCGCTGAGCACGCTGACGGACAACTGGCTGATCATCGCGCCGGTGTCGCTGGTGTGGTCGTTCATCATTCTCACCGTGGACCGTGCGCTGCTGGCGACGTATCGCGCCTACCAGTCCTTCGTTCGCAAGGCCGCGCAGTTCTCACTGCGCATGGTGGTGGCCGCACTGATGGGCATCACGATTTCGCATCCGCTGACGCTGCTGCTGTTTAAAGACACGATTTCATCCGTCATCGAAAAACATCGTCAGGGCGAGATTGAAGCAGCGCGTGAAGTCTCAAAGCAGCAGAAGATGGCGGTGGAGGCACGCCTGGTGCCGCTGGAGGCTGAGATCGCCACGCAGCGTGAGAACTGGAACGCGACCTTTCAGGCGAAGTTCCTCGATGAAAATGGCAAGCCAGTGGAAAAGCCGCTCTCCGATGATGAAAAGGCGGCGAAGGCTGAGCGGGAGGCCAAAATCGCCGATGCCGTGACTCCCGGCAACACACGCCTTGCCGCGATGGACACGGAGATGGCCACGCTGAACAAGGACTACCAAAAGATCGCCGAAGAGCTGAACCACTGGCAGACGGAATTTGAGCGCGAGGTCAATGGCCAGCGCAGCGGGATTATCGGTCTCGGGCCCCGTGCCAAGAGCATCCAGGAGGACCAGCTCACGTGGCGTCGTGCCGAATCCGCCCGCCTGAGCGGTGTGCTGGATACGATGACGAAGAACCGTGTGGCTCTCGTGGCGGAGATCAAAGCTGCCGAGGATGGCGTCAATGCAGCGCTGGATGCCAAAGCGGCTGAGGAAGCGGCGCGCAATAAAGCGGAGCAGGAACGCATCACTGCGCTGAAGCAGAAGGTGCAGACGGAGCAGGCGGATCAGTTTGTGAGCCAGCAAAATGCGATTCGCGAGACGCTGAAGGCACAGATCGATGCGCTGCTGCTGCAGCAAAAAAATCTGCATACCGAGATCACTCAGCTCATCAAAGACGAGGATACGCGCATCTCCGGCATCCGTGCCGAGCCACGGCGTGACCTTCTCACGCAGACGCTGGCCTTGCATGAGCTGTTTCAGCAGGGTTCGGAGGGCGGGACGTTTGCGCTGGTCGCCTATCTGGTGCTGACGCTGCTCTTCATGCTGGTGGACACGATTCCGTTGATCGTGAAATTCTTCTCGAAGCCCGGCCCGTATGACACGCTGCTGGACCGTGAAGAGATGGGTTTTGAAGGCGAGCGCAAAGCCTTCATGGAAGGCTTCAGTCTGCAGATGAAGGAACTGGCGGGGAGCAAAATGCTGAATCTGACGCGCAACAAAACGCTGGAGCGTTCATTGATCACCAGCGTGGATGGAGCGCGTTCCGCGAAGGAGTTTCTGGTGTATCTCATGGATCTGGAGCGCGACTTTGAAGAGAGAAGCCGCATCGCGCGGGAACTGGCCGCCAGGAGCGGCGTCAGCCACACGGCGGATGCGATCGAGGAGATGTCCCGCAACTTCTACGCCGACCTGCGCGAACGCATGGAGAGGTTCTTCCATGACGATGACCAGCGCCGGACGCCGGCGACGGGGCGGGCGTGAGGAAGTTGCAAGCCGGACGGGGCAGACCGCAGGTGTGGTCAATCGGTTGACCAATCGGTTGTCTGATGGTTGACTGATCGCATGGCTTACCAGCCCCATTTCTCCATCTCGCCGAAGTTGCTTTCCTTGGTGGAAGCGATTGCGATGCTGCGGGAGCGTATTGAGGGAGCGACTGTCGGTGTGTCGTGGATACCGGCTTTGCAGAAAGACGCCCGCACACGCAATGGTCATGCCTCGACGGCGATCGAAGGCAACCCGTTGACGCTTGAGGAAGTCCGCGCCCTGGAGGAAGGACGGGAGGCGACGCCTGATGCGCCTCGCTATCAGCGAGAGGTGACGAACTATTTCGCAGGGCTGCGCTATGTGGAGAAAAACGCAGGACTCAAAAAAGTACGTCACGAGCACCTGTTTGAACTCCACCGGCTGCTGGCCGGCGAGGTGATGGACCAAGGTCTGGCTGGCGCTTACCGCACCATCGCTGTGCGAGTGGGTGGTCACTTCCCTCCACACCCGGATGATGTCTCGCCGCTGATGTTTGAGCTTCTGGACTGGTGGAATACGCTGGCCAGGGAGCTTTCCCCCATACTAAGCTCAGCCATTCTGCACTATCGCTTTGAGGACATTCATCCTTTTGCGGATGGCAACGGAAGGACGGGACGGGCACTGGCACTGTGGGAGCTTTACCGGCGAGGTTTTGACTCTCACCACCTTTTTTCCGTGGATGAATATTATTGGGAGGATCGGCCCGCCTACTATGCAGCACTGGAGCAGGTGCGGAGTGCGGGGGAAGACCTGTCACGCTGGCTGGAGTATGCTGCAGGGGGGCTGAAGCAAACATTGGAACGGGTATGGCAGAGGGTGCAGCGGCTTTAGTCCTCCAGCGCGGCGAAATTCACCCTGACGGCAAAGCAGGAGCATCTGCTGGGGCTGTTGCGTGACCATGGCAGTCTGGCACCGTCAGAAATTTGGAGGCTTCTGAAAGTCTCACGGCAAGGAGCCATGAAACTGATGAAGCCCCTGATGGGTGCCAGGATGATCCAGAAAAGGGGAACTGCTAAATCAGGCCGGTATTATCTTGCATGAGCCTGATTGCACCTGCTCCGGCAAAAACGTCGTGATCGATGGTGAAGGCGGAGTCAGCGGTCAAGAGGCGCCAAGAATCGAGCCTTGCCCCTCCTTGACAATCCATTGACCTCCTCTTCGCAAGAGCCTGCGGACACGGCCCGTATGTTGCTATGTGAAACCTATGCCCACATTGCCCCCGTTTAGCCGCCGTGAGATGCTGCGCAGTTCCTGCGCGGGGTTTGGCTATCTGGCTTTGCAGGGGGTGCTGGGGCTGGAGTCGGCGCGCGCGGCGGTGATTGATCCGCTGGCGGCGAAGCAGCCGCATTTTCCGGCGAAGGCGAAGCGGGTGATCTTTCTGCTGATGAAGGGCGGCCCCTCGCAGGTGGACACGTTTGATCCGAAGCCGATGCTGGACCGTGACCATGGCAAGCCGCCGCCGTTTGCGCTGCCACGCGTGAAATTTGCGGAGACGGGCAATTTGCTGAAGTCGCCCTGGAAATTCCGGCATTATGGCCAGAGCGGCCTGCCGGTGAGCGATCTGTTTCCGCATGTGGCCAAGCATGTCGATGATCTGTGCGTGATCCGCTCGATGCACGGCACGAATCCGGCGCATGGCGGCGCTTTGCTGAAACTGCACACGGGCAGCGACACGTTTGTGCGGCCGAGTCTGGGATCGTGGATCAGCTATGGGCTGGGGACGGAGAATTCGGATCTGCCGGCGTTTGTCACCATCTGCCCGACGCTGGCGCATGGTGGCGTGAACAACTGGGGGGCCGCCTTTTTGCCGGCGCATTGTCAGGGCACGCCACTGGGCAATGCCAGCATCCCTGCCGCGCAGGCGGTGGTGCGGGACATCCGCAACAAGACGCTCTCCCCGGAAATGCAGCGCGCGCAGCTTGATCTGGTGTCGCAGATGAATCACGCGCATTTGGAGGCGGCGGGTGCGAATGCGGCGCTGGAGGCGCGCATCAATTCCTTTGAGCTGGCCTATCGCATGCAATCGACGCTGCCGGACTTGCAGGACATCTCGGGTGAGACCGAGGCCACGCGGAAGATGTACGGTCTGGATGATCCGGTGACGGCAAACTTTGGGCGGCAGTGCCTGATGGCGCGGCGTTTTGCGGAAAGCGGTGTGCGTTTCATCCAAGTCACGCACAGCGACAGCTTCGTGCAGTGGGATCAGCATGGCGATCTGCTCAAAGGGCACACGAAGAACGCGGCGGAGGTCGATAAACCCATCGCGGGACTGCTGGCAGATCTCAAATCACGCGGCCTGCTGGAAGACACCCTGGTCGTCTGGGGCGGCGAGTTTGGCCGTACGCCAGTGGCGCAGGGCACCGATGGCCGCGATCACAATCCGCATGGCTTTACCATGTGGCTGGCCGGTGGCGGCAGCAAGCCGGGCACGGCCTATGGCGCAACGGATGACTACGGCTACTACGCGGCGGTGGACAAGGTGCACATCCATGATCTGCATGCCACGATCCTGCACCTGCTGGGTCTGGATCATTTGAAACTGACGTATCGTTACGCCGGGCGTGACTTCCGCCTGACGGATGTGGCGGGGGAAGTGGTGAAGGGCGTGCTGGCTTGAGAGTACTCCGGTTGTGCCGCAACCGGAGTATCCAGACCAGTTGCGGCGCAACTGGGCAACTTTACTGAATGAAGAAGAACTGCCGTGTGTTTAGCACGGTCCAGAGGACGTCGCCGCGGTCGGTGTTGTCGGCGTTGTCGGCGATGGGCTGGAGGAGGGCTTTTTCATCTGCGGTGGCTTTGCGGCTGAGCAGGCTGAGATAGACGGTGTCGATGACGGCTTCGGGGCTTTCTTTTTTGGCCCTTTCCATCGCGCGGGCGATGACGGTGTAGCGGTTCATGAGATTGCTGAAGACCTTGCCGTTGAGCAGCATGAGCGCCTGGCTCACGCTGGCTTCGTCGTTGGAGTTTTCGACGAGTTCGCGGTCGCTCTGGCCGAACTCGCGCAGGAAGTGGCCGTTGGGCGCAGGGCTGCGCAGGTCGGCGGCACGCAGCATGTAGGTGTCGCGGAAGTTTTCCCAGGCGGCGAGGGTGGCCTTTTCGTTTTTGTCATCGACATCAAAACGTCCGGCGTCGGCGGTGAAGCGGGCTTTGGCCTGCTCGTTGAGCCGGGCGCGGCGCTGTTTGGCGAGAATGCCGAGGGCTTCATCCATGCTGAAGTCCTCGCCGTCTTTTTTGAGCCTGACCGCAGCGGCGATTTCCTTGGCGAATGCTTCGTCCTTCGTGAAGTCGTCGAGCTTGCCTTCGCGGGCGAGTTCGGCAAAGCGCTTGAAGCCGGCGTCATAGACCACGGCGTCCACGGCTTCGTCAATGCGCTTGCGCTGGCTCTGGATGGCCTTGCGTGCGGCACGGATGGCGGCTTCGTCCTTGGCCTTGGCGGCGGCTTCCATGGTTTCCTGAGCGGTGCGGACTTCGGCGGCGAGCTCTTTCTGCTTCTGCGCGACCATGACGGTGCAGGCCTGAAGTTCCTGAGGGGAGAGGCTGTTCAGCGCACGGTCGAGCCACTCGACGCGGCGGAGTGCGATCTCAGCATCAACCTTGGTCTGAATGCTGGGATTGTCGGCATTCGGCTTGTAAAGGGCGACCATGCTGTCCCAGATCTGCTCGGCGCTCATGCGACGGAGGAGGGGGCCGGGGAAGTTGTAGATCTCGCCGAGTTCGACGTCCTTGGTGTAGGCTTCGCGCTGGTAGGCCTGCGAATTGAGAATGGCGCGTAGGACGGCCTTCATGTCGTAGTTGGAAGCCTTCATCGTTTCTTCGAGGAAAGACATGAGCTGCGGATTGCTCGGCACGGTGC
>NCCR01000226.1:13707-18226 GCA_002279765.1 Verrucomicrobia bacterium 12-59-8 | reverse complement strand
CACAACGAGTACAGCATCTACACCGAGGACGAGGCACCTGCGCTGATCAGGCAGCTCAAAAACGCCGATCTCGTCGTCGGCTTCAATCACATCGGCTTCGACTACGAAGTGCTCAAAGGTCACGATGTGATGTTTGACTCCGCCGATCTGCCGCACAGCCGCGATCTGCTCATCGACCTCGAAAAAGTACTCGGCCACCGCATCAAGCTCGACGCCGTGGCCGCTGCCACCCTCGGCATGGGCAAGACTGCCGACGGTCTCGACGCCCTCAAATGGTGGCAGCAGGGCGAAGTCGCCAAGATCGCCGAATACTGCTGCTACGACGTAAAAGTGACCAAGTGCGTGCACGAGTACGGCATGGAGCACGGCCATGTGAAGTATCACGACCGCAATGGCCGCGAGCAGACCGCCAAGGTGGACTGGAAGGCCGTATGAGGCCGCTGCTCCGCCTGCTCCTGCGCGCTGGCTGGGCGCCTCTGGCAGTGCTGGTCCTTCATCAGGCCGTCCTGCAAACGCCCTGGCGGCAGCAGCTTGATTTCCTCATGCACTACAGCGGTGGCGTCGCCATCGCCTTCTTTCTCTGGCATGCCCTCGACTGCTTCGCGCACTGGTTTGGCCAGCTCACCGCCTTCGCACGCTACCTCTTCACCTTCGCACTCGCCTGCACCGTCGGCTTGTTCTGGGAGTTCGCCGAGCTCTATTCCGATGTCGTCTATGGCACCCACATCCAGCGCACCATCCGCGAAACCCTCCGCGATCTCATCGCCGACGCGACCGGTGCGCTCACCACGCTGGCGCTGGTGTTGCTGGTGCGCTGCTTCACCCTGAAGAAGCGAGATGCAGCAGCGGATTAGGACGAGTGGTCACGCAGCAACGGGCGGAGCGCGGACCTCCGAGTCCGCAGCACACCGCGAACATCTTAGGCTCCGCATTAGGCCTGCCACCTTCGCAAAGTCGAAGATCGTCGTGTTTGCCCCATGCAGCGTGAAGAACACACTCTAAGCTTCTGCGACCTGCTGCGGACTCAGAGGTCCGCGCTCCAATAGCTTTCAGCAGCCTATCAGCCACCCGCCAGCCAGGTCTGAAACGCAGCCTCCGCACGCTGCAACATCTCCGCCTGATTACGCCGCAGATCGCTGAATTGATTCCACGCCGCCAGGTCCACCTTCGACCCCGTGCCCTCGACCTCCGCGATGAATTCGTTCACCAGCTCCAGCTTGTCGCCATGCTGCTCACGCAGGTGCGTCTTGCAGGCCACGCCCGTCTCATGCAGTCGATTTTTGGTTCCCAGTGCCATGCGGTATTCATAAAGTAGCCTTGTTGCTGTGCAACAAGGGACTCCCCATGTTCCGCAGGAACAGATCCCCCTTCAAAAATCACCAATCTTTGCTCATCAACGTGTCCTCCCGAATAATCCCCGCTGAAGCTTTCCCCCATCCCACAGGCTCTGTCTCTGAAATTATTTTACCCCTCATCATTTTACCTGTTTCTGTTCCGCAGACTCCATCCTTGGCTCGTCGTCCTCACCTTCCGAATCATTCGCTCTGAAGTTTCCCTCTTTCCACAATCCAGCCGCCTTGAGTTCACGTGCTCCGTAGCAGGCACTGCGAAGGATGGATCATCAATCACGCACACCCACGGCGCGCCAACTCCAAAGGATTGACGACTGTCGAGCCATCGATTTTCGATGGTTGAGGTTTCAAACCGCCGCTGAAGGTCGCGCAATCTTCGCGTGGGTCCCCACGTTCTATCCCCGCCATGACCACGCCCGCCTTCCTCGATGTCTCCCGCCGCCAGTTCTTCCGGAACTCCGGCCTGGGACTCGGCTCCGTGGCGCTCGGGTCCATGCTCGCCCGTGATCTTCCCGCCGCCGCCGGCATCGCCGGACCGCGCCCGCATTTCGCGCCCAAGGCCAAGCACATCATCTACCTGCACATGATCGGCGCGCCCTCGCAGCTCGATCTCTTCGACTACAAGCCGCTGCTGCAAAAGATGGACGGCCAGGTCTGCCCGGAGGAACTCACCAAAGGCAAGCGCTTCGCCTTCATCGGCGGCGAGATGAAACTCTCCGGCACCGAATTCAAATTCCAGCGCCATGGCCAGAGCGGCCTCGAACTCAGCGAACTCCTGCCCCACCTCGGCACCGTGGCGGACGACATCTGCGTGGTAAAATCCCTGCACACCAACGAGATCAATCACGCCCCCGCGCAGATGTTTCAGCACACCGGCTTTGGCCAAGGGGGGCGACCCAGCATGGGCGCGTGGGTCACCTATGGCCTCGGCACCGAGAACCGCGATCTCCCCGCCTACGTCGTCCTCCTCTCCGGCCCGCCCGGCGGCGCAGGCTCCACGCTCTGGAGCACCGGCTTCCTGCCCAGCGTGTATCAGGGCATCCCCTTTCGCGGCAGCGGCGAGCCCGTGCTCTTCCTCGGCAATCCGCCGGGCCACAGCAGCAAGGACCGCCGCCATGTGCTCGATGCCGTCAAAGCCCTCAACGAACAGCAGCTCGGCATCGTGGGAGATCCCGAGATCGCCACCCGCATCAGCCAGTACGAAATGGCCTACCGCATGCAGACCAGCGTGCCGGAGCTGATGGACATCTCCCGCGAAAACAAAGCCACGCTGGACCAGTACGGCGCGCAGCCCGGCAAGGGCTCCTTTGCCAACAACTGCCTGCTCGCCCGCCGCCTCATCGAGCGCGGCGTGCGCATGGTGCAGCTCTTCGATTCCGACTGGGACCACCACGGCGGCCTCAAGCAGCGCCTCACCGCCAAGGCCAGGGACGTCGATCAGCCCATGGCCGCGCTCGTGCGCGATCTCAAACAACGCGGCCTGCTCGATGAAACCCTCGTCATCTGGGGCGGCGAATTTGGCCGCACCCCCCTGCGCCAGGGCGCAAACGGCGACGGCACTAAAACCTCCCCCGGCCGCGATCACCACAAAGACGCCTACACCATGTGGATGGCCGGCGGCGGCACCAAACCCGGCACCGTCTATGGCAAGACCGACGACTTCGGCTTCAACATCGCCGAGAACGCCGTCCACACCCACGACCTCAACGCCACCGTCTTAAACCTCCTCGGCCTCGACCACGAACGCCTCACCTTCCGCTACCAAGGCCGCGATTTCCGCCTCACCGACGTCCACGGCGAACTGGTGCCGGGACTTGTGGGGTGAGGGGAGGAGCCGCCTAATTTTAGCAGCCTGTTGAAAACTCCATAGGGAGGTCATTAAGGACGGCGAAGCATGTCTGGCAGGAGAGGGATCATCCTGATCCCTTCACGCTCCGCCTTGGCCAGCCCTTCCAAACAGGGATCAAGATGATTCCTCTCCTCCTTGCCTGCCACGCTCAATCTTCTTCAAATCCTCTTGGCCGAGTTTTTCAACAGGCTGTTTAGGGTGCCACCTTCAACCCCTCCGCACTTGCGGTCTGTTTTTGACGATCATCAAAGGTCAAAAACTCGGTGGCTCCGAGTTCCAGTGCCAGAGCCACATGCAGCAAGTCCAGCGAGCGCACCAGCAGCCTGCGGGCGTGTTTCCGGCTGAGTTGGTGGGCGCGTTGAAACACCCTTGTCCAATCCAACGGTGGTTGAAGATAGAAACCGCTGCGCAGGTCAGAGCGCAGAGTTTGCAAGGCACTCTGTGCCTGTCTGCGGTGGATGCGTTGGGAGGCGAGGTTGCGGCGAATGGCATTGACGATTTCCAGCCGGTGCAGCGGGGTAAAGATCACCGGCCCTGCCACGTTGTTGAGAGCGGCAAGCGCCGCCGGTGTTTCCGGCTCTCGCAGGTAGAGCTTCAAGAGCAGGCTGGAATCCGCGCAGACCATGAATCAGAAGCGGTCAGCACGAAAGGCTTCCAGTTCCTCCGTCGCGCCGATGACCGGCTCCGGGAAGATTTCCTCCAGTTCCTGCAAACGGTGCTTCACCCACTCGGCGTTTGCGGCAGGCAGGCTGGCCGCAAGGGCATCCACAGCCTTGGGCTTCTCCGGCGGCACCAGCCGCGCGACCTCGAGCCCGCCGTCCATGATCGCAACGGTTTCACCCCGCTGCACCAAGGCCAGCCAGGAAGGCAGGCTCTGGCCGAACTGCTGAAGCGTGGCGGTGCTCATGCGCGGAGAATACCCGAAGCAGGGAAATGCGGCAAGAAGCAAGTAAAGGGTAGGGCTGCGACACCCACGACCTCAACGCCACCGCCCTCAATCTCCTCGGCCTCGACCACGAACGCCTCGCCTTCCGCTACCAAGGCGGTGCCAGGGCTTGTAGGGTGAATCATCCTGATGCAGTCGCCTTTTTACGGGATAACATTCAGGCCCTCCGCACTTGCGGCCTGCCGCTGGCGATGGTCGAAGCTCAAGAATTCCACGGCTCCGAATTCGAGCGCGGTGGCGATGTGGATCAAATCCAGGCTGCGCGTGCCTGTCGTGGCCGTATGCTTCTGCGTCAGCACCAGCGTGCGAGCCAGCACTGCCGCATGGTCCAAGGCGACGATCTCGAAACGGGCTGCGGCAATGTCCGTGAAG
>NCCR01000226.1:9057-13611 GCA_002279765.1 Verrucomicrobia bacterium 12-59-8 | reverse complement strand
GATGCGGGCATTCTTCACAGCACGCTGAAACGCATTGGCGATCTCCACCCGGTGCCAGTCCGTCAGCAGGATGGGAGGAGGCACGGAAGCGCAGGCGGCATCGGCACGGGCGGAATCTGCCTCCGCGAGGTAGAGCGCCACGATGAGGCTGCTGTCAGCCGTGGCACTCATGCGCCGCGATCTTCATCCACCAGAGCCTGGGCTGTGCCGGCAGGCAGCACGGCATCGCCAAAGACCGCCCGGCGGCGGGAGGCGAAGTCCGGCCACTGCACGGGAGCTGCGGCAGGCGCAGGCTTTGCGTGCATTCCTTCCGGCGGCACCAGCCGCGCCACCTCGAGGCCCCCGTCCATGATCGCGACGGTTTCACCCCGCTGCACCAAGGCCAGCCAGGAAGGCAGGCTTTGGCCGAACTGCTGAAGCGTGGCGGTGCTCATGCGCGGAGAATACCCGAAGCAGGGAAATGCGGCAAGAAGCAAGTAAAGGGCAGCATTGAGACACACACGACCTCAACGTCACCGCCATGTCAGGCAAAGCCGCTTACACTTCGCTTATCTCACCAGCTCCACCCGAATGGTTCCGGGCACTCCCACCACCTCCAGGATGCCGACCGTGCCATTCGAATTCACCGTGACGACGGCGGCCGGATTCATGATTGCGGGGCTCTGCTGCGTGACGACACCATCGGTTTGCCGCCAGAACTCACCATCGTTCGTGCGGAATGAAAAATTCCCGGAGAAACCCGTGAAGCTGCCTTGGAGGAAAAGGCGCACAGATCGCACCGGCCCTGCACCATTGGCTCTATCGTACTCGTCCTGACGTTGCTGCCGCGCTCTCTGCTCAGCCATGCGTTGGGGATCATTGGGGCTGCGTCCCACCAGGGTGGCAGGCCGGTTTGACAGGCCGCCACTCCCGACCGGAGGACTTGTGATGGTCGTGTTTGCACTAGGTGCGGGCGCAGAAGGTGCGGCGGGCGCGGCGGGTGCCGCAGGTTGCGCCGCCTGTGGTGGAGTCAAAAACTTCATCGCTTCGGCCAGTTGCGCCGCTGTTGCCCGGGCATCGTAGGTCTGCCCGTTCACGACTCCTCCCTGCGGATTCGCCTGGCACCACGCCACCACTTGCAGCGCTTTCAGGCACAGCTCGTAGGGGTGCCCCGTGGAGGCCGCAAACTCGCGCGCCCGAATTTCATTTTGACTAAACATCTCCTGCCCATGCCCAAGGGACAAGCAGGTAAAGAGCGCGGCCAAGGCAAGCAAGTTTCTCATGCGTTCACTCGAACACGCTCCCCGGCCTTCGTCAAGTAGGATCATAAAGGCGGGAGAATCGAGCGCAAAAACAAGGATCCCGCAGCTTTCCGCGAGCACAAATCACCGAGTCGGCAATTGAGCGCAACCAGAGCGGGGAAGAAGGTGTTGATACGCTCCATGAAAACCACCCCATTACCCCTGCTGGCCATCGCAGCCATACTGCTGCCCGCCCTTGCCTGGGCCGCCAAGGACGGCAAGCGTCCTCCCAACCCAAACTCTGCCGGCGCTCCTCGTGGCGGTGCCATGGACGAAGTGCTCAAAAGCTTCGACAAGAATGCCAACCATCAAATCGACGCGGATGAACTGCCTGCGGTCCAGCGGGCCTACACCACGCTCAAGAATCTCGACAAAAACACCAATGGCGAGATCGAGCTGGCCGAGGTCGAAACCCCCAAGGGACGCGGCACCGGCGAGCGCAGAGGCCGCATGCTCGCAGGATTCAAGGAAGTGGACAAAAACGGCAATCGCAAGATCGACGCCGACGAAGTCGAGGCCCTGCACAAGAAGCTCGCGGGAGGCAGGATCATGACGCGCCTGGATCGCAACAGCAACGGCAAGATCGATCCCGATGAACTCACGCGTCTCAATCAGCGCCTCGCGTCAGGCGGTCGCAGAGGCCCCGCCTCCAGCTCCAACCTGCGCAAGCCCCCCAAAAAACCCACCGCCCCTGCCGAGGCCACACCACCGCCCGCAGCAACGCCCAAGCCCGAAGAAAAGAAGCCCGAAGCCCCCGCCTTCGAAAGCAAAGCACCGGACAATTTTGGCAAGTAGTTACGAGGCTTGAAAATGATGCGGGCACTCCTGCCTGCAACGAACCTCCCAAGACGCCCGCACTGCAGGCAAAGAGGCCACATCACTTCAAACTCGAAAACGGCCCCGTCTTCCCACCCGCCATCGTCGCCGTCATCTGCCGTCGCAACAGTGGAATACGCTGGATGATCGGAAACACCAGATCCCGAATCCACCCCAGCGGCAAAACATCCGACTGGAAAAACGGCGTCGTCCATCGAGTAGCAAACTGATAAAAGCGCAGATGACAGCGGCGCGTGCGCGAGTACTGCGCGAGAGCTTCCGGCAAGGCATGCGCGGCGAGTGATTGCGCGAGCACCGCAGCATCCATGAGCGCGAGGTTCACCCCCTGGCCAAGCTGCGGGCTCAGCGCATGCGCGGCATCGCCGAGGATGGCCACGCGGTCGCCGTGCCATTGCTTCATTCGCACATCGTGATACGCAGCCGTAGCAACTTGCGCGTGCGAGTCGATCTGCTTGAGAAAACTTTCCGCCTGCGGTGCAAGCGCAAGGATGCCGCGCTTCCATTCTTCCAGCGGTGTATTCCGCCAGCGGTCGATGTGATCAAGCCGGAGGCTCCAGAACAGGCTGAGCAAATCGTCCCGCGTGCCGGTGGGCAGAAAACCGGTCAGCTCGCGCGTGGAGCCCACGCATTGCCACAGCACCTGCGGATCAAACTCCGGCGTGCGCTTGCCGATGAACCACAGCGCGCCCCACGGATAACGGCTCACGCGTGCGGGCACGCCGCTTTGATCCCGCAGTGTGGAGTGCGCGCCATCGCAAATTAAGAGCAGATCAAACGGGCCGTGCGTGCTGCCGCTGGCATCGTGCAAAGTGGGCCGCTGCGTGGCATCACGCGTGAGCCGCGCGATGTGCGTGTTCCAGAGAATTTCCACGCCGGCGCGCTGGGCGGCATCGAGCAGCAGATCCAGCAGCGTCGCGCGGTGCGTGCCCGCACCGAAGAGCCCGCTGCCGAGTTCGTCATAAGTCAGATGCAACAACGTGCGGCCGGACCGGGTGCGGCAGTGGAGCTTGGAGATCTTCGCAATGTGCGGCAGCAGCGCCTCCGCCAGTCCCAGCTCATGCAGCACGGCCATGCCGGTCGGTTGCAGCATGAAGCCCGCACCCACGGGCAGCTTCTGCGGCGCACGTTCAAAGAGCGTCACGGCATGACCCGCCCTGGCGAGATAGATCGCCGCTGCGGGTCCGGCGGTGCCAGAGCCGACGATGGCGATGCGCAAGGAGGGCTGCATGAGTTAAGAAAACATTGATTTACACCACAGAGACAGGAACGCCGCAGAGATTGATTCTGAAAAACTCTGCGGTGATTTGCCGGGTGCGCCTCACCGCTGAGGAAGTGCTTTTTTATTCGAAACCGCAGCAATCATCTGAATAAGCTTTCTACCCCATCGTCGTAATGGACCTATGAAAATGCTTTTCCTCATGGGTTCGGTGCTCAGCGCCGCTGCGCTGTCTTCGTGCGTTGAGTTCTCCGACGAATATGGTGCCGATACCTCGGCGTCATTCGGTTCGTGGCGTTCTGATTGTTACAGCGACAGCCGTCGCCCCGCCCCTTCCTATGCTGCGACCCCAAGCTCCGCGCCCAATTGCGATCCGCGTGGGGACGCAACGCAGCGCACGCATCATTGGCGCGGACATCAGGGCAGTCCGGCTGCCGGGCATGCGGCCGATCATCCGCACCACGCGTCAGATCAGCCCAGAAGCGGCAGAGGGGGCTGGTTCGGTGGTCATCGCGGCAATGACCCCACTTCCAATCCCGACGGCGCGGCTCAACAACATCACCAGCGTCCGCAGCGTGAAAATCAGGCATCGGCATCGTCAGGCAGCACGCCCACCCCACCCACCGACCGCGAACGTCGGCAGGAAGAACGTCCCTCGGAGCGGCAGCCTGATCCCATCTCCACCAGTCTGCCTTCGCCGCAGCCGGATCCCGCTCCCGCAGCCTCTGCGCCCGAGCCTGCGCCGTCGGAACCAGCAGCAGCCCCGGCCGCGCCTGAACCAGCACCTGCGCCCGCAGCGCCTGCCCCGTCGGCCTAATCCGAGCCTGCGAAGTAGATGCGCGGGCCTCCCCTCCATCAGCGCCCATCCCAGCGCATTCACCCGCAGTGAATCGATTTCTTGAATAGACCTGCAGCGCCTGCGTCGAATCCAGCCACATGAAAACCAAACTTCTTCTTCTTGCTGCTTCAGTCCTCGCCGTTCTCTCGTTGAGTTCCTGCGATGTGTATGCCACCCCCTACGGCGGCGGTTATGGCTACAACCGACCCACCTATCGTCCTTCGCCTTCCTACTACGGCAGTTACAATCGCGGCTACAGTGGGTACAACCGCGGCTACAGCCACCCCTCGCATTCGTATGGCCGCAGCCGGAGCTACAGCCGTGGCCACAGCGGCCATCATCACGGGTATCACCACTAGGCGAAGTGGTGGCGCCCCAGCGTC
>NCCR01000226.1:0-9039 GCA_002279765.1 Verrucomicrobia bacterium 12-59-8 | reverse complement strand
AACGGCCCGATCCACTCGTCGGGGGTCTTTTTCTTGAATACGGCGCCGGAAGCGGCGTCGAATTTTATGACTGAACCCCCCATACTATGAAAACGAAACTCATCCTCCTTTTCACAGCGGTCGCGACCCTCGGATCGCTCACCTCATGCGATACTTATTACGGCACCGGCTATGGTTACGGCAACGCCCGCCCTTATAACAGCGGGTTTGGCCTCTACGGCAATAGCTACGTCCGCCCCGGCTATGCCTACAGCGGCTACCGTTCGCCCTATTACAGCCGGCCCGGCTACTCCAGCTACCGTCCTGGCTACCCGGCCTATCGCTATCGTCCCAGCAACGTGGGCTACCGCCCCGGCTTCCCGGGTTATCGTGGATGGCACCACGGGCATCGCCACCACCGCTAAGATGGCTCATAACGACGAAGGCCGCCGGACCTCCACGTGGATCTGAGTTCAGCGGCCCCTGCAGCGCCCGGGGGGAGTTCCTCCCGGGCGTCTCGTTGGGTTCGATTCTGCACCCCTGAGTCTGCTGTTTTCAAACAAGGCACAAAAATAAACACGCTGTTTCCGGGTGCTGCTGCGAAACCCTCTGATCTTATGAAAACCCAACTTCTCACGGTCTTTGCCGCAACCCTCACGCTCGGCTCCTTGAGCTCATGCGACCCCTACTATGGTTCCGGGAGGTCCTCCTACAATCGGTCCCATCACAATCATCATCACCACGGCAGCCGCAGTCGCGGCTATAGCGGCTACTCCCGCAGCAGCGGCACCGTCGGTGGTTACCGCGGCGGCGGCGCAGGCGGCGGCATTGGCGGCAGCTTCGGCGGTTTTGGCCGGTAGGCCGACCCCAAATTATTTCGCGATTCGCTGAAACAGGTCTCAATGCGTTGAGGCAGGAGATCACGCTGGAGCGAAGGATTCGACGGACGCGCACCACGCATCCCCACCATCCAGCGTAGCGCGTGCCGAAGGGCTGGTAGGGAACCGCTGTGTCGGGTCCGAAGTTTCGGGTCTGTGGCGTCGCGGGCGCTGAAAAAGGTGCGCCGTCCTTGGAATGTGGAAAGGCAGGCGCTGGGGTGACTTGCACACCGACGCCATACGCTGCTCGCCAGGCGCGTGTCGGGAGCGCGTCATCACTCCGCGCTCACACTCATTCCACTTCCTGCTTCGCCAAAGTATGCGCAAACGGGCTCGTGGAGGCCAGATTATACTGCCGAATCGCGGTCGCCCAAAACGGAGCCAGTTCGTGATCCGCAGCACTCCAGATGCGGTAATGCAGATTGGTCACGGTATCCGTGTCGTGCATCAGCGCCTTCAACTCCTGCGCATTGAGCGTCTGCGGCCCCTGCGTGATCAGACGATGGCTGATCTCCTTGAGATACGTGCCGGACACCTCGATGGTGCGGCGGCGGCGCAGCAGGCTCACGTGCAGGCCGTTCACATACGGATCCAGGCACACCTGCATGAGGCCGTAGTGGCGCTCCAGTTCAGGAGGCAGCTGGAGACGATCTTTGATCTCCTCCAGATTCTGCTGCATCGTCTTCAGCACCGTGGGCGGCTCGTGCTCCTCGGCGGTGAGAAAAAGGTTCAGCCGCCGTCCGCTGCGCCCGCTGGAAACCAGCGCCGCCACCAGGATGGAAACGACCAGCGAGAAAAGAATCGGGCTGATCCAGGCGAGGAAGGAGAAGGTGCCCAGCTTGAACCCAATGGCGGCGCCCGCACCCGCCCAGGCCACACCGACCAGCGTGACACTGAGGAAGGTAAAAATGATCTCGCTCCAGTTGAGGCCGCCTTCGGTCTTGCGGCGCTGGGTGACCCAGCTCACACTTTTCCCAATGAGCGTGTAAACCACAAAGCGCGCATGGAAGACCATCAGCACCGGCGCCATCAGCGTGAAGACCACCGTGTCCAGCAGGCTGCTGAAGAACGTCATGAAGCGCATGCCCAGCGGCTTGAACATGCGGCCGGTGATCACTTCATCCAGCAGGATCACCGTCTTCGGCAGGAAGATCAGCATGGCGGTGACACCCAGGAGAATCTTCTCCGCCAGCAAGGACTGCGGCTGCGTGTGTACCGTGGGCGTGGCGGCCAGAAAGGTGGCCAGCACGAGGAAGAGAAACCACAGCAGCGAGCTGACATAGCTCAGGATGCCGTGCAGGAAATTGATGCGGCTCATCGGATGCCAGCCCTTGGCAAACAGCAGCCAGAGATGCTGCATGTTGCCCTGGCACCAGCGGCGGTCGCGCTTGAGCATGTCCACCAGCGTGGGCGGGCCTTCTTCATAGCTGCCACGCGTGGTGGGCAGCAGCCGCACAGCGTAACCCGCTTTGCGCATGAGCGCGGCTTCCACGAAGTCATGGCTGAGAATGTGCCCGCCAAACGGTGCATTCGCTGGCAGCGGTGGCAGCGCACAGTGCTCAATAAACGGCGCGAGACGCAGGATGGCATTGTGCCCCCAGAAATTCGCCTCGCCGCACTGCCAGTAGTCCAGCCCGGCCATAAACGGCGGGCCATACAGCGCCTGCGCAAACTGCATCACGCGGCCCAGCAGCGTATCCGCGGCGATCTGCTTCGGAAACGTCTGCACGATGCCGATGCCCGGATTTTTTTCCATGATGCGCACCATGCTGGTGAGCAGTGCGCCGGACATCAGGCTGTCCGCATCCAGCACCACCATGTAGCGGTAGCGCTTGCCCCAGCGGCGGCAGAAGTCGGACACGTTGCCGCTCTTGCGGTTGATCTGCTTGCGCCGGCGGCGGTAGAAGATGCGGCCAAAGGCCTTGAGCTGCCGGCAGAGTTCCAGCCACGCGGTTTCTTCCTCGATCCACTGGCTGGCCTTGTCCGAATCGCTCAGGATGAAAAAGTCGAAGTGCTTGGACTGCCCGGTGGCTTCGAGAGAAAGGTAGATCGAACGCAGCCCTTCATACACGCGCGTCACGTCCTCATTGAACACCGGCAGGATAATGGCCGTGCTGGCGGTGATGGGCTGCTCGTAATCGTCCTTGTTCAGCGAGAGCCACAGGCTCAGCGAATCCGGCTGGGAGCGGTTCATCAGCCACACGCCGAAGAGCGCCGTCCAGAAGCCGACATTGAGCTGGTAGTACAGCGGGATGAACACCAGCAGCAGCCCCCATTCGGAAAGACGCATGCCGTTTTCCGACAGGAAGATGTAGGACAGCCAGGCACCGACGATGGTGCCCAGGCCGACCAGCGAAAAGAACGTGGCACGCCGCGTGCGCGAGATGTGCTTCGGCGGCATCCCGGCGGTCATCGCGATGTTGGCGGTCTGGCTGCCGATGGGTGCGCTCATCCGAAGAGGGAGTAAAGATAGCCCAGCACGCTGCCCACGATGACGAACAGCACGGAATAGCGCAGGATGGGGTGACGGCCGAGGCGGTCAAAGGTGTCGTCCGCCACGTCGGTGAACATGCCGAGGTCGATGTCACGCGGTGTCATCTTGCTCACCTGCATGCCGGGGCCGGAGGTTCGAATCGCCGAGCGCATGGCCTCGGCCATGTCTTCGGGCATGTTCTGCTCATCCAGGAAAAACTGCGGCCAGCGCGAAGGCCCGCCGGCAAGGTGGAAGCCCAGCCGCCCCGTGGCCTCGAGCTGCGCTTCGTTGAGATTAAGATCGCTGTAAATGCTCCCGAGCCACTCCCGCAGCATGAACCGCGCCTGCTCGATGGAGTGCGCCGTGGGCGTGCGGGAGGGGTCCTTCGCATGCGCCTTGGCCGCATTGCGCAGCGTCTCCAGAATCAACTGCGTACGGCGGATTCGATTGTGTAGCTGATACGAACGAAAGTAATCGGCGAGGCGTGCATACGCCTCGTTCCACTCTTCCTCAGTGCCTGTCGCGGGTGCGAACTGTATGTTGACTGCTTCCATGATGGCTCAAATCCGAGCCGCCGTGAGGATGCGCAGTTTTGATGCCGGGGAAAGAGGATTCCACCGCAGGTTGACAAACTCAGGGAAAACCTTGCACCGTGCTCCATGGGCGAAGGGATCCGTCAGCACCCTTTGTCACTGGAGTCATTTCAGTCTCACTGGTGTTGCCCTTGCGACTGGCGCTGGGATTGTGGCTGCTGCCAAAGTTCCGCGCCGTGCCGCTGGTCAAAAAAATCTTCTGGTCGCTGGTGGTCCTGCTGCCGCCTCATCGGCCCCTTGTTCTACGGCGCGTTTTTCAATCTGCCGGGCCACCTGCAGGCGGGCGATGGCGCCCACCCGGGCCTCCCCGGCGCTGGCTGATCTACTTTGATATACTGCCACGCATCATAAACTTTCATTTTGAGAAGGTGCTCTTCCCACTGCTGTATTGCCTTCCGACTCGGCTGGGACGCCCGCCCAGAGCCGATGCTGCAAAGCCGCGGATAGAAACATCAGCGCTCCCATCAAAGAATGGCGCGCGGCACGGGAGTCCGGGCTGGGAGCGCTGGTTTTTAACCGGCTCTGGGAGCTCCGCCCCATGAACACGCCCCGCATTTTCAATCATACCCGCAGGCATCAGCACTTCCATTTGGGGTGGCTCCCTTTTGAAGATTTGTGATGCGCGGCAGTATACCAAAGTACAGCTAATGAACCGACACCGGCACCGCGAGCGCTCGCTCACGCATTTTGATCTTGTCAGTGCCCGGCTTCTTCCCGCATGCTCCCGCGTCATGACCCTGCGTCCCCTCACCCTGGCTCTGCTCAGCCTGCTGCCCGGCTCTTTTGCGCTGGCCGAGCCGCGCGCCTGGACCAATGCGCAGGGCAAGCAGGTGCAGGCCGAATTTGGCGGCAGCAAGGACGGCAGCGTCACCCTGATCATGGCCGGTGGCCAGACCGCCACCGTGGCGCTCGCCACTCTCTCCGCCGAAGATCAAGCCTGGGTGCGGCAAAATGCCGCGAAAGCCACCGTCAGCATCGCCGACCCTGCCGATGCAGCGCGCCTCCCCTGGGACAAGCGCCGCATGCCCGGCGAAGTGAAGGAGCCGATGCTCTACATGAACATCAAGGTGGTCAAGGAGGTGCCGGGCGAGTGCATCTACGAGTCCGGCCACTTTCAGTTCAAGACCAGCGCGAAGCTGGGCGTCATCCTCATGAAGGATGTCTGCCGAGCCTTTGAGAGCACCTATGAACTCGTGCGCCTCATGCCCTGGGGCATCGTGCCCAGGCCGGAGGAAGGACGCACCAAATTCCAGGCGGAGCTCTACGCCACACGCGAGCAGTACCTCGCCACCGGTGCGCCGCCGTGGTCTGGCGGCGTGTATGTGCGCAATGACAAGGTCTTCCGCATGCCGTTCGATCAGCTCGGCATCTCCAACACCGTCGGTGCCAACAGCGCCTACTACCGCAAAGGCGAGATCAACAACGACACCATCACGCACGAGATCACGCATCAGATGATGCACGAGTACCTGCCCTACATGCCCGTGTGGCTCATCGAAGGACTGGCCGAGTACACCTCCAATCTCACCTACAAAGGCGGCATGTTTTCCGTCAGCGGAGACGGCGCCGCCTTCCTCGCCAAACAGCCCGGCTCGCGCAATCGCGGTCTGCTCAGCTCCATGCGCTACAAGCCGCAGTGGATCGGAGTCAAGGAACTCTGGGGCTACACCACGGACATCAGCACCCGCAACGTCATCACCAGCTACAAACTGTCCGATCGCAAGACTCAGCGTCCGCCTGAATCCTTCCCCAGCCAGCCGCCCGACATGCAGGATCTCGCCAGCCGCTACCATTCCTCCCACATCCTCGCGTATTTCTTCGTGCACGAAAGCGGCGGCAAGCACCTCATGCAGTACTTCGACGCCCTGCATGAAGAAAAGAAAAAATGGCCCGCCTTCTGGGAGCAGGCCGACGCCTACGACGCCGCACTCGACAAACTGCGCCCCGCCTATGAGACCTATCGCAACGCCATGAAGCAGTTCATGCAGCAGCCCGGCGTCCAAGATCTCGGCGGCGGCCGCTTCTCCTATCCGAAAACCCTCACGCCCCCGCCCCCACCGCCCGCACCTCCCAAGGAACCCCTCCCCCCCGACAACACCGACCCCGATGCCGTCTGCGCCAAGCACCTGAACATCCTCCTCAACGACCGCACCCTAGAACAACTGGACGCCGAAGTTCGCGCGATGTTTGCGAAGAGCGGGTTGAGCTTGTGAGGCAGTGATGTGGGCACTCCTGCCCGCACATCGAGCGACCCAGGATATTCTTGACCAAAGGCGCCGTTGTCTTTGCATAGCGCATTCATGGCTCGACTTTCCAAAGTCGGAGCATAGCCTGCGGTGATGAATCAGCTCATCTTCGTCGAAACCAGCATTCCGAGTTTCTATTTCGAGACGCGGTCTGGTGCAGCCATGCAAGCGAGGCGGGAATGGACTCGTGAGTGGTGGGACCTGGCAAAGTGGCAGGACGAACTGGTTTCATCTCTCTGGGTCATTCGTGAACTGGAGGACACGCCCGAACCCAAGCGAACGGAATGTCTCACTCTGTTGCAGGACATTCGACTGCTACAATACGCACCAGAAATTGACGTGCTTGTAGATCATAACATTGAAAACAAAATCATGCCCGCCGACGCGGACGGCGATGCCAGACACTTGGCTGTCGCCACTTTCTGGAAATGTGATATTCTTGCTTCGTGGAACTGCAAGCACATCGCCAATGCCAACAAGACCGACCACATTCGTCAGGTCAATGCCCGGCTTGGCTACGACACGCCCAAACTCATCACACCATACGAACTTCTAGGAGTTGAACCATGAACACCTCTGCCACACCCCAACGAGATTCAGACGACCTCGAATGGCTTCGGGAGATTCGCCGCAAAATCACCTCCGACTTCGGGCATGATCAGAAAAAAATAGCCCAGCGTCTCAAAGCCGACCTCGTCGAAGCCTTCTACGGGAATGAGTGATGCCGCAGGCCAGGTGCCCCACGGCGAAGAAATCTTCTGACTCCTCCACCTACGCGATCACCTCATTGAGCAGTCTGCCCCCATTCACGATGTCCACGGGCCGCACATTCTCCACCACGATGCGCTTGCTCGCGTTAATCCCCAGCAGGCGATACATCGTGCGCGCAAGATCTTCAGGTCCCACGGGATCTTCATCCGGCTCGCCTCCGAGCGCGTCGGACTTGCCATAGACAAAACCTTTCTTCACGCCGCCACCGGCCATCGCCACGGAGAAGACGCGCGGATAGTGGTCGCGTCCATTGGTGCTGTTGATGCGTGGCGTGCGGCCAAACTCGGAGCTGACAAGCACGAGCGTGGTGTCCAGCATGCCGCGTTCATCGAGGTCTTTAATCAGACGCGCAAAGGCCACATCAAACTGCGGAGCCTGGCTTTCAAACGCGCTCTTGATGTTCGAGTGGTGATCCCAGCTGCCGAAGTTCACGGACACCATGCGCACCCCAGCCTCCACCAGACGGCGGGAGAGCAAAAAGCGCTGACCCGCGGCGTTGCGGCCGTACTCATCGCGCAGCTTGTCGGGCTCCGCATTGAGGTTGAAGGCTTCGCGCGCTTTGTCAGAGCTGATGAGCTTGTACGCAGCCTGATAAAAATTGTCCATGGCGCTGAGGCCGTCCGATTTCTCCGAGGTGCGGAAGTGCTCGTCCACGGCGGAGAGCAGGTTGCGCCGGCGATCAAAGCGCTTGGGATTGATGTCCTTCGGCGCGGCGAGATCGCGCACCGTGAAGCCCTTGTCCCCCGGATCGCTGCCCAGCGCAAAGGGCCCATAGGCACTGCTCATGTACCCGCTGCCCTGATCCGGCGCGATCACGCTCGGCACCGCCACATACGGCGGCAGATTATTCCGTGGCCCCTGCTCATGCGAGATGATGGACCCAAAGCTGGGAAACTTGATGGCCGGGCTCGGGCGGTAGCCGGTAAACATGTTGTGCGTGCCACGCTCATGCGCCGCCTCGCCATGCGTCACCGAACGGATCAGCGTGATCTTGTCGAGGATCTTGGCGATGTTCGCAAACTGCCCGCCCACATACTCGCCCGTCACCCCTTTCACCGGACTGAACGGCCCACGATAATCCGGCGAGGCAAACGGCTTCGGATCCCAGGACTCATGCTGCGCCATGCCTCCGGGCAGGTAGATGTGGATGATCGAAGTCGCGATCGGCTTGTAGCTTTCCACCGCCGGCATCGCCAGATCCGCCGCCTGCAGCTTGAGCAAATTCGGCAGCGTAAGCCCCAGCCCCGCCATGGCCCCCACCTGCAAAAAGTCCCGCCGACCCTGCGCGGTGTTGAAGAGATTGCTATGATTGCCGGAGCAGAGACGATGCATTTTCATGGTGCGAATTCAGTGGGTTACACGTGAATCTACCATGCGGGAGGACACCTTGTTGCGTGCGCACACCACTCTGCCAAGCCAGGCGCAATGATGCGCAAAGGAGGATCAGAGCGGCACGACACTGGATCCCTGCTCCCCGCCTGACGGCTATGAATTATTTTTCATCTCCGGCCACCGGCGGCACATCCGGCACTGCGGCGAGGATGTCGTCGAGATCCGAGAGGCTGCCGCGTCGCGCCCGTTGTTCAACGGTGTCGCGGACATTCCAGGCGGTGACCTGGGACGAGAGGGCGATGGCGATGATTGAGTCCACACTGGTCCCTTCGCGTTTGGCGACATCCGCAGCCTGCTGGATGAGGAAGTCAGGAATGTTGGCTTGAATGGTCATGGGACAATGGATTGGAGCATTTGAAGAAAATCCTTCACCTCACTTGTCCCACCCGCGAATCCTCACATGCACCTGCGCCACTCGCCCCATGTAGTGGTCCATGGCGTAATCCTTCGCCGCCTTAAGCATGTGCGCCTTCGCCTTCGCATCCTCACCCGTCGCTTCGAAGTACAGCCCCAGATACAAATGCGCATAACACCGGTGGTTGCGCAGGCGCTCGCCCTCCCCTTCCTCGGCAGCATTCAGCACCGCCTCCTCACTGCCCTTGCCGGCGAAGAGTTCATGCACCTGCTTCATCGGGATGCGGCTGTCGCCCTCGATGGGAATAAAGACCTTCCTCGCCGCCTCCACGCCCTCCCCTTTCGCGATGCAG
>NCCR01000225.1 GCA_002279765.1 Verrucomicrobia bacterium 12-59-8 | reverse complement strand
GAGCATCTTGCGGCCTTCCATGAGCGGGCGGGCGGGAAAGCCGGTGTAGGCGCCGGCTTCCAGAATGCTTTTCGTGACGCCAGACTTGGCGAAGAACATGACTTTGTCGCCGATCTCAAGGTGCCCCGCCACACCGACCTGGCCACCCATGGTGACGTAGTTGCCCAGCCGGGTGCTGCCGGAGATGCCGGTCTGCGAGACAATAACGCAGTGCTTCCCGAGAATGCAGTTATGACCAATCTGCACCAGATTGTCGATCTTGCTGCCTGCTCCGATCCACGTTCGGCCAAAGCGGGCGCGGTCAATGGTGGTGCAGGAGCCGATTTCGACATCGTCGTCGATTTGTACAATGCCAACCTGGTCGATCTTTTGATGCTGGCCGTTGACGAATTCGTAGCCAAAGCCATCGCTGCCGATCACGGAGCCGCTGTGGAGAATGACGCGATTGCCCAGCACGCAGTACTCTTTGATGACGGCGTTGGCATGAATGGCACAGCCGGTGCCGAGCTTCACCCCACGGCCAATGTAAACGCCGGCATGCAGCATGCAGCCGTCACCGAGCTGAGCACCCGCCTCAACGACGACGTTCGGGCCGATGCAGACTTTCTGCGGGTCAAAGGCCACGTCGGCTGCGATGGTGGCGGAGGCATGCACCCCAGGGGCAAACTCAACGGGAGTCGGACCAAAAAAACGAATGACGCTGGAAAAGGCGAGCGTCGGATTTTGGACCCGAACAAGCGCCAGCCCGTCAGGAATGTCTTCAACAATGAAATCTTCTGCTACGAGAGCGGCCGAGGCCCGGGTGGTTTTGAGCGCTGGCAGATAACGTGCATTCCCAAGAAAGGTCACTTCACCGGGCGCGGCATGCAGGATGGAATTCAAGCCCGTGATCACGGCTTCGGGACTGCCCCGGGAGAGGGTGCCTCCGACGAGTTCGGTGAGTTTCTGCAGGGTGATGGTGGTGCTCATGGCGCAGACTAAGGTCTAACGCTAAAACAAAAAAGGCACGCCGCAAGTGTCTGCGGCGTGCCTCGAAAATTTGACGGTCGCGCTTTATTTCTTAGGGGCGTCAGCCTTCGGCGCAGGAGCCGCTGCGTCTTCCTTCTTCGGCTCGGCTCCAGGAGGCGGTGCATCCTTGTTCAGCTCAACGATGAGCTGATCGGTGAGGTCGGTGGCGGCGCCTTCTCTGACGTGCAGAATGATCGGCACCGTGGAGAGGCTGACGCCGGTCTTGTCAAAGACCATGTCATATGCGTCTGCCTTGGAACGGTCGCGGACCACCACAAGAATTTCTTCGTAGAGGCCTTTGCGGATCTGCATGTCCTCCTGCTTGAGCTGCTGCTGACGGCGATCGGCGAATTCCTGCATTTCCATCTCCATGGAGCGGATTTCCTTCACTTTTTCACCGAGTTCAGCGCCGTATTTCTGACGTTGTTCGGGGGTGATGATGGGATCCTGGGCCATCTTCTGCATCTTTTGTGCTTCTGCGGCCAGACTTTTGTACACGTTCTGACGCTCAGTCATTTCCTGGGCGGCTTTTTCGTAATTGGCCTTGTACTTTTCGGCGGCAGACTTGGTTTTGTGGAACTCCTGGAAGACTTTGGACATGTCGATCACACCGATTTTGAGATCGGCGGCCTGGAGGGAGACGGTGGCGAGGATAAGGGCGATGAACGCGCTGCGAATCATAAGTATGGGGGGTTGAACGGGATTGAGGGGGCAGACAAAACAAAATGTCCGAAACACAGGGGCTAGAACTTGTAGCCCATGTTGAACTGGAAACGACCGCCGCCTGATGTGGCGTCCTTGCCGATCGGCACCGCGTAGTCAACACGGATGGGGCCGACGGGAAGGAAGAGACGCAGGCCGATGCCGGCATCGGAGTACACCATGCCGTCGCCGGTGGTGGCACCGGTGGCTCCGCTAACGGTGCCGATGTCGCCGAAGAACACCACGCGAGGTGACTTCTCAATGTTGGCAGTGATGTGCACTGGCACGGAAAATTCGCTGCTCGCATAGATGGAGGTCAGGCCGCCGATGGGTTCACCGGTGGCATCCTTGGGGCCGGCATGACGATAGGTGAAGCCGCGCAGGTTGTTGGCACCGCCGAGGAACAGGCGCTCAAAGATAGGCACAGGTTTGTTGCCCCAGCTGTTGGCTACGCGGAACATTCCTTCGAAGCTCAGAATGGTGTCTCCCGGCAGGTTGAAATACTGCTGGCCGCCGATGTTGCCGCCATAAACCGGGACGTCGCCCCCGAGACCTGACAAAAGCAATCCTGCTTCCAGCTTGTGACCGCTGCGTGTGATGAAGACGCTGTCGCGTGTGTCGTGCACCCAGTTCACATCCACCTTGCTTTGAATGTAGGATCCGGCTTCCGCAGCGATCAGTGCCGAGGCTCCGCTGGCGATGTCGTCGATCGTGATTTGCTGGAGGGTGTAGGTGCTTTCGATGTAGGAGTGCTCGCCCAGACGTTTGCGCAACCCGGACGAGATGCCCACGTTGGTCTGGTTGAAGAAGTTGGAGAGGTAGTTGAGGTTATGGTAGAATGCCTCAATGGTGAGTGCCAGCTCACGGCCCAGGAACCACGGCTCGGTCCAGCTGATGGTCACGTCACGACGGAGCGCACCCGCGCGGATGTTGGCATTGAAACGCTGGCCGCCGCCGCGGAAATCTTTCCAGTCGCGGATGTCGAAGTTGGTCTGGGTCACCTGGATGAAGCCCGTGATGCTGTCGATGGAGCTGAAGCCTGCGCCAAAGTTCACCGTTCCGGTGGACTGCTCGGCCACGTTGATGTCCACATCCTTGTAGCCGGGGGCCGTGGTAGGCGTGTTGCGGATGTCCACCGTGCTGAAATAATTCAGGTTTTGCAGGCGGTTTTTGCCCGCTTCGATCTTCACGGTGTTCAGTTCTTCGCCTGGTGCGAAGGGCAGTTCGCGACGGATGACCTCATCCTTGGTCACAGAGTTCCCCGAGATGTTGACCTTGCTGATGTAAGACTTGGTGCCTTCGGTGATGTTGTAAGCCACGGCAACCTGTCCGGCGCCGGTTTCGATAATGCTGGTCTCCACCCGCGCATCCGCGTAGCCACGGGAGCCATAGTAATCCTGGATCATTTTTTCGTCAGCCTTGATGTAGCTGCCGACGTAAGGGAATCCGGCCTCGGTCTTGATGCCGGGAGTTAAAGCTTCCTGGGTGAAAATGGTGTTGCCAGCAATCTTGACCCCTGACACGTCATACTTGGCACCTTCATTGATGACGTACACGAGGTCCATCTCCTTGGCGGAAACCGGCTCACGGCGCACTTCGGTCACCTTGGCATAGACATAGCCTTCATCCTGGAAAGCCTGCTCGATCTTCTTGATGTCTTCCTGCAGATCCTGATTGCTCAGCTTGCCCTTTTTGCCCCACAGGTTCCAGATGTGGTGTTTCTGGGATTTGATCTTGCCGCGCAGCACGCGCGACTTGATGGCGGTGTTGCCCTCGAAACGGATGTCATGAATGATGCCGCGCGCACCTTCATCGATTTTAAAAGCCACCGAGGAGAATCCCTCACGGGCGGACGGGGCGATGTCATAGCTGACGATCACATCGGAGAAGCCCTTCTTTTCATACAGCTCCACGATCTTTTGCTGCGCAGCCGAAAGCTTGATGTCATCCACCGGGTCACCCACTTTGACCAGGATCTCTTTGCGCAGCTTGTCGTTGTCGATGGCAGTGTTGCCAATGAAGCTGATGTCGGAAATGCCGCCGCGACCAATGATTTCGACGATCACTCTGACGCCACCTGCCACGTCCACCGCACGGATGTCCAGATTCTCCACGGCGCCCGTGCTGTAGAGCGCGCGAATGTCGCGTTCCACGGATTCGTTGCTGAACGGCTGGCCCACGCGGGTGGAAAGCTGGCTGCGAACGCGATTTTCATCCAGTCTCACCGCACCCTTGAGGACGATTTGAACATCCTGCACGATCTTCCTGGCCGAAGGGGCTGCGGGCAGACCGGTTTGTGCTCGCACCTGCTGCGGCGTGACGATTAGTGCTGTGATGGCCACTACAAAAAATAGCGTCAGGCGGGACGGGAGGGAGGATCCGTAATTCATAGACATGGGCAGAGTAGGCAGACGGGAGAAAAGAGTGAACGGCAAGGCACGCCCAGACTGGGGCACGACAAGCCTGCATTACTGCTTCCGCACCGCTCCACGTCAAGGCGTAAGTTCTGAGGCTGTTCTTGCCATGTTTTCGCACTCAGATGGCTGATAAAGGCTCCCTTGGACGGTTTTCGTCCCGGTTGCGGCTGAAAAAACTGGGCTTTGAGCACCTGCCCGGCTAGAGGAACTGCCCTGCCGCCAGCCATGCCCCGTTCCAATGTACGCAACTACATCCAGCTGCATCTTGTCGTGCTGGCCTGGGGACTCACGGCGATTTTAGGCAAGCTTATTTTGCTGCCGCCTGTGGATGTGGTTCTGGGACGCACCTCGCTCGCGGTGCTCTGCTTTGCTGTGATGGCGCGCTGCATGGGGCATTCCCTATGGATTCCGCCCTGCAGAATTTTGGCGATGCTGGCGGTGGGGGCGATTTTAGGGCTGCATTGGATCTTATTCTTCTGGTCAGCCCGGCTGGCCACCGCCTCCGTCTGTCTGGCGGCGATGCCCACGGCCATGCTATGGTGCTCCCTGATCGAGCCAGTCATCGACGGTTCACGGCGCTGGCGGTTTGCGGAGCTCCTCGTGGGAGCGGTCATGGTGGGCGCCGTGTGGCTCATCTATCAGGTGGAATTCCGCTACTGGCTCGGCTTCTCCGTCGCCATTGCCTCCGCCGTGCTGGCTGCTTTCTTCGCCACTCTGAGCAAGCAGCAAGTCGCCAAGGACACGCACTGGAGCGTCATCGGCAGTTATCAAATGGCGGGTGCCTGCCTCGCCGCGCTCCTTTCACGTCCGTGGCTTGAGGGCGGTTTCCTCCCGGCGCTGCCAGATGCAGCCTCCGCGCTTTGGCTCGCGGTGCTCGCCCTCGTCTGCACCGTGGCCGCTTATGCGGGCTTCATGGATGTGCTGCGCCGCGTCAGCGTCTTTACGGTGAATGTCGTTTACAACATGGAGCCGGTGTATGGCATCATTCTCGCAGCGCTTGTCTTTGGGCAGGCCGAGTACATGAGCGCGGGGTTTTATTTGGGCGCATCGGTCATCGTCGCCGTCGTGCTGGCTCTGCCGTGGATTCGGCGCTGGGTGGAAAAGTGAGAGTGCTGGACATGGCGCGCAGCGTGGGCTTGCATCGCTGTCACGTTGAACCGCCTCCAACACATCCTCGTTTCCGCCTCCGCCGGTTCTGGTAAAACCTACCAGCTCGTGCGGCGGCACCTGCATCTGCTCGCGCTCGGGCAGCCGCCCGAGGGCATTGCGGCCATGACCTTCACGCGCAAGGCGGCCGGTGAGTTTTTTCAGCGCATCCTGCAGCGGCTCTCCGCGCTCTCCCAGCATGGGGAGAAGCCGGAGGAATACTTTGCCGGCATGGCCCCCTTGCCTGAGCAATGGCCCGAGTTTGTCGTGCTCCTGCGCAAGGTCACGCAGCGTCTCCATCGTCTGCGTCTTGGCACGATGGACAGCTTCTTTGCCAACATCACCGCCTGCTTTCCGCTGGAGCTCGGTCTGCCGCTGGGTGCCAGCGTGATGGCTGAAAATGAAGCAGCACAGGCACGGCATGAAGCCCTCGATGCCCTGCTCGAACGCATTCATTCCTCACGCGATGACAAGGCGGGCCGCGCACTGCTCGAAGGTTTCAAGCAGGCGACCTTTGGCATCGAGGAGCGCAGTGCGGTGAGCAGCTTGGAATCTTGGATCAACGATCACCATGCCACCTGGCTCGACAGCGCAGATGTTTCACGCTGGGGCATGCCGTCGGCGCTCGCTTTGGAAAACACGGCCGCTCTCACCGCGGCCATCAATGACCTGCGGGACCGTTTTGTGCCACGCGGTGATGAAGGGGCGCGCTTCCTTGATCAATTGGTCGCCCAATCCGCAACGATGGAACCTGGAGCCACGCTGCCACCGAGGGTGAAGTTTTTTTTGGAAAAAACGGCCGAAGTCTGGAAGGATTTAAAATCGGGCCGTGCAGAGATCGGCTGGGGACGCGGTAAAAAATCCGAGCTCTCAGGTGAAACCGCCCGCGCTTGGGTGCACGTGGCCGAGGCGATCGTGAACAACGAACTCAAATGCCGTGCGCAGCGCACTCAGGGCATGGCGGCTCTCATGGAGCTGTATGAGGCCGAGTATGCCCGCCGCGTGCGTTCGCGCGGCCGGCTCTCTTTTGCCGATGTACAGCGCCTGCTTGCGGCAGCGACGACTGGCGGTGCGGGCTGGGCAGACGAGGAAAGCGGTGATCTCTGGTTTCGGCTCGACGGGCGTTATGATCACTGGTTGTTCGATGAGTTTCAGGACACCAGCCGCGTGCAGTGGAATGTAGTGCGCGGCTTGGTCGATGAAGTGATGCAGGATGTCTCCGGCAGGCGCAGCTTCTACGCCGTCGGCGATCCCAAGCAGTCCATCTACCTCTGGCGTCAGGCTGAGCCAGGTTTGTTTGACGATGTGCTGAAGGAATGGCCGCATCATGAAGAGGACGGCCTGGCGCCGCGCACGCTCAGCCAGTCCTTCCGCAGCGCACCAGCAGTGCTCGGTGCCGTGAACGCAGTCTTTGCAAACAAAGCCGCCATCGAGGCGCTGCTGCCCGGTTGCACCGCCGGGTTCGCTTTCGAATCCCACATGGCGGCGGCGCGCAATCAGCATCTCAGCGGTTATGCGGCGCTTCTGGGCGTGCCGCCCGAGGAAGGCACGGGTACCACACCCATCGTGGCGGCCCTGCTGAAGGAAATCCGCCCGCTGGAGCGCGGTCTGACCTGCGCGGTGCTGGTGCGTGGGAACAAGAGTGCAAATGAAGTCGCCGAAGAACTACGCGCGACCACGGGCATGGAGATCGTGTGCGAATCGCAGCTCTATCCCGCCACGGACAATGCGGTCACTCTCGCTTTGATTTCCTTGCTCCAGCTT
>NCCR01000224.1 GCA_002279765.1 Verrucomicrobia bacterium 12-59-8 | reverse complement strand
GCGAAGCCACCGCGCTCAACAAAGCCTTCATCCCCGCCCTCGCCGGAGCCGCCAGCACCTACCTCCTCACCGCCGCAGGCGGCACCCAGGGCATCGAGGTCCTGCTGCGGCAGCCCGCCTTCAAAGAAAACTTCCGCCAGTGGTTCAAAGCCGTCGCCGCCGGCAGCGTCAAGGAAGGCCTGCGCGAAGAAGCCCCCGACCAGCTCATCCAGGGCATGATCGAGCGTTACACCTACAATCCCAACAAGCCCTGGAAAGAGATCATCGAAGAAACCCTCCAGGCAGGCATCGGCGGAGCCCTCCTGGGCGGCGCAGTCGAAGCCACCACCACCGGCATAGCCCCTGCCGAGACGAGCCAGGATCAGCCACAGCCTCCAATACCACCTAATACCACACCCGTTGGCCGGCCCTCCACTCCGCCGCTGAGCGCGGAGCAGTCACAAAAGCTCATCCACAATGTGATGAACCGCCCGCCCGAGCAGCGCGGCCACCCGACAACTCAGGCAGATCTGGCCCAGGCGCAGTGGGTGGTGCGGGAGCAGGCACGAAAGCTGGAAAGCCAGAAGGAGCCGCTGAATGAAACGCAGAAAAAGGCCTTGGCGGATGCGAAGGCTGCGCTGGCAAGGGTGGGACCTTCTCTTCCAAGCAAGCCACACGTCAGCGGCGGGAGGCCCGAACTTCCGGAAGGTGCCAAACTGTTGCAGTCCTCGGAGCATTATTTTATTTTTGAGCGCGACGGCAAAAAGTGGGTGCGGTTTTATGCACCAGAGGCACGCAGTCCTAACAGCGCAAAAAAAGGAGGGCGTGGCGGTGGAGATGATGACACAGCGGCCTTTCTCACGCCAGAAGGAAGAATTTATGTGGATGAAGGACAACATCGTTTGAACTCTGTTGTGTTGGATGGCAAAAGCACAATAAGCACTGTTCAAGGACATCCGAAGTGGCTAGAGTATGAATACAAAGGCACTACAGATGTTCCTGGAGAACCACCAGCCTACAACCCCGGGAAACCACATGAAAATGTAAACCGATTAAACAAGTGGGACGGCATGGAAGGTTATTGAATAACAATAAAAACTCATCATATCATGACAAACGGGGAGAAAATTGAGGACCTTAGGCAGAGAAGCTTTGAGGCAGAGGCGCAAGGCAATTATAAAGCTGGCATCGCATTGAGTCACGATATGCTCGACCTTATCGAAGACAACCGCGTGCATTTGCAGTTGGCGGCCTTTCAATGGGAGCGAGTGGCTCTGATGCATCTGCGTTTGAACCAGCCCATCATGGCCGAAGAGGCTGCAAGAAAGAGTTTGGAGACCTATCTGCGAAAAAGAGCGGTGGCCGGCGGCAACTGGAGTCCGGAGCGCGACTGCTACCTTGCAGACTTTCGCATGACTCTGGCTCTCAGCCTCGCCTACCAGAAGCGTTACACCGAAGCTCTGGATTGCGCAGAGCAATGGGAGAAGGTTCACTTCAATGTCAGAAACGCGGATGATCCGTTCATCAAAGATGTGGTAGTTCCGCATATGAAAAGACTTCGAGCACGGAAGGCGGGAGAGCCGGTGCCAGAAGATGCACTTTAGGAATCAAGAGAGCTTCAACTTCCTGAAACCGGCGTGGATGCCACGCGCAAACGCATCGAGGAAGCCTCGTTTGTAAAGGCGCGGCCACCCAGGGCATCGAGGCCCTGCTGCGACAGCCCGCCTTCAAGGAAAACTTCCGCCAGTGGTTCAAAGCCGTCGCCGCCGGCAGTGTGAAGGAAGGCCTGCGCGAAGAAGCCCCCCGACCAGCTCATCCAGGGCATCATCGAGCGCTACACCTACAACCCCAACAAGCCCTGGAAAGAGATCATCGAAGAAACCCTCCAGGCAGGCATCGGCGGAGCCCTCCTGGGCGGCGCAGCCGAAGCCACCACCACCGGCGTAGCCCCTGCCAAGACGGATCAGGACCAGCCACAGCCTCCAATACCACCAAATACCACACCCGTTGGCCGGCCCTCCACTCCGCCGCTGAGCGTGGAGCAGTCGCAAAAGCTCATCCACAATGTGATGAACCGCCCGCCCGAGCAGCGCGGCCACCCGACAACGCAAGCGGACCTAGCCCAGGCGCAGTGGGTGGTGCGCGAGCATGTACGCAAGCTGGAAAGCCAAAAGGAGCCCCTGAGCGATGTGCAGAAAAAGGGACTGGCGGATGCGAAGTCCACACTGGCCCGCCTGACACCTTCAGTCATGACCGGTTTGGACGAGTTGCAGAGCTTGCCGTCTTTGGCGGGAAAGACCAAAGCTGAAATCGAAGCCGAACTTATTGCACGTGGATATACAAGCACTCCCGCAAACTCTGGTGGAACCGTATGGACAAAACCAGGAAAAGATGGCACTACTAGCGCAGTTCGTATTGATCCCGCCAAAATTCGAGCAAAACCAAAAGGGTATGCTGATGAGGTGCCTCACGTGCATAAAGAAACGGTTCCAACCTCAAAAGTCGACGCTTCTGGAAATTACAATTTTATTGATGCTACAAATCACAACGATTCAGGAAATCCAAGCACTGACAAACGAGACACTCACATATCGGGAGGACATTAATCATGAATGATCAACAAATAGTCAAAACTCTTCAATGGCTTTCCAACCGGAAAGATAGCGTCAAAACGTGCACTTTTCTCAATGAATTCATGACATCCGATGATGCTTCCGAAATCATTCGCTTGTGGCTTGATCAAGGCTTCCCAGCCGGGATGAGTCAAAAGGACAAAGTGTGTGCATTAATGACAGAACTCGAAAATTGGGCGGACGAATGCACCAAGAACGTTCTTTTGTTAATGACGGCATTGCAGCCAATTGCCGGTCCACTCTACTTATATGATGTTTGTGATGCGATCGGCCTGTGGCATCATGAGATCGGATTGCAAATGAATTCAAAATCTCAAAATCATGATTCAACAATCGCCGCACAATAACATTCAAAATAAGGCACTTCGCACAATTCAATAAGAAAAATGATGCCAGGCATGAATGGCACTCGGTTAAGCAGCAACACGATAGCGATCACGGTGGAGGATTTCTTTGAAGGTGTGCCGGGGTGAGGTGAGCAGTTGATAGGTTTTGGAACGTCTCTTCTGTGCTCTGGGCTCTCTGCGTCCTGGTCGCAGTGTGTTGCGCACGCTGGCGATGGCTTCGAGCAGTTCACTGCGCCAGCAGGCCAGCTTGCGAGGTCGGTCATGGCAGGCTGCACTGGCAAGGGTTGCACCTACAGCAATTTCCCAGAAGAAAGACTCAGAACTGCCCGGTAATGGTGAAAAGCCAGTGGAGGAAAAACGACACCTTACCGGAACCACCAGAGAAAGCATCGACCATAAACTGGACACGTATCTTTTAAATCCAGAACATAAAATAGGCGGCCCAAAGGCGAAATGGTTTAAAGAAGCCTTGGGATTTACGCGTGAAAATTCCAGACACTTGGCCGATCAACTTATATTTGACCCCAAATCGGCTGTCGCTACAGACAAAACTCAACATGGACAAAAATATGAGCAAATTATTCACCTCCATGGAGCCAATGGCAAGATCATTCCAGTTATCATGGTGTGGATACGTAATATGGATGGAGTAGTAAGATATGTAACCGCAATTCCAACAAAACAAAAAAAATGATTGATTACTTATCCACGATCAGGCTTAAGCGGCCTATTCCAGGGACTGTAATACCTGTAGGTTCTTCCGGCGTTGTTGTAATGGTTTATCAAAACCCTCCTGGATATGAAGTCGAGTTTATGAATGATGAGGGAGATACCATGCAAGATCCGAAGACCAAGGCTTTCACATTCACTGTTTATGACGATGACATAGAACTTCTACCCTCATGATAAATGCGTCGTTAGCGCATGATCATTATGTGCCTTGAATCTCAAAAATGCTGAGCCAGGATTAATCTGCGTATCATCAGCGACCACGAAGAATGGGTTCTATGCAAGAGTGGCACTCGTTCAAGTACATGGATCGCGGCATCCAATGTGAGAGGTTGATCCAGCTCAGCACTGCCCACAGGCCAGTGGGTCCACATGGGCACCAGCATGGTAGTCAGCTCCCTCCCCAGCCTCGGCGTAGGCGGGCTCACCTCACTCACACTCAAAGCAGGCGGCGCCGCCTTCGGACTCAGGACCGCAGCGCAAGTCTCCCAAGCCGCCCAGACATGGGGCCTGCGCGGCACCGCAGCCACCGCCGGACTGCAAACCTTCGGCGGCATGTACGGAGATGCCGTGCAGAGCTACATGAATCGCGGAGACAGCGAATCCACCGCGCTCAACAAAGCCTTCATCCCCGCCCTCGCCGGAGCCGCCAGCACCTACCTCCTCACCGCCGCAGGCGGCACCCAGGGCATCGAGGCCCTTCTACGACAGCCCGCCTTCAAAGAAAACTTCCGCCAGTGGTTCAAAGCCGTCGCCGCCGGCAGCGTCAAGGAAGGCCTGCGCGAAGAGGCCCCGGACCAGCTCATCCAGGGCATCATCGAGCGCTACACCTACAATCCCGACAAGCCCTGGAAAGACATCATCGAAGAGACCCTCCAGGCAGGCATCGGCGGAGCCCTCCTGGGCGGCGGCGTTGAAGCCACTACCACCAGCATAGCCCCTTCTGGGACGAATCAGGATCAGCCACAGCCACCAATACCATCAAATACCACACCAGCCGCCCAGGACGGTTCCGGCCAACCAAAGCCAGCCACCACCGATGGCGGTCAACAAACGCAAACTCCCCCAGCCGCTGCCGATCTCAAGGAAGTCGGCCAAGTGCTCGACAACATCCAGCGCCTCAAAGACAAGGCCAAAGGCGGCCCGCTCAGCCTCGATGAACAGCGCGAGCTCGATCACAACGAAAAAGTCCTCGCCCAAACCCGGGTCAAGAACCTGGAAAAAGAGCAGCAGGTCATCCGCAGCCTGCCCCAGTACCGCGAGCTTGATCCCGTCAAAGCGAAGGCGCTGGAGGAAGCACGTGCCGTCCTAAAAAGGCCCGTGCCAGGGGAACCATCAGCCCCACCTCCAGAGACATCCATACCAGATACCACCACGAACAAGCCGGATGACACCCGGCCCTCCAGCGCTCCGCCGCCCGGTATGGAGCCATCCCCGCAAAGCAGCAGCGGCGGCTCACGCCTGCAATTTAGCCAGGGTGGCACAAATCCAAAGCCCACCACTGACAGTGACATCGTCGATGCCCACCGCAGCCTCTCGCACGAAGAGGACGCCTTCCAGCTCGGCAAGAGCAAGCCGGACACCTCAAAGATGAGCATGCCTGATGCCCTCGCGGAGCTTGCCAAAAGCTTCTCTCAAGAAGGCAAGGAGTTGAGGGTCAGACGCGGCGGCGGCGAGAACTCCACGCATTACATGGTGGATACGCAGCACGGCACCGCCTACTTCGACGTGGACCCGAGTGAAAAAACACTTTCCGTCAACAGCGCCATTCTCGAAAGCGACAGCACCAAGTCTGGCGGCGGCAGCAACGTCTATCAACTGGCGGCCACCTTCGCGCATCAGCATGGGCTGAAATTCGTAGCCGACTACACCGTCTCCCCCAAGGCCCAAAACCGGCGCATTAGCCACATGGTCTCATCCATGCTGCGCCATGGCACCTCCGATCATTTCGACGGCAACGTCCCATTCGTGGACTCTGAAAGCAGCCAGATCAAGACCGAACTCCCCGGCTGGAAGCCCGGCGCACATGACCACAATCTCGCTCTCGCCCTGCGTAAAGAGCATGACATCGTCATGGCTGCGGCCAAGGCAAAAGGCATTGACCTCAGTCATTTGACATACGATCCCGAATCACGCACAATCATCAATGGCCATACCGGGACCCCCCTTACAGAAGGAGCTCTTAAATCTCTCGTGGACCGATTTGAACCCGGAGATAGTGGAGTCGGCAAGACAACACTTCTTAGGGCCCTTGTCACCGGATCCACGCTACAGGGACGCAGATCCGATGGGAGCATTCAGCCTGTACACAATAATGCGGGAGGAAACTCCGGAGGGTTGGACACTGGGGAATCTAACCGGAACCTGGTGCGCTTGGCACGGGGTCTTTACTATAGCCGACCATCGGGCGGCGCTGGAGGCGTTCCGACGCGGAGAATGGGTGACGCCTTATCCGAACGGCCCGGTGGGCTCGCCACCGCCGTTGCCGACGTATCCAACCACCTTAAAACCCAGGTCCCCGGACTCCTCCACGACAACACCCACGTCTTCAACAGCGTCGAAGACCTCTTAAAATCCGACTACGCCAAGCAGCACCCGTTCTCAAAGGAAGACCTGGCCGGTTTGCAAAATGCCGAAGGCTTCCACGATCCCAAGACCGGTCAAAGCGTCGTCATCGCGGGCAATGTGGAAGTCCGCCCCGGCGAAACACCGCAAGATGCGCTGACCCGCGTCATCCTCCACGAGCGCGTGGGACATGACGGACTGCAAACCCTGCTGGGCTCCAAAGACAGCAAGGCCCTGCAACATTGGGAGGGCCTGACCCAGCGCATCCCGCAGGCAGAGCTGCAGGCCATCGCCAGGCAGCAAGGCTACCAGCATCTCAAGGACAATCCCACGGCGCTCGCCCATGAGTGGTTCGCCCGTCAGGCCGAAAAAAACCCGCACCTCCTCAAGAAGCCCGGCCTTCTGCGCGACATGTGGGAGGCCTTCAAAGCCCAGCTCAGAAAAATGAGCAACAATTGGAAAGACACGGACGAAAGCCATCTTGACACCCATCTGCAAGAACTGCTGCGCCATTCCCGCAAAGCCGCCTTGCGCACACCTTCTGCCAGCCAGTCAGCATCCGCACGCGCCTGACTTCCGCAATCTACCACAATCTACCACTTTTGATCCACCTCCACTAGTCCCTGCTGCAACAGCACGCCTTCAAAGAAAACTTCCGCCAGTGGTTCAAAGAAATGAACCCACGCGCCAACCAATAGCGCGGGACGTGCCAGCCTATTAGTAAAATAAAGTCAGGACAGCTCCTCCTTTGTTGAAGCGGCGTCGTGAAGTCTCTTCAGCCAGCGCTCTCACACTTGCGGCTGCAGATCATTCACTCACCAACAACGCTGATAACGGAGCCAAGCGAATCTACTTCCAACTCAACACGCCAGCACCTTGCCCTCCTCGGAGTGCTTCTCCCTGTTCACCGGCACCTTGCTGTCTCCAACGCAGTGATGGGAGGCATCCGGGGGCCACGACTTCGGTAGGCATGCGACTGTCCTGATGATGTCTGCGGCTGTTTGCCACAAACATACCAGAAAGGCAAGGCATCGAAAATGCGACGCACCAGCCTGCCGTGCATGGCAACCCTGCGGCGGCGGCTTTTCATGCCGGAATGTTTCTAGAACCGGAGGCATTCGTCAGCACGAGGCGCGGCATCACACCCGCGCCAGCCCCATTGCTCAGCCGTCTTCCCATCACCACCACTTGAATACCATCATCTACCACTTCCACACATTTTCCACTTGCATTCCCAAATCACGACCCAATCCTTTTTCCGACCCTCTCAATAAACCTGACGCTGTGAAGAACTCGGAAGGTGCCACCGCCGCCCTGCGGCCACGCATCCGCCATGTTCGACACCTCCAAATCCATTTTCGATCTCCCCACCTACCTGCGCAAAAAGCAGCCCCTTGCAGGCAGCCCGCCAGAGCAGGCACTGCCCCAGCCTCAGCCGCCAGTCAGGGTCCCCTATCGGCCGCTCGAACAGGCCACTCCCCGCCCGCGCATCTTATCACCGCTGCCCGACCCTTCTCAGCGCAGGCCAATAGCAGCGCCAGCAGCTCCCCCATCCGCCGCCCCAGCGCCGCAGATCCCTTCCCAGCCGCCCACCC
>NCCR01000223.1:4517-11557 GCA_002279765.1 Verrucomicrobia bacterium 12-59-8 | reverse complement strand
GCGATCGTATGACAAGTTTGAGCCGAACATCCATGCAGGTCAATTTGAAGTCATCAGCAATGTCAATCCGCAAAACCCTAGCGGGATCCAGCTTGAGAGTTACCTCCAGCGGTTCATACAATGCTGCCCCGGCCAGCCGATGGGATTCCATTCGGTCGTGTTCGAAAATCCCCTCACCCCGCCGGTGAAGCTGAGCGTAATCGCCAGTGTGCCGGACCCCTACAGTGATTCGGCAGGTCCGAATCGTATTGCCTCGCGGGTATTCATGTTTGCCGACCAGTCGATCTACGGAGGGCTCTACACCTCGGTGCCGGGACCTAACGATCAACTGATTTCACTGTTCAATTGGAACAAGCTACCGATACCGAATCGTCTGTTGGGCGAGCCGGCGATTAACAACTCTGAGGTGCCGGTCGACATCGCGATGGACCGCAGCGGTCACGTGGTCGTACTGGGTTATCAATTCGGTACCGTGGTCTACCTGGGGGTTCCCGGCACCGAGCCGTACTATCATGAAGCCAACGTGGAGGTGCAACCCTTCCCGGAGCTCGAGGATAATTTCATTCGTGCGATCGCGGTTCCGAGTTCGGCTGACTTTGAGGTTGATATCCTGACGCAGGCGACCACCACCCTGCCGCCCACTACGACCAGCAACGTTACGACCCAGCCGACCACAACCCAGCCGGGCGGCACGTGCCCTACGGATAGCCGGTTTAATTCAACCGCGCTGCATGGGTTTGTCGGTAGCGAGACTTTCTTTGGAATTCAGTTAGCAGAAATGGCGGGTTCGGTCGGGACTGTCATTTTAGGTAGCAAGTTTAAGCCGGTCACGCCTCAGCAGCCGGCCAACTACGTGATGTTATTGTCCAGTCAGATCACCTATGAATGGTGGCGCGAAAACAAAACCACACTGCCGTTTGACCCCGCCCCGCAGCAGCGACTCAGCGTCTTGAGCTACAACGGATCGACCCCGGTGGACAACTGGGACCTGATGTACAACGTCTACGGTAACCTACGAAGTAACTTCACGTTACCGGGGCCGTATGATCCAGGGGTACATCGGGTTGCTGGTTTTCGACGTTTACACTTTACCGACACCTCGCAGGTGAATGTGAACTTCCAAGGTATCGATAACCCGTCGCGGATCAATTGGTACAAACATAAGACCGACTTGCAGTTCATCTGTCTGGATGGTTTAACCAACGGGTTTCATTACCACTACATTGATGAAACGGTTCACGCCGTGACGGCGGGCAGCTATACGTCTATCCGGCAGCTTAACAATTTGAATTTCGGAGACGAGTGGCTTTGCTTAGTTTACATTCGTCATGAGCTGGTTCCAGCTACGACGAGCAAGACAGCTCCCTACACGGGTCCAACCGGAAACGCAACTTCAGCTTGGAATACCGACGTGGCGGTTCGAATCCGAATGCGGAACATGGCTGACTCTACGTTGGTGGCCGAGAGCGAAGTTTCGGTTAAGGCCGAGTTCAGCAGCCCGACGGTCAAGCTGAGCCACGTCGCGACGTTGTTTAGCAGCGCGGCCCCGACGGGTAGCAATTACCGATTGGAGATCGATGCCGCGTGTGATACTAGTTTCCCGCAGGGTGCCGTCGGGGTTGCGGTTTTCATGTTTAAGCCGGATGCGATACATGCCTCGATCCATAATGATAACTCTCCACCGTCGACCCTTACGAACACCGGCGAAGCCTTTTTTCGTCCAACCGAAGGCGTGTGCGGCGTGTTGGCTCAGTTTGGCAACCGTCGTGGAGCTCAGTTGGGTTTACAGTTCTCCACCGAAACGTTGCCACTTAGCGGATCGGCGATCGAGCCCGCTAGCGATATAAGTTCATCGCGAGGATTTACCGCACCGCCGTTCGGCTGCGATCTGCCGATGTTTAGCCTAGCGTCTCGTAATATTCAACCGGTCGACGTCGAGTACCTGTTGTACGCCAATCGATGGTATCGTGGTGCCGACGGTTCTAACTACGGTGGCGGGTTTAACTTAGCGGAATGCGCGGCTGGCTATTTTTATTCAGCAGCTAGTTATCAGTTGACAAATCCGACTACAGCTCCGACGACCACGCTCGCGCCAACTACAACCCTTGCTACCACGACTCAGCCGACCACGACTCAGCCCGGCAGCTGGCAGTATGGTAAGGTCTATGCGGCCTGTCAGGACGGCGTTCGATCGTTCCGTGAAACGCAGCTCGCCTACCTGCCGACCAACGATGGGGCGACCGGTATCTGCTGTGCCGACGGTCCGGCGATTTACTTCACGACCGAGGGCGGCAAGGTGTTCCACGCTGATCCGGCGCTGACCGCCGCGACGCTGATTTTCTTTGACCCGACGTTGCAGCTGAGCGACATCGCGTTTGATTATCACAACTCACAACTGGTCGTGCAGGCTCATAACAAGACCTTCGTGCTGTCACTGTCGGGAACCTACCTTGGAACCGTCGCCAACGCGGCCAGTGGTTACGTACAGCCGCTCGGTAAGATTGAAGTTGTGCCGACCGCCTCGCTGTTGTATCAAGCCGGTCAGTGGAACTCGACCCAGATCGTGGAAGAATCACCGGCGACTCCGGTGAGCGGTAACTATCCGAGGAACCGATTCCCGGCTTTGGTCGATCTGACGAACTTTGTCGATAGCGATCAAGCGGGGCATTACTTCTTGAACCGACGACCGCAGATCGCAGGCGGTGGCTGCCGAGTTCTTCCAAGAGCGTTCGGGTTCTCGGGTGCTCGCTTGTTAGACACCGGCGGTACGACCCCGACTGAACTCACGACCACCATGCCGCCGACCACAACCACCGGGCCAACGACGACTGGCCCGACCACCACAACCGGCCCGGCGACTACGACCGGCAGTGGAACGACCGGCAGTGGAACGACCAGCGGGACGACGACCAACAATGTTACGACGCAGCCAAATCCCGATGACTGCTGGGAGTATACCGCTGGGGTGATCCAGCTACCGGCTCAGAGCAAAGATCAAATCTACCAGCATGCAAACAGCATTGAGCACATTCGGCAGCCGGTCATCGCTTCACTGCCGACCGGAGCCCAGATGGTGTTTGCCGTTGGGTTCTCGCAGGTGGTTGACGTTACGGAATTGGTCGTACTGGACGTGAACCTAGCCGAGATCGCCAGCGTGGCGGTAACCAATACGGGGGTGACCCGGTTGTTATTCAACTGGCCGTCGACTGGAAGGGTTTGGGTTGTGATCCGAGTACTACCAGGTAATTCAGGTTCCTATACGGAATTACTCTCCGCATCGCTGCGTCGTTGCAGTGCCGCGACGGGCCAGTTGATGGAAGGTCAAGCGGCAACCAGCAAGTGGAGCGGCTATCTGACGACCGGCATACTCGACGATGAATCGCTGCGGAACGGCTTGGTTAGTTGCTTCGGCGGCGGTGAGAACTTGCCCGAGCTGGACGTAGAGCCAGGCCGGATATTCTATGCAGGTGGACTGCGACGCAAGCGGCTCGAGGTCTGGTCGCAGAACCGCACCCACTGGCGACCGGATCCGGACTGCATCGATAAGCCGCCGGTTAACCAAGACCCATACCTGCTGCAGTACGAAGGTGAACCGGAAGCGATTCGACTTGCAGGCGGTTACCAGGTCGACATCCTGCAGGCTGGCAGCCATCAGGTCACCGTTCGGGCAACACAGGGCGGTGGCGAGCTTGGCATCCCGCTAGCCGAGATCCCGCTGTACGACGGCGAGTCGACACTGGTCGGAGCTGCCTATCTGGACGGCGGGCTGGCCTGCGGTGACGTGCTGCGAACCATCAACGGCGTGGCGGGTCCGAACATCCAGATCACCAGCGACATGGGGGTCTTGATCGACAGCCATCCGGACCTTCACCGACTGGTCGTGAATGTAAACGGCGAGGGGGTTCGATTCTGTCCAGAGTTCACCACCCCGCAGCCGGTTGAGTGTCTGCCTCCATCGGAATCCCACTGCGGACCTGCATCAGGTGAGACACCGTGCCCGGGCGAGCCTGATAAGCGAGGTGGTTACTTGACCACTGCGTCGATTCAAGGGCTGGTAAGCTACAGCGCGGAGTCGATCCGCTCGCAGGAGACCACCTGGTTGGCCGTCGGCGACGCGTCGCGATATGGATCATGTCGCTACCGGAAGGACGTCTCGGGCTGGAACGTTATCGAGAACCAAGCGGAGTTCAACTGTGAGTGTGTTCCGCCGCGGGTTTCCGGTTACGAGACACAGCAGATCGTGACTGCCGCGAAGCCGTTCGTAGCTGATTCGATTCTCTACGTACGGAACGCCTACTTCTTACAGCAGCTCACCTTCTGGCAGTTTAAGCATGTCACGATCGACGAGCAGCCAGACATTCTGGAAGGTATGCCGCACGCGATCGTGGCCGCCGGCGGGTTCCTGACTCAACCGGTTATTCCGGTTACGCCAGGTCGCTACGCCCTGCAGGCCTCCTACAAGCTTGACGGTGCGGCCAGCTATGTGATTAAAGATTGGCGGACCGGTGCCCCGTTGGCGACCGGCCAACTGGTTGCCGAGCAGTCTCGACTCAAGACCGAGTTCATTGAAGTTGGCACCACCGAGCTGCTGATTAGTTTTGAATCGAGAGGTCAGCTTCACATAACGGAAATTGGACTTACGAAATGGCATTAAACGCACGGGTCGGTTCCATTTCACTCAAGTTCTCGCAGGCGATCCCGAACGCCAAGCCGGATCCGGGCTCCACGGGGTTAACCTCGCTGGACTATTCCGGTACGCAGATCCGTACGTTCACGAACAACACGTTGGCCAATTCGAACTGGGACCTGAACTCGCTGCAGAGTCCCGGCGGGTTCTTCTACTCGGTCGGGACATTGACCAACCTGCCGTACCTAAAGTCTCTAACGTTTCAGCTCACGATCTCGCTCGACGGTGTGCCGACCACGTTCTACCCGCGGGTCACGGTCCTGCATGATAACGATCTCCAGCAGGACCAATTGACCCTAGAGTCGATCGATCAACCACTGGCCAGCGGGCTGGCGAAGATCACCGCCAAGTCGCTTCGAGTCGGTGACCAATCGGGCGCGACCGTAACGCTCTCTAGACTTACCGGTGAACAGACCGTCCGGCTCGAGTTTACGCTGAACAGCACTAAGCTTCAGACAGCCGACTGTGACCCGTCGGCACAGGTCTTCGCCGATAGCGGGTGCGGCTGTGAGCCGATCTGCCGTCCGATCCTCGGCGACCTGGTGCTCGACTGCGAGGTCTTGCCACCACCGGACCGACCGGTTATCGACCCCGAGCTACCGATCGAGCCGCCGTTGCCAGTCGTAGGCGAGCCCGGTACCGACGGGCAGGACGGGCAAGACGGTCAGGACGGTCAGGATGGACAAGACGGCCAGGACGGTCAGGATGGCTGTAGCCCGATCTTGTTTTGGACCAAAACGGTTGTCTATACAGCGAGCTGCTCTGGTCCGCCGATGAGCGTTACGGTCGTGCCCTTTGGTGAGTGCTCCTACTGGATCAACATCACGGTCTATGTGTGCTACCGGCAGGACTATGGCAATAAGTACTGCTGCTGGTTCATCTACTGCGATGGGGCTTGGGAACCGCTCGGACAGGTCGGCACCTCGACCGGGACTGCTGACTCATACAATCCGCCCAGCGGCGCCTCGGCGGGCTGTACGCCCGGTACGCTCTGGAGCGCTCAGGTATCGGCAGGTGCTCCGGCACCACCTACAAACGGCAGTACGGCCGAGCGGGTTGGTTATGGGTCCCTTGGGGACTATTACGAGTGCTGTTCGACCAGTAATCCGTCCAGCGGGGTTGCGAGCTGGCAGAACGTCACGGCCGAGGAGCTAGCGGCAAGCTTAAGCGATTCGCTCCAGCGAGGCTTCCCGAGTCCGAACTGCTGTTTGGATTCAGGTGGCGGAGGCGGAGGTGGCGGTGGTACGAATCCATGCGACGGCATGACGCTACCGAGTGGCGGCGGGTCCGAAGGGGAGGTGAAAATCTTCTGTAGCTGTCCGGGCGACTTACCTTGTGCTACCCTGTGGGTTATTCGGGTTTCCAGTGGTGAGAATCCTGGAGGGATCTGGGTCGGTTACGGCATGGATTCAGGTGGAACCCGGCGCGATTACTATGCGATGTGTAGTGAGACCTCGCCGGGTAGTGGTTGGACGAATGAGACTAGTGATTGTCTGGCTAACCGGGTTGGTGATTTGTTCCAACGGGTTACTGACGATCCGGATTGCTGTGATATTCCTGAGTGTGTAACGTCGCCGACTACAACCGTACCGTCGACTACGACAACGCCAACCACAACGGAGTATTACACCACAACCCCGCCGACAACGACCACCACGGTGCCGGTGACAACCAGTACGCCGCCAGCCACCACGACCAGTAGTTCAAGTACGGTTCAGACAACCACAACCGAAGCGGCCACGACGGTGAGCAACAGTACCACCGCGGGGTCGACAACAACGTTACCTTAACAGCAGGAAAACCATGCCGAACTTTGACCCCCGGGTAGCGGTGGAGCTACCCGGTGATCACCGTCGTCCGATATTGACTATCGGGATGCCGGTCTATGATTCTTACCCGCAGCTGGCCTTGACCCTTATGGCTATACTGCAGGGCCATCCAGAGATCCTGCCCGACGTCGAGTTCGTCGTGTTGGATAACAATCCGAAGTCGGGCCACGGTCACGACACTCGCGAGTTCGTTACGAAGAAGTTACCCCACGGTCACTACGTCGCGATCGGACCCTACAGCGGCACGTACGTTAAGGACCTGGTGGTTCGCGCTGCCCAGACCGAGTACGTACTGGTAATGGATTCACACATCACCCTGCCGGCAGGCTCGTTGATGAAGCTGATCAATTTCCTGAAGCGATCGCATCCGACCAACGACTTGTTTCAAGGTCCGATCGTAGAGCCCAACGGGACCACGTTCGCGACCCACATGAATCCCGGGATCGGAAGTTACAACTTCGGTCGCTGGGGTACTTACCGAGGTCCCGCGATGAAGAAGCCCGACATCTACCAGGTGCCGCTTC
>NCCR01000223.1:0-4438 GCA_002279765.1 Verrucomicrobia bacterium 12-59-8 | reverse complement strand
CGATACCTGGCTGGGCTTCCATCCGGCCATGCACCACTTCGGCTCCGAGGAGGGCTACATCCACGAGAAGTACCGGCTCCACGGCCGAACCTGCTGGAACCTGCCGTTCTTGAAGTGGTGGCACCTGTTCTTGGACAAGTCGCGCGAGATCCGCTACACGATGCCGTTTGAGCATAAGTATCGCAACATGCTGATCGGCTGGACGGAATGTTCATTGCCGCTGGACTGGGTCGAACAGGCCTTCAAGCCTGCGATCGCCGATGACAAGCGGGCACTGATCCGTCAGAATGTCGACACGCTCGGGATCCGGCCGCTACCACGCCCCGAGGGCCAGCTGCCGTTCTTGGGTTACCCGCTCCGCTTGCTGGATGATCCCTACAAAGAGAGCGAATACTTTACCGAATTTGAAGTTCCGAGATTCATAAAGCGAGAGGCCTGATATGTACGACGATACCCGAGACGACTACTTACAACCAAGTATCAAGTCCCAGCCGCGGATCTCTTGTTTGATGCCGACCTACAATCGGCTTCGGCGTCGACCGGACGGCTCGATCGACGCCGTGATCGTCGAAGAGGCGATCGAGTCTTTTGTTCGGCAACAGTACGTCAACCGCGAGTTGTTCATCATTAACGACACGCCAGGTCAAACCCTTAGGCTGCCTGACGATCCGCGATACTCAGACATTACGCTCATCAATTCGCCGACCCGGTTTGAGACCTTAGGTCACAAGTACCGTCATGCGATTGACCGCATGAGCGGTGATTACTTCACCCCGTGGGACGATGATGACATTTCGCTACCGGGCCGGCTCAACAGTTGCCGATCGCATCTGCGAGGCGCCGATGTGATGACGGTCCACGGCTTCTACTTCATGGATGACGACACGAATAAGCTGACGTTCGACGGACAGAACGGTTACATGAATGATGTCTATTCGCTGCCGCTTGCCCGCCGGGTAGGCTATCCGCTGCAAAGTGCCGACGCGGACCGGGTTGCTCGCGAGCAGTTCAGCGTCGCGGCGGATATCAAGCACGCGCTCCGGCCGAACTCCAGTTGGCACTTTTACATCTATCGCTGGCGGGCCACCCAGCGGCTGCACCTCAGCTCGCTCTCGTACGCTGACGAGACCGGCTATGCGACGATTGGCCGACAGCCGATTGTCGAGGTAGACTACGAGCTCCAACCCCACTGGCAGCAGGACTACGTCGAGTTAGTTAAAAGGCATTTCCCATGAGTTACAGTATCAGGATCCATATGGAGGACGCCTCCTCGCTACCGTCACTGGGGCCTCGAGTCCGCACGGTCGAGTTCTCCCTACTGGACCCTGTCAATGTGACCAACCGGCTATTCGTAGTCCAGCGAGTCCCGGCCGAAAACGAAGACGGTTACCTGGTTGAATACCAGACGATCGCGACCGCGGCCGATCTGGACAACCTGCCGGAGGATGCCCCGGGGGAAGACCCTTGGAGTTTCTATCGTGTAGATTCCATCACGCTATCGGCCGACGTGCCGGAGAACCCTGACGGGCAGGACATGATCGATGACTTCATCACGATGCTGCGTCGACGGGTTAAGAGTCTCCTGACAGCCCTCAAGCGTTTCGAGACACCAGACGTTCGCGACATAACCATTACGGTCTAGGGTGCTTTGTGATCATTGCTGACAATCATTTCATTGTAAATAACATCTTGGGTTCCGCCGCCCTGTTGGAAGCCGTACCGGAATTGCGTATATTCCATAGCACGATTCTGGAACTACAGCGACAATGTGGTAGCTGTTCAGGCAAGCAAGACGCGATGGTGGCCCTGTCGAATAAGTACAACGAGCTGCGGACCTTTCTGGTCCGGTTGCCCGACGACAAGAAAGCGATAGTGCGTCAGCGAGCTGGTTCCGGAGACCGAATTAGAATCTCGTATCGCGAAGGCTCAGGCGCGAATACGAACACCGTACCGGGGTTTATTTAACATGCTTCAGATCGTAGCGAAGAATCTAGCGAAGAACCAACTGACGTTCATCAGCGACTTGCCGGACATTTCCGAACAGGTCCAAGAGCTGCAGGAACTACACGTCAACGATGACGTGTTGCCCGCAGCCCGTACCGAGTTGAACCTACCGACCCCCGGCGTGGCCGATACGGTTCGATGCTTCTTTGACCGCAAGGCCAAGAAGCTCTATAACCATCAGCCGACCTCGGCTGAGATCACCGCTAGCGGGATGGATATCGTCCAGGCCCGTACGGTGACCTTCTCCTCATTGAATAACTAACAGACCGGAACATCATGGCCAACGCGACGGATAAGCTACAGACTCAAGATATCGTCCGTCGCGTCCTGGCCAACGAGCAGTCTTCAATCTCGGTTTGTTGGTACGCCTCCCTGTTGGTTAGCGACATCCAGCTACCGACCAGCGATGACGATCCTGATTACGATTTCGACCCGGAGTTCTATCTATCGGAGCTCGAGCGCGAGATCAGCCAAACCGTAGATGACTTCACCCGTGGGAAGATCCTGTTGGCCGCCACGGCGGTCTTTACCGACTTGATCTTCAACAGCCTGCCGAGCTTTATCGAGTTTGCCAATATGTGCAACGCGACCAACCCGCCACTACCAGGCGTATTCAACCCCGCTAACGCGACCGAGTGCAGCTTAGCCCTGTTCGACCTATCGTTGATCACAACCGACTTAACACCTCGTGGCGTCTCGGCCTTGATGCAGCAAAGCTTCACCGAGGAGATCCGGACCTACTGGGCGGCGGTGCTCAGCAGCGAAGGGGCGATCGGCCCGGTGCCACCGCTCATCACCGCGATCTTCCCAACCCCCGACCCGCTGGGCGACCCAGCGTTCTTCGAAGCCATGGCGGGCCAGACAGACCAATACGCCAAGTCGCTCAAGCAGGCCATGTACGATTACGCCCACGAGACCTTCGAACAGTTGGTTAAACTACACACTCGAGAAGGAAAACCCTGCATCACCGCTCGGGAGATGCAGGGCGTATTCGATACCCTGACGGGCGCTACAACGTAACGTTGTCTAGAATCGTTCGCTTGGTTTCCACCGGGGCATCGTCAAGCATTTGTTCCCAACCGTTAACCGGCAGCTGGAGCATATCGCTAATGAGCGGCATGCCGGTCAGGCTCGCGATCTTCGGCAGGTGGGGGAGAATCCGCCGCGGGTCGATCTCGTGATCGCACAAACGAATCGCCGGGTGGTCGACCGTCGGCAGCTGACTCAAGATCCGCTGAACCTGCAGGTTGACCGGAATGCTCGAGCCGAACACGCCGGCTAGTTTACTATGCGAGGTGAGTGATTTACCGACCGAGCGGCCAACTCGAACCGTCTCTCGGCCCTGGCTCAGCACCTCGCGGTCATGCATCGCGTAAGGTTTAACGATCGTCAACCGATCGGCCAACAGGCTGGCGAGCTTTGGAATAAACTCGACAGCTCGGCGGGGCGACACCTTACCGAGTTCGTTGGCCAGCTCGGCCATCCGGTCGCACTGGTACAGGTTGGCGAGCTTGCGGACTTCCCGACTGGCGTTGAGCAGCGGCCGGTCGAACGACCAGTCGTTAATCAACATGTTGTTCGCCCCGGCGGTCTTCAGCTCCCGGGCGGCTCCGATCAGGGTCTCGACCGGAATCGAGTCGGGCTGCATACCGTACTGGCAGGCCAGCTTGTTGGCTTGCTGTTGGGCCGGCAGTTCAGCGTTGACTCTCGCCAGGTCGTTGACCGCGGTCTTGATTTCCTCTGGGTCGATTGCGAACATTCGCTCGAAGCCGGCAAGTTTTGCGTCGATCTGCCGAGCCGTAGTAGAATCCACCTGGTCGCGCTGCAGTTCAAAGTAGAGGCGACTAACAAACGCGGCTGCTTTGTTGTGACAGGGCAGCAGCGGATTGCCGTGTAGCCGATAGGCAAATCCGTTAGGTGGAACGTCGGCTGAAACCCCTAAATCGTCAATCCCGGCAGACTTTACGTAGTCAGGTAAAGCCTCCGGGGCTATGTGTTGAATCATTGTTAAATTGGAATTGGATACTATGTCTCGTAACACGTTGAACCCCTTATCTGAGATCTGGCAAGTAGTAGCTGGACGGCTTGAATTACAATTCACCGACAAGTCGACCCGCCAGGCGGTTTGTCCGTTTTGCCGGAAAGGTCTGGCGACATTCTACCCAGACCCGTTCACGCTTGGTAGAAGATTCATCACCAACTGCTGCAATCTAGCTGGTGATCAGTTCGACCTCGTGGCCCAGATGCGGCGTATCGAGCGCGATCAGGCGATCTTGATGCTGCTTAATCTCAGCCCCGAGCTGGCTGAACTCTACCGGGAATCTGCCTCACGTCGTGATCGCTTCAACGCCGAGTGGAACCAGCTGAAGGCCATTTGGGACCGGGCGGTCAACATTGCCGATGCCTACTCGCAAGTAAGCTTCGCCCAGTTTGT
>NCCR01000222.1 GCA_002279765.1 Verrucomicrobia bacterium 12-59-8 | reverse complement strand
GCCCTGCCTCCACGTGCTTCAACGGGGCCGCACTCGTGAGAGTGCGGAAGGTCAGCGCGTTGGAGACCCCCAGGTTGCCGCCATTACTAGGCTTCAACGGGGCCGCACTCGTGAGAGTGCGGAAGGGTACGTCTGCATTTCTAAAGTAGCTCGTCCAGATGTCGTGCTTCAACGGGGCCGCACTCGTGAGAGTGCGGAAGGATGGGTGAAGAATGGTAGCTGGGCCTCCACTGAGGATGTGGCTTCAACGGGGCCGCACTCGTGAGAGTGCGGAAGGCGGTCACTGTGTCCGTGGCCTTGCGTCTCGACCCCGCCGTGCTTCAACGGGGCCGCACTCGTGAGAGTGCGGAAGGCGTGCATGTAACGCCAGAAACCCGCGCCGCCCTTGGGGAGCTTCAACGGGGCCGCACTCGTGAGAGTGCGGAAGGCATTTCCACCGCCGCCATTTTCCTCGCCATCCTTATGCTTCAACGGGGCCGCACTCGTGAGAGTGCGGAAGGCGTCCAACGGCGTGCCGCCAATCGTGGGCACCACGCCAAGCTTCAACGGGGCCGCACTCGTGAGAGTGCGGAAGGCCGATGGAAGCCGATGAAAGCGGTCTCGATGGAATGGGGCTTCAACGGGGCCGCACTCGTGAGAGTGCGGAAGGCGATGTGGCGGCGAGGCTGTACAGGTCTGCGGCGCGTGCTTCAACGGGGCCGCACTCGTGAGAGTGCGGAAGGTGCCTGGAGTGTGAGGAGGATCCACTGGTGAAGCGTCCGCTTCAACGGGGCCGCACTCGTGAGAGTGCGGAAGGTAGAAAACATATTCAGCACGAGACCATCCCACTGCAAGCTTCAACGGGGCCGCACTCGTGAGAGTGCGGAAGGCGCCTGAGTGCCGCAGATACCTGGGGCGATGGCCGCAAGGCTTCAACGGGGCCGCACTCGTGAGAGTGCGGAAGGCGCTGCACAAAGAGCAGCGGCAGCTCTACGCCATCATGCTTCAACGGGGCCGCACTCGTGAGAGTGCGGAAGGGTCACGGTCCGGCCAAATGAAACGCCGCCCCTCTCACGCTTCAACGGGGCCGCACTCGTGAGAGTGCGGAAGGTCAAAAAGCAGGCGATAGAGCGCAGCGCTGCGGAGGCGCTTCAACGGGGCCGCACTCGTGAGAGTGCGGAAGGCAGCTCCGTTACGCGTCGTTTGATCGGCCGCGTCTGCGCTTCAACGGGGCCGCACTCGTGAGAGTGCGGAAGGACAGGAGAAGCTCCCGCAGCTCATCCGCGTCATCGAGCTTCAACGGGGCCGCACTCGTGAGAGTGCGGAAGGGAGAGATTCGCCCCGAATGGGTGGTGCTTGAAAACGTCGCTTCAACGGGGCCGCACTCGTGAGAGTGCGGAAGGAAAGATTCATGCGTTCTGACAAACTCCGCCACGCACAGGCTTCAACGGGGCCGCACTCGTGAGAGTGCGGAAGGCTTGCGACGGACATAATCCAAGGTATCGGTTACGCTGTGCTTCAACGGGGCCGCACTCGTGAGAGTGCGGAAGGTCCAGGGCGGGGCCGAGATGCTCTCAGCAGTCGGTGCTTCAACGGGGCCGCACTCGTGAGAGTGCGGAAGGCCGGTGCCGATAACACTGTGGGTCAGCTTGCTTGGCTCGGCTTCAACGGGGCCGCACTCGTGAGAGTGCGGAAGGTCTGGGTCGCCGCCGCGCTGCGTCGCCTCGCCGCCGAGCTTCAACGGGGCCGCACTCGTGAGAGTGCGGAAGGTTGACACGTCCCGCCTCTCGTCACCGCAAACCGCACTGCTTCAACGGGGCCGCACTCGTGAGAGTGCGGAAGGCCTCCGGTGAAAACCCATACCGCGTGGCGGTAATGCGCGATAGCAGCCGCCGCTTGCCCATCTCCATGCTCAGCACCAGCGACGGCACCCCCTGATCAATGCAGATGTTCTTGATCAGCGTGCACAGCAGGTTCGTCTTCCCCATCTTCGGCCTCGCACCGATCACAAACTTGTCCCCCGGCTCCAGCCCCTGGCCGCCGATGGCGCGGTCTAGATCGGGGATGCCTGTGCTGATCCCCAAAATCTTCCCCTTGTTCTCCTGCAGTCGGATGATGTGTTCCACCAGCTCATTCAGCGCCTCGCTCACATGCACCGGCCCCTTGGTCTTGCCCTCGCTCGCCGACTCCAGCACCTTGCTTCAACGGGGCCGCACTCGTGAGAGTGCGGAAGGACAACGAACCGAAGCTGCGAGAGAAGGCACTGGTGGAGCTTCAACGGGGCCGCACTCGTGAGAGTGCGGAAGGGCAGGGACAAAATCCCCCAGTCGGCAGCGGTTGGATGGCTTCAACGGGGCCGCACTCGTGAGAGTGCGGAAGGTGCCATAAAATCCACCTAGCCCATTGAAGTAGTGGAAGCTTCAACGGGGCCGCACTCGTGAGAGTGCGGAAGGTCCAAGAACTCTCAGAGATGTATGATCTCTGCCGCGAGGCTTCAACGGGGCCGCACTCGTGAGAGTGCGGAAGGGTGTGGGCCCCAAAGCTGAATTTTAAGCTGTCGCCAAGCTTCAACGGGGCCGCACTCGTGAGAGTGCGGAAGGGACACAATCGTTGGCAGACTGCTCGGCGGATGAAGCTCGCTTCAACGGGGCCGCACTCGTGAGAGTGCGGAAGGGGCATCTGCGGCATCAGCAGCAGCGGCGGGATCATTAGCTTCAACGGGGCCGCACTCGTGAGAGTGCGGAAGGGAGTTGTTCCTGGCAGTGGATTCGCAGACGCGACCGATCGCTTCAACGGGGCCGCACTCGTGAGAGTGCGGAAGGCGTCCCGCCCGCCCCCGGCTAAGGAATCTTTTAGCCCCGCTTCAACGGGGCCGCACTCGTGAGAGTGCGGAAGGGTAATGGCGTCAATACCTGGGTGAACCAGGTGCTCTTCGCTTCAACGGGGCCGCACTCGTGAGAGTGCGGAAGGGATCTTGGCGGGCTTGCTGTTGATGGCCCTCACGATGCTTCAACGGGGCCGCACTCGTGAGAGTGCGGAAGGTGAGTTGCGGCAGGGCATGCAATCTAGCCGGACTTGGCTTCAACGGGGCCGCACTCGTGAGAGTGCGGAAGGATCAAGCCGCGTTGCAGGAGCACGCCGCCGCCGTTCAGGCTTCAACGGGGCCGCACTCGTGAGAGTGCGGAAGGGCATGCGCAACCGCTGCAAGGCCCTTGTGGCCGCATTGGCTTCAACGGGGCCGCACTCGTGAGAGTGCGGAAGGTGCCTGCCCCTTTTTAGGCACCTTGTCAATAGTGCAGGCTTCAACGGGGCCGCACTCGTGAGAGTGCGGAAGGCACGAATCCATCAAACATCTCAACACCCGCGTCGCTGCTTCAACGGGGCCGCACTCGTGAGAGTGCGGAAGGCGGCGTGGCTACGTTGATCCCAGGTATTCACCTCTACAAGCTTCAACGGGGCCGCACTCGTGAGAGTGCGGAAGGGCTCCGGGGTGAAGGTTGCGCCCTTGGCCGCAATCATGCTTCAACGGGGCCGCACTCGTGAGAGTGCGGAAGGTGAGTTCAGTTGGATTCATGCACTTTCTCGATGGTCGCTTCAACGGGGCCGCACTCGTGAGAGTGCGGAAGGTCCTTGGGAGATAGAATTGATGTTCTGCTCGGTAAATTCGCTTCAACGGGGCCGCACTCGTGAGAGTGCGGAAGGCACCCCCCCCACGGGTAGGAGGCTCCCGTGAGACGTTGCTTCAACGGGGCCGCACTCGTGAGAGTGCGGAAGGTGTCCTTTTCATATTTTCGCAGCGTCTCGAGGGTCTCGCTTCAACGGGGCCGCACTCGTGAGAGTGCGGAAGGGCGACACCAGGCGTGCGAGTCTGCACCTCGGAACCATCGCCGCTTCAACGGGGCCGCACTCGTGAGAGTGCGGAAGGCGGAAATGCCCTCGCCAGGCTACCCAGCACATGTGTGGCTTCAACGGGGCCGCACTCGTGAGAGTGCGGAAGGGTTCACATTGAGCTTGATGGTGCAGCCTTCGATGGCGTGCTTCAACGGGGCCGCACTCGTGAGAGTGCGGAAGGGATTCAGATGGCGGGAGGGCCATGGCGGAAGCCGTGGCTTCAACGGGGCCGCACTCGTGAGAGTGCGGAAGGACCTCAGCCACATCGTCAGCGATGACGTGAAGCTGGACATGCTTCAACGGGGCCGCACTCGTGAGAGTGCGGAAGGTATGCGGCGGCGTGTTCGCACTTTCTGCGCATGCAGGCGCTTCAACGGGGCCGCACTCGTGAGAGTGCGGAAGGCAGCGGGTTATTCCACGGGAAGCTATCGTTTTCGCTGCTTCAACGGGGCCGCACTCGTGAGAGTGCGGAAGGATCATTGACGAGGATACGCTCTACAACGACTTCGGCCATGCTTCAACGGGGCCGCACTCGTGAGAGTGCGGAAGGTCGTCACAGACTGTCCCGGCAAAATCGTTCGGATCGCTTCAACGGGGCCGCACTCGTGAGAGTGCGGAAGGGGCAATGACCTTGACCACCTTACGGCTTAACGGTGAGCTTCAACGGGGCCGCACTCGTGAGAGTGCGGAAGGTAATGGCATGGTGCGCATTAATGTGGACCGTATCTTGCTTCAACGGGGCCGCACTCGTGAGAGTGCGGAAGGGTGACTGGCCTTATAGCGTCATCACAAAAGGGAAAGCGCTTCAACGGGGCCGCACTCGTGAGAGTGCGGAAGGGGGGTGAGCCTGCTGGAGAACATGGCGATCGAGCAGCTTCAACGGGGCCGCACTCGTGAGAGTGCGGAAGGCTTCGACCTTACGCTCCGAAGTGCTCGAGGCCCCCTTGGCTTCAACGGGGCCGCACTCGTGAGAGTGCGGAAGGCGCCTGATCGATCCACATCGCTCCCGACTCCCCGCTATGCTTCAACGGGGCCGCACTCGTGAGAGTGCGGAAGGCAGGGGCGCTGGCGCTGAAAGAGATGGACCATGCGATGCTTCAACGGGGCCGCACTCGTGAGAGTGCGGAAGGCCAAATTGATGATCCTGCTTTGATTGAGCGCGTGCGTTGCTTCAACGGGGCCGCACTCGTGAGATTGCGGAAGGGTCTCCGGCCTTCATCACTGCCATGGCCACGAGGTCCAGTTGCTTCAACGGGGCCGCACTCGTGAGAGTGCGGAAGGGGTCTGGAAATTGATCCGCAGTTATCCCATCGTGAGCCTGCTTCAACGGGGCCGCACTCGTGAGAGTGCGGAAGGTTGTTCGCCTCCTCGCGCTCGCCCATGTAGTCACTCGTGCTTCAACGGGGCCGCACTCGTGAGAGTGCGGAAGGAGCGCGCAGACCTTCCTCGTTCAAATCCCTCAAGTGCGGCTTCAACGGGGCCGCACTCGTGAGAGTGCGGAAGGGCGCGAGCTGGATGATGTCACGGGGCCAGTGGTGGCCGTGCTTCAACGGGGCCGCACTCGTGAGAGTGCGGAAGGTGACCCGGCGGCGATTGAAGAGCTTGCGAGCAGCATCGTGCTTCAACGGGGCCGCACTCGTGAGAGTGCGGAAGGCTGGACCGGATCTCGCACCTTTACCGCAACAACGGCGCTTCAACGGGGCCGCACTCGTGAGAGTGCGGAAGGGGTGGCTGGTGTCAGCAGGCCCGAGCACCAACGGACTAGCTTCAACGGGGCCGCACTCGTGAGAGTGCGGAAGGCTAAGCGCATGCTACCGCCCGCATGCTGCAGCGTCAGGCTTCAACGGGGCCGCACTCGTGAGAGTGCGGAAGGGATGATCTGCCAGAGGAGCCGCGTGGCGAAAAGGTGGAGCTTCAACGGGGCCGCACTCGTGAGAGTGCGGAAGGCGCAGAGACGGCTGCTCTATATGTCATCGACGCCGTGCTTCAACGGGGCCGCACTCGTGAGAGTGCGGAAGGCGGTGAAGCCCGCGTCCCTCGTGGCCGGCCACATCTGGCTTCAACGGGGCCGCACTCGTGAGAGTGCGGAAGGAAGGTGCCGCTGCTGAATGCGGCCAACACGTTCGGTGGCTTCAACGGGGCCGCACTCGTGAGAGTGCGGAAGGATGGGATGAATCTCCACGTATCCGCCGCAATAGTTTTGCTTCAACGGGGCCGCACTCGTGAGAGTGCGGAAGGATCGTCGCCGGTGGAAAAGCGGCCTTGTCTGGTTTTAGCTTCAACGGGGCCGCACTCGTGAGAGTGCGGAAGGCGCGGGCGACAAGCTCGTCATTGACGGCTCTAATATGGCTTCAACGGGGCCGCACTCGTGAGAGTGCGGAAGGACTATACGCCGGATGGCCTATATGCTACCGCCGCTCTCGCTTCAACGGGGCCGCACTCGTGAGAGTGCGGAAGGGAACCTTCTGGCGTATCGCGTCGCGCCAAAAGAAGGGGCTTCAACGGGGCCGCACTCGTGAGAGTGCGGAAGGCGTGCTCTCCCTCAGCAGCGCTCAAGCGCAGCTCATTGCTTCAACGGGGCCGCACTCGTGAGAGTGCGGAAGGCGGTTAACGAAATTCAAAACGCTTTCCGCGCAATCAAGGCTTCAACGGGGCCGCACTCGTGAGAGTGCGGAAGGATCGAAAACAACCTTCAGTCATACAAGCGGCTTGCGGAGCTTCAACGGGGCCGCACTCGTGAGAGTGCGGAAGGTCATTATACTCTGTAATCTCACACGCGACCCTGAATTGCTTCAACGGGGCCGCACTCGTGAGAGTGCGGAAGGAGGATGAAGAGACGGCAACAACAAACTTCCTCAACGGCTTCAACGGGGCCGCACTCGTGAGAGTGCGGAAGGCAAAGCTGGAGAGGGCATCAAAGCTGGAGGGGGTATCGCTTCAACGGGGCCGCACTCGTGAGAGTGCGGAAGGCTATCACCGGCGGCACTGCTGGCAGGCTGGTGTATGAGCTTCAACGGGGCCGCACTCGTGAGAGTGCGGAAGGGAGGCCCCGGCGATTTTGTCGGCGTCCACGTCGGTGGCTTCAACGGGGCCGCACTCGTGAGAGTGCGGAAGGATGGCGCCAGTCGAGCGTAGCCGTGCGCGACGTGTGGCTTCAACGGGGCCGCACTCGTGAGAGTGCGGAAGGTCGAGTGTCCATTCTAGGTGATTCAGCGCCATGCCGATGCTTCAACGGGGCCGCACTCGTGAGAGTGCGGAAGGCAATTTGAGGGCTGCATCGGCGGCTCTCCGGTCGATGCTTCAACGGGGCCGCACTCGTGAGAGTGCGGAAGGGCTCAGCTTCAGCGGTGGCGAGCGCTTCGAGCGCCTGCTGCTTCAACGGGGCCGCACTCGTGAGAGTGCGGAAGGGGCGTGACAGAGAAGTCTGATTCTTGGCATCTGACTTGCTTCAACGGGGCCGCACTCGTGAGAGTGCGGAAGGTTGCGCCCTACTAAGTCCCTTGGAATGCACCTCCAACGCTTCAACGGGGCCGCACTCGTGAGAGTGCGGAAGGTTTAGCGTTCATTCGCCCGCCACATTCAAGGCTATTTTGCTTCAACGGGGCCGCACTCGTGAGAGTGCGGAAGGGTTCCGCCGCCGTGGAGCTAAACGCCTGCCACTTGATCGCTTCAACGGGGCCGCACTCGTGAGAGTGCGGAAGGTGCCTTGATTCTCCATGAGAACAGACGCCGTCATTTCGCTTCAACGGGGCCGCACTCGTGAGAGTGCGGAAGGGCGGTGCTCCTTCGTGCCGTCGGGGTGAACGGTGACGCTTCAACGGGGCCGCACTCGTGAGAGTGCGGAAGGAGGTGGCCCCCCTTGAATGGTGGTCCGCCATGTTTCCCGGCTTCAACGGGGCCGCACTCGTGAGAGTGCGGAAGGGCCGCGCTTGCCATCGAAGCAGAAAAACGCCGGGAGCTTGCTTCAACGGGGCCGCACTCGTGAGAGTGCGGAAGGCTGGCGCTTCCGGGACGGGAAAGAGTTGGGTTCTTGAGCTTCAACGGGGCCGCACTCGTGAGAGTGCGGAAGGCGCCTGACCCTCACGTCCAGCGGCTCGACCAACATCGGCTTCAACGGGGCCGCACTCGTGAGAGTGCGGAAGGCTTCCCATGTGGTGGTCTTCTGCTCAAACACCCAATCGCTTCAACGGGGCCGCACTCGTGAGAGTGCGGAAGGTTTCAAAAGCTCTTTTGGATTCTGTTCTATCTGAACCAGCTTCAACGGGGCCGCACTCGTGAGAGTGCGGAAGGGGGGTAGTTCAGCTCCTGAAATGCCCCGCGTGTAAAGCTTCAACGGGGCCGCACTCGTGAGAGTGCGGAAGGAACGCCAGTTGTTCCGCTTCCCATGGTGTTATCAAGCTTCAACGGGGCCGCACTCGTGAGAGTGCGGAAGGAAGCTTGCCGTCTGAGTCGCTTAAAGTCAGATGCCAAGCTTCAACGGGGCCGCACTCGTGAGAGTGCGGAAGGCCCCCAAAGAACTTGAACACATGAGCAAAGCCCCTATCAGCTTCAACGGGGCCGCACTCGTGAGAGTGCGGAAGGTTTTGCTATATCTCGCCATCCCCTCCATTCCCCTCTGGCTTCAACGGGGCCGCACTCGTGAGAGTGCGGAAGGATGGATTCCAACGCGAATAAATACCCCTCCCATGACTGCTTCAACGGGGCCGCACTCGTGAGAGTGCGGAAGGGACGCCGCATGTTGGAACAACATTTCATGAGTTCAAGCTTCAACGGGGCCGCACTCGTGAGAGTGCGGAAGGTGCTGAAGAAAGGCGAGATCGAGGCGGGCAAGATCAAGCTTCAACGGGGCCGCACTCGTGAGAGTGCGGAAGGCCCGAATCCTGCTTCAAGTGGTCGCCACCATCTACGCTTCAACGGGGCCGCACTCGTGAGAGTGCGGAAGGTCACACACAGACAAGCTCGTCGAAGCCACTACGGCGCAGCTTCAACGGGGCCGCACTCGTGAGAGTGCGGAAGGGCGCAAACTGTCC
>NCCR01000221.1 GCA_002279765.1 Verrucomicrobia bacterium 12-59-8 | reverse complement strand
CGAAAGTATTCCCACGCCACGGCATGGTGTGTCAGTGTTGGCTCGCTCGGTTTGAGCGGGTTCGGCATCTACCTGGGGCGTTTCGAGCGCTGGAACAGCTGGGACCTTCTCCGCCGCCCCGGATCGCTGCTCGGTCGCATCGCTTCGCATGTCTTCGATCCCGTCGCTCATGCCCACACCTGGGGTTTCACTTTGGGCTTTGGCACCCTGCTCATCCTTGCCTACTTCTTCTGGTTTTCGGCGGCGACGACGACACCGGACCGCAGGAAAACAGAGTGAGTCCAAACGTGCCGGCCTTTCGCAGGTCAGGCCAAGACGCAAACAACCTGAGCCTGACTGAAAACCGCAGATGAACCTTGTCGTCAAGAATTCTTGATGCGGGAAGTAAACCTGTGCATGGATGTAACGTTCTTATTCAATCTCCGTGACACCCACGAGGTATATGGAATATTGAAATCAGGAGATTGCCCAAAATCCCGCAGGACGCTATGAACACCCCCTCTTCAAATAATGCGTATTCGTTGGGAGTGCTCGGCCGGTGGATGCCATGGGCATGGCTCCTAGTTTGCTTCGGAGTCGCTGAGAATGTCTGGGCAGAGGAACACTCAGCCGCAATCGCATCCAAGAAAGTCAGTGTCACCTTCAGCGGCACCGGCGGGAGCAGCGGCGACTCTGTGATGGCAGCCGTGAAACTGACTGACCAGAGCGGGGTGCCGCTTGAATTGACGATTGAGCCAGGCACGCGCCTGAAAAGCGGCAGTTCCTCCGTACAAAGCATGGTCGTGGCCGGCGTCAAAGGGGAGATGACAGGCAGGGAGAGCTATCGACGCAGCAGCACGATCACAGCCCGCTCCACTCCCGCCACGTATGTGCTCGATGCGTATTGTGCGGAGTTCGAAAAGAGCAATCCAGGCTCATCCACTCACTTCTCGGTCGGCTCCGTGGATCCCATTCTCGCCTGCATTTTGGAAGGGACTTCAAGCTTGTCCGTACGGGCCAGACAGGCGGCCGTCTGGATCTACACTGACAAGGCAACCTTCGGGCGTGTGACTCAAAAATTCTACGTGAGCACATCGGACTGGGACGCAGCAGCGGCAGTGGTCAGAAACTGTTTGTCCAAGCCAGGAGGTTCAGTGCCTGCAGCTTCCGAGCACCCAAGTTCAACGTCCCTGGACAAATCACTCCCCTCCGACCTGGAGATTGCCGCTCGATCGGCGACGTCTGGCAGACGCTTCAAGATCGATGCCAGCGGGCACGCCATTGTTGAAGGGGAGCCGCCACCAACGAGTTCCACGCCACCCGCCGCGGAGGCTGCGGCCAGCGCGCGCCCCGTCAGAATTCGAATCGATGGAAACGGTCATCGGATTGTAGATGGAGCGGCGCAAGCACCCGCCACGCCGACCAAGGCACATGCCGCCGCGGTCTCAACCAGGACGCGCCCCGTCAAAATTCGGATCGATGGGAATGGCCACCGGATTGTGGATGGAGCAGCGCAGGCGCCCGCCATGCCACCCTCCGCTGAGGCTGCGGCCAGCACCCGCCCCGTCAGAATTCGGATCGATGGAAACGGCCACCGGATTGTGGATGAAGCAGCGCAGGCACCAGCCGCGCCCACCACGGCACCTGCGACAACTCCAGCCGCCCCCGCAGACAGCAAGGAAAGCCCTGATGAGACTGCGTGGAAGCAAACTGACAAAATCGCAGAGGAGTCATTGCAGAAGTATCTCACCCTATTCCCTGAAGGCGCGCACTCCAAGGATGCCAGGATTTTTCTCGGGCTGACAAAACAACTTCATTCCATCGCCGCCGGCACATCCAAGGCGGATGTCGTCATTCCATTTGAGGCGCTTGGAAAGCAATGGCAGTTCGGCGGAGCAAGGCAGGGCATTGCGTTTTCATACAGCCGCACAGAAAAAGAAGGCGCGATGACGGGAGCTTTCTGGCGCACACCGAGTTTAGACTACCGGGGCATCCGCAGCGGGGCGCGAGGCTCGTTCGCCGACGAGAACTTTTCTCGCTGGCCTGAGAGTGCTCCCACCGGAAACGGCTCCATTGTCGCTTTCGATACGCAAGGCGATGAATGCCCGCTACGAACAGCGCCCGTCATTGTCAGCGACAAAGGCGGCATTGTTTATTTTGGCGTCGTTGAGAAAATCGGCCTCGTTCATCTCAGCGGCAAAGGCAGGGTGATCTTTGCTGATGGCAGCACAAAGAACTTGGAGTGAGCGGCGATTTTTAGGAACTTCTTGACGCGGTGCCATGCACCTCCGGCCTTTTCTTTTTTTCGGGCCGTGCTCCTTTGACCCATGTCCCACTACGCCCCCAGCAACGACCATCTGCTGCTCTTTGATGGCGTCTGCCATCTCTGCGATGCTGGCGTGCGCTCCATCATTCGGCGCGATCCAGCAGGGAAAATCAAATTCGCGCCGATCCAAAGTCCGCTGGGCCGTGATCTCTACACGCGGCATGACCTTGATCCCGCTGCGCCGAACACGATGCTGTTTCTCACACCGAGGGGCGCTTTCAAGGCCAGCGATGCCGCGCTCGAAATCGCCCGCACACTGGGTGGCCTGTGGAAACTCGTGCTCATTTTCAAACCGCTGCCGCGTGCGCTGCGCGATGCGGTTTACTACTTCGTCGCGCGGAATCGCTACCGCTGGTTTGGCAAGGACGAATCGTGCATGATGCCGACGCCGGAGTTGAGGACGCGGATGCTGGAATAGGGGCATGGGCGCGGCCCGCTGGCGTACTTACTTCTCGCGCACCCCGAACCCCTCGTGCTAGGTTCCTGCATGCCGCAAGCAGCCCCTACTCCGACCGCCACCCGTGAACGACTTGGTTTTGTGCGTGTCGCTGCGGTGTCTCCGGAACTGGTGCTGGGAAATGTGGCGAAGAATGCGGAGATCCTGGCGCGTGAGGCGCGGGCACTCTCGCAGCGAGGCTGCCGGCTGGTGGTGTTTCCTGAGCTGTGCCTCACGGGCTACTCCTGTGCGGATTTGTTTCACACCTCGGCGCTGCTGGATGCGGCCGTCAAAGGCTTGGTTGAACTGGTGCAGGCGACGCATGATCTGCCGAGCGTGCTGGTCGTGGGGCTGCCGCTGCGGGTGCAGGACCGGCTTTACAACGTGGCGGCGGTGCTGGCGCGGGGCCGTGTGCTCGGCATCGTGCCGAAGACTTTCCTGCCCAATTCGTCGGAGTTTTACGAGCGTCGGTGGTTTTCCCCCGCGCATACGCTGAACGCATCGACGGTGCGTGTGAATGATCAGGATGCGCCCGTCGGGGAGGAGTTGTTGTTTGAGGCGCTGGATGTGCCGGGCTTCGTGCTCGGTGTCGAGATCTGCGAGGATCTGTGGGCGGTGATTCCGCCCTCCAGCCATCTCGCGCTCGCGGGGGCCACGGTGCTGGCAAATCCTTCCGCGAGCACGGAGGTTTTGGGCAAGGCGCCCTACCGCCGCCACCTCGTGGTGCAGCAGGCGGCGCGTTGCGTGGCAGCGTATGTGTATGCGGGTGCGGGAGCGGGAGAATCGAGCACGGACGTGGTTTATTCGGGGCATGCCCTCGTGGGAGAGAATGGCATCCTGCTGGGTGAAACCGAGCGCTTCTCCTTCGAGACGCGCGCCATTGTGACGGATATCGATGTGCAGCATCTGGCGCACGACCGGCTGAAAAACAGCGCCTTCCGCGATGAAGCAGGCAGCATTGGTTTTCGACGGGTCGCGTTCAGTCTGGGTGCGGCTCTCGGTGGTGACGACACACTGCTGCGCAGCATCTCGGCGCATCCCTTTGTGCCCTCGGCCAAGATGGATCGTGCGGCGGTATGCGAGGAAATTTTTGCGATTCAGGCCACGGGACTCGCGCGCCGGTTGAAGCAGGCACGCGCCAAGACTGCGGTGCTCGGACTCTCAGGGGGGCTCGATTCCACCCTCGCGCTGCTGGTGATGTTGGAAGCACTGAAGCGTGCGGGCATGCCAACGACTGCCGCGTTGACAGTTACAATGCCGGGCTTTGGAACCACGACGCGCACGAAGGGCAACGCCGAACAACTCGCCGAAGCGCTGAACATCGAGCTGCGCACGATCTCGATCAATGATGCGGTGCATCAGCACTTTGCGGACATCGGTCATTCGGAAACGCAGCACGACGCGACGTATGAGAACTCGCAGGCCCGCGAGCGCACGCAGATCCTGATGGACCTGGCCAACAAGACGGGCGGTCTCGTCGTTGGCACAGGCGATCTCTCCGAGGCAGCGCTGGGCTGGTGCACGTTCAATGGCGATCACATGTCGATGTATCACGTGAACTCCGGCGTGCCGAAGACGCTGGTGCGCTACTTGATTGAATGGTGCGCGGCAGGTCCTTTTGCGGACAAGGCGGGCGCGATTCTGCAGGACATCGCCGACACGCCGATCACGCCCGAATTGCTGCCGCTCGCAGCGGATGAGTCGCTGCAGCAGAGGACCGAGGACACCATCGGGCCGTATGAGCTGCATGACTTCTTCCTGTTTCACTTTGTGCGGCATGGCAGCAACGGCGAAAGAATCCGCTGGCTGGCCGCGCAGGCTTTTGCGGGCAAGTATGACGACGAAACCATCGCCCGCTGGCTGGCGCTGTTCTTCAAACGCTTTGCGCAAAACCAGTTCAAGCGCTCCAGCGTGCCGGACGGTCCTAAGGTCGGTTCCGTGGCGCTTTCTCCGCGTGGCGACTGGCGCATGCCGAGTGATTACGCGGGCGATTTGAACTCCTGATTCATCCTATGATCCGCACCCTCGCCTCCCTCCTCGCTCTGTTCATGCTGTGCGCCTGCTCGCGCAGCAACAAGCTCATCATCGGCACCGATGCGACGTATCCGCCGTTTGAGTACGTCGATGACAAAGGCCAGGTCACCGGCGTGGACGTGGAGGTGGGGCGTGAGATCGGCAAGGCGCTGGGGCGTGAGGTGGAGTTCCGCAACATCAACTTCGACGGCCTCATCACCGCTCTGCGCACGGGGTCCATTGACCTTGTGATCTCGTCCATGACGGCCACGCCTGAGCGACGCAAATCCATCGATTTCTCCGAGCCGTATGTGAAGACCGGACTGTCCATTTTGGCCGCGAAAAACTCCACCATTCAAAGCGCGGCTGATTTAAAAACGCCGGGCCGCAAGATCGTGGTGCGCCTCGGCACCACGGGAGAAAGCTGGGCGCGGGAAAACTTGAAGGAGGCCAAAATCACCGCCCTGGATGCCGATGTCTCCTGCGTGATGGAAGTGGTGAACGCGAGTGTCGATGCGTGGATTTACGATCAGCTTTCGATCATGAACTATCAGCTTAAATACGCCGGGAAGACGCGCGCTCTGCTCGCGCCGCTGCGTGAAGAGGTCTGGGCCGTCGGCTTGAAGCAGGGCAATGACGAACTGAAGACCAAGGTCAACGAAGTCCTCGCCCGCATGCGCAGCGATGGCAGCTTTGCCAGGCTGGCCGAGCGCTACATGGCGAAAGAGAAAGCCATGATGACAGCGCAGGGCCTGCCGTTTGTGTTTGAGCTGAAATGAGCGGGTAGATCAGGCCGCCACCAGCTCCACGTCCCGCGTGATGCGCACCGAAGGAGTGGGCAAAGTTTGCCCGAGCGACTGACGGTGCGCCACTTCATCGCGCATGATTCCGCAAAGCTCGGCATAGACCTGCTCATCATTCGGGCCGTGGCAGACACCGCCCACGTAGAGGTCCGGGCAATAGCCGATGTAAAGCTGATCTTCCTCCGACCAGCGGACGAAGTGGTGATAGCGATCTTCGGCTTTAATAGTGTCAAATAAATCACTGACCACAATGAGTTTTGCAAGCTGAAGACTGGCGTCATTCACCCCTGGCAGATCATGCCACCAATCCTCCCAAGGCTATCCTGGGCTCCGGCGGCGGAGGGCTGGGGACAGCCCTCCCTACCTCGCGCCGCCTATTGACGCTTGCGCCATAGACTGACGCGAATGGAGCTCGTGTAAAATTTGGTGCCGGAAACATGAGGCGCGGGACTCAGGAGACAGCCACCTGTGGCGCGATGGCGGAGCAGACGCTGCTGGTACCCGGCGGCGTGTGGAGGGGCACTGGGTTTGCTTCCCGGAGGGTACCTCCGTGTTTACCAGGGAAGCACTCGCTAAAGCTCGGCATCCCTTCGCTATGATGCAGAAGGCCTTTGGCCTTCAAGACAAGGATGTCAGTCTATTGCGAAAGTCTCAACAGCATGCACGCCCAGAGCAAGGTAGGGAGGCTTGCCCTCAAGCCTCCGCCGAGCCTCCCTAGGCGTGCTCTCCGGAACCAGCTTTCGAAACACTTTAATCCGGGAATACCAGGCTACTTCGCCAGCTCAAAGCTCTCCGGCTTCACTCCCACTTTGTTGCCTTTGAAGCCGTACATCGTGGGGGTGTATTCGCCGACGATGCTCACATCGGCCTTCTCAGGCACTTCGAGGCCGAGGCCCCAGAAGACGCCGTTTACGACGAGGCGGCGCAGGTCTTCGTTGGTGAGATCGGTGGCGGCGCCCATGGTGGTGGCGAGGATTTTGTTTTCGGTGCCGGCGTCGTTCTTCACGGAGCGCAGCCAGGCCACGGGCATCATGGGGGTGTTCACATCCTGCTCGACCTTGGCAGCGGTGGCTTTCTTGTAGCTGGCGGGTGGCGAGTCAGGCGTCATGCCTTGCAGAATCTGCCCGCGCACGAGGATGATGGAATCGGCGGGAGGGGCGGCTTCATAGACGTCGGTGGTGCCGAAGAGATCACTCACGCCCCGCAGTACGGCATGATTCGCGTTCGCAGCTTCGATGATGCCCTTGGTGGCTTCGAACTTGTGCTTGCCCCAGTGGCTGACCCAGGTTTCGCCGAGGATTTTTTTGCCCCAGCCACCCGTGTCGTGGTTCCAGTTCCAGGCTGCGAAGGGGCTGTCCTTGGCGTAGCCATTGAAGGCATGGGTGCTGGTGCGCAGGGCGATGATCGGCACGCCACGGTTCACGGCCGCTTCGAATTTCTTGGTGGTGGCGTCGTCCCAATGGCGGAAGCGCAGGAGCATGACGATGGCATCGGCAGAATCGAGCGCTTCAGGATGGCTCAAACTGGTGGCCGCAGTGGGATCAA
>NCCR01000220.1 GCA_002279765.1 Verrucomicrobia bacterium 12-59-8 | reverse complement strand
TGGCTGCGAATGGGCTGCGCACCACCGGGCGGCACGTAAAGCATGTCCCCTTTACCGACGAGGTTTTCCGCGCCTTTGCGGTCAAGAATGACGCGGCTGTCCAGCGCGGAGGAAACCTGGAACGCGATGCGTGTCGGGATGTTCGCCTTGATGACGCCCGTGATCACGTCCGCACGCGGAGTCTGCGTGGCGACGATGAGGTGAATGCCAGCCGCACGCGCCATCTGCGTGATGCGGGCGATGGCCACTTCGATGTCCGCAGGCGCGGTCTGCATCAAATCCGCCAGCTCATCGACGATGACGACGATGTAGGGCATCGTGTCAGGAATGACGACCTCCTGCTTGCGCGGCGCTGGCGCCTGGGAATCTCCGAGCCAGGTGCCGCTGGCATCGCGCAATTCGTTGTCGCCGTCCACGGTGCCGACTTCAGCGGTCTTCGGTGCTGCGTTTTCCTGCGCAGCCTCCTCGGCGAAAGCGGCGGAGACACGGGCGTCATCCACTCCGGCCTTGGTCTTGGGCTTGACTGTGGTGGCCGCAGGCGCAGCCGTGGCGGCAGCGGCATTGCGCGCGGCACGGGCGGCGTCCGCCTCGGCCTTGCGTTTGATATTGCGGTTGTTGAAGGCTTCGAAGTTACGGCAGCCTTCCTGCGCAAAGATCTGGTAGCGGTTTTCCATCTCCTTGACCACCCAGCGCAGGGCCAGCAGCGCCTTCTTGGGATCCGTGACCACCGGCAGCGCCAGATGCGGCAGCTCCTCGTAGTTCTGCATTTCCACGACCTTGGGGTCGATCATGATGAAGCGCAGCTCATCCGGCGCAAAGCGGCAGATCAGGCTGGTGATGATGCTGTTGATGCACACGCTCTTACCACTGCCCGTGGCACCCGCGACGAGCAGATGTGGCATGGCCGCGAGATCGCCGATGATCGTCTTGCCATACACGTCCTTGCCCAGTGCGACGGGCAGCTTGGACTTGCCGTTGACGAACACATCGTCCTCCAGCAGCTCGCGCAGCGGCACGATGGTCTTCTCCGAATTCGCCAGCTCGATGCCCACGGTGTCCTTGCCAGGAATCGGCGCGAGGATGTTGATGCGCTCCGCGCGTGTGGCACGAGCGATGTCCGCATCCAGATTGGCGATGCGGCTCACGCGCAGACCATCCACGGGGCGCACTTCATAGCGGGTGATCGCCGGGCCACGGGTGATGTCCCCCGGCTCCACGCTGATGCCGAAACTGGCCAGTGCTTTGACGATGGTGGCCTGGATGCCGAGCAGTTCGCTCTTGTCCGTGGGAGCACGATGCGTCTCCTCCGGCCATTTCAGCAGCTCCATGGAGGGCAGCTTGTAGTCCTTGAAAAGCTTGGTCAGATTTCCCAGCGAGCCATGCGGTGCCTGCTCCATCTTCTGCGCACGCTTCTGTTCCCAGACCTCGGCCAGCTTCGGTTTGTCGCTGCGGTCTTCATGCGCACGGGAAACGGAGGAGTCGATGATCTTCGGCGGTGGCGGATCAAACTTGAGCGGCAGCTCCATATTGGTGGCCGCAGGGGTGTCCCCGCGCAGTTCCGCGCCCTTGTCTTTCTTCTTCCGCCGCAGTCCTTCGGGGACCGGCGTCACGGTGCCAGGAATGGTGTTCGCGGCTTCTTCGGCGAGTTTTTCCTGGATCAGGCGCTGCGCCTCGCGCTCCGCCTTCCAGCGGGTCAGTTCCAAACGAATGTTGTGGATCACCGTCAGCGGGTGCTGGCCGGTCACGAGGAAAAGTCCGCCCAAATAGACCGTGCCAAGGACCAAGGTGGCACCCACCTTGCCGAGCAGGTTTTTGAGGAGACCGCCGCCAATGACAAAGCCGAGGCCGCCGGAACCGCCCAATGGGGTGAAATGATCGCGCTCGCTCAGCAGGCTCTGCACTTCCAGCAGCGCGGCACCGCTGATGATCATGACGGCCACGCCCAGCCAGGCCGCGCGGGTGATCTTCATTTTGGAGTGCAGTTTGCAGACGCCGAACCACATCATGCTGAAGGGGAGCAGGTAGGCCGCGAAGCCCATGAGCCACAGCATGTGCCCCGCCACCAGCGCGCCGATGCGGCCCACAAAATTGTGCGTCGAGTCCCCCGAAGATTCTGACAGCGCCAGGAAGGACCACGACGGCATGTCGCGCGGATCATACGACACCAGCGCCAGCAGCAGCATGGCCGCCAGCATCAGCAGCAGGATGCCGAAGACATCATTCCATGGGCTCTCCTTCTCGTCCGTAGATCGGGCGCGAGGGGGACGGGCGGCAGCGGCGGCACGGCTCATGACAAGAATCTAGCAATTCTGGCAGATGAAATTATTTAAGGCTACCAAAATATTTACCTTGCCTCACTTTTATGAATCGGCTTCGATCGTGTCCGGGATGCTGCTTGACCGCAAAAATCCCGCGAACATCTTTGTCCTTCGCTACGTCACACCACAATCATGAAAAACACACTCGCACTCACCCTCGCCGCCGTGCTTGCCCTCGGCGTCTCCGCCACCTCCACCACCCGCGCGCAAGACGCCGGCAAAGTGGACTTTGAAAAGCAGATCCTCCCCATCCTCAAGGAGAGCTGCTTCAAGTGCCACGAGAAGGAGCACGAAGACAACGGCAAGATCAAGAAGCCCAAAGGCGGCCTGCGTCTTGATGGCGCGGCAGTCATCATGAAAGGCGGCAAAGAGTACCCGGAAGAAAATGTGGTGGCCGGCAAGCCGGACGCCAGCTGGCTGGTGAAGACGATGGCCCTGCCTGACTCCGACGAGATGGCCATGCCTCCAGAAGGCAAAGGCGACCGCGTCACCCCGGCCAACATCGACCTCATCAAGAAGTGGATCACCGAAGGTGCCAGCTTCGGAGCCTGGAAAGGCGTCGAGTAATTTCTCAGTAACCCCATTCACCACGGAGGGCGGAGCCTTGGGCTCCGCCTTTCTTTTTCCCCTTCATGAACACCCCTTTTCGTTTCACCACCTGCCGCGCCGGATCTGAAGCCACGCTGAAGCGCGACATCGCCAGCCACTTCGTCGGTGAACTCACGCCTGCGTTCATGAAGCCGCAGTTCATCACCTGGAAGGTGAAGCATCCAGGATTCAGCCCGCCGAAAAACCTCAGCCACTTTGCGCGCGTCAGCGGCATCTCAATCGGCCTGTGCAAAACGATTGGCGAACTCGTCGAGCACGCCCGCAATCTCGGCACCAAGCCGCTGCGCCTGCATGTCTTCCCGCGCCTCACCGCCGAAGATGGCGTGGAAGCCGCCACCTGGCAGCGCATGGACACGCTGACTGCTGAGATCACCAGCGCACTCGAACAAGCGGGTGTCGCGCTCGAAACCAGCCCGACCTTTGCTCATGGCGATCTGATTCTCGATGTCATCGTCGGGGAGACTCCTGAAGAACCGCTCTTCCTCGGCTGCCACGAGCACCAGTCCGGCATGCACACGCATCCCGGAGGCCTGCCACGCATCGCCCTGCCCGCCGATGTGCCCTCACGCGCCTGGCTCAAATTTGAACAAGCCCTCGCCTGGCGTGGCTGGGATCAGCTTGATCTGCGCGGACAGACCGCGCTCGATCTCGGTTGCGCGCCCGGCGGTGCCACCTATGCGCTGATCCAGCGCGGCATGAACGTCCTCGGTATCGATACGGGAGAAATGGACCCGCGCGTGCTCGATCTCGCCAAAGCGCAAGGCGTCAGATTCGACCACTGGCGCACCGCCGCAGGCCGGCTCAACCTCACCGCCCTGCCGCGCGAAGCCGCCCTGCTGCTGTGCGACATCAATCTCGCCCCGCCGCTGGTCATTCCCGAAATTCAACGCATTCAAGATGCGGTGCAGGCGCGTCGGCTGGTCCTCACGATCAAGCTCAACACCCCGGCCCTCGAAGACCGCGCCCACGAGTTCATCGACACCATCCGCGATTTCGCTCCTGCTCCTGTGTTTGCCACGCAGCTCGCGGGCAATCGCCGGGAGATTTGTGTTTGTGCCGGTTAAGCCCGCAGCGGCACGACCTTGCGGTCAAGATTATGGGTGGCGTGGATGCGGCGGACGGTGCCGCTGCGTGAACGCATCAAAATGGAGTGCGTTTCCACGCCGTGGCCGACGAGGCGGCAGCCGGGCAGCAGGGGGCTGTCGCTGATGCCGGTGGCGCAGAAGAGGGCGCTCTCGCCCACGATGAGTTCATGCACGCGGAAGACTTGATCCATCTCGGCGGCAGGCGTGTAGGCCGCGACTTCGGCGCGATGGGCTTCATCGTGAAACCACATGCGCAACTGCATGTCGCCGCCGAGACATTTCAGCGCGGCTGCGGCCAGAATGCCTTCGGGAGAGCCACCCATGCCGACGTAAAGATCGCAGTTGGACTCCGGCATCGAGGGCGCGACAGCCGCCGCGATGTCGCCATCCGTCACCATTCTGAGGGCAGCGCCGGAGCGGCGGATCTGCTCGACGATGTCGTGATGGCGCGGACGATCCATGGTGGAAACGACGAGGTCGCGTTCGCGCTTGCCCAAGGCCTGGGCCACGAAGGTGATGACCTCCTGCAGCGGCATGTCGAGGAAGCAGCGGTCTCCCCTGCCCTCCAGCGCCTGCTTCACCGCCGGGCCGTAGGCGATCTTGTGGCTGTAAAAGCTCGGGATGCTCTTCATGGCGCAGGGGGCGCCATCGGGAACCTGCGCTGCGGCGATGACGGAGATGCTGTTGGGCAGGCCTTTGGCAATGTTGCTGGTGCCGTCGATGGGATCGAGCGCGATGTTGAAACGCGGCGTGCCATCGCGCCAGGTGCCCAGGTGCTCGCCGACAAAAATGCCGGGCGCGTTGTCCTTGATGCCTTCGCCAATGACGACCTCGCCACGAATGTCGAGGATGTCGAAGACGCCGTAAATCGCACTGCAAGCCGCGCCGTCCGCGAGTTCTTTTTCACCCCGGCCCAGCCAGTGAATGGCCTGCAGGGCCGCGTTTTCCGTGGCGCGCACGAATTCAAATTCAAGGGTGCGTTCCAGATCGTGAGTACTGCGCAGGGGGGGAAGGGACGAGGACATGGCGTGAGCGTGGCTGGCACGTGGCGGGTGATGAAACAGCAATGCCAGAATGCCCTAGAAAAGTCACGTTCCCTTTTGGCATTTTGGGCAGAAGAACGTCGAACGCTGCCCCTGGACGATGCGCTTGATCTCCGTTTTGCAGACATGGCAGGGTTCGCCCGCACGATCATAGACACGCAGGGTCAGCTTGAAGTAGCCGGGTTCGCCGCTCTCGTTCACGAAGTCACGTAGCGTGGTGCCGCCCATTTTGATGGAGGCCGCGAGCACCTTGCGGATCGCCTGCACCAGTTTGACGAGTTTCGGCTTCGTCACCTTCCCTGCCGCCTGCCGTGGATTGATGCCCGCCATGAACAAGGACTCGCTGGCGTAGATGTTGCCAACACCGACGACGACATGCGCATCCATGATCACCTGCTTGATCGCCGCTGTCTTGCCCTTGCAGGCAGCGTGCAGATGCGCGGCGGTGAAGTCATCCCCCAGCGGCTCGGGGCCGAGGTCTTTGAGCAGCGTATGCAGCATGGGATCGCCCTCAAACCACAACGCCGCGCCAAATCGACGCGGATCATGCAGGCGCAACTGCTTGCCACTTTCCAGCGTGATCGCCAGATGGTCATGCTTCTTGAACGGCGTCTCCGCCGGCAGCACCCGCAGATTTCCCGACATGCCGAGGTGCAGCAGCAGCGTGCCTTTGGCAGAGCCAAACAGCAGGTATTTCGCCCGGCGGGAGCCTGACTCAATCACACTGCCTTCCAGCTCGTGGATCGTGTCCGGCACCGGCCAGCGCAGCCGCTTGTCCCGCACGATCACCTCCCGCACCCGTTTGCCGATTACATGCGGCGAGACGCCGCGCAGAGCAGTTTCGACTTCGGGGAGTTCAGGCATGGGGGTGAATCTATAATTGCGAACGGATGGTTTCGATCACGGCTGGTGATACGCGGAAGTTGGTTTCCTGGGTCAGCTTAAAGACAGCTTGGTCAAAATCGAGCATCCTCTGCACGGACGGCCAAAATGCCAGGGTTTGCGCCGGGGCTACAGGCCGGTTTCTGAGTTGATCAATCATCTGACAACTGGCATAATCCCGCGTTTTGTTGAAGCCATCTGCAAAAACCGACAAATGCCAGCCGAACTTTCCACCATCAAAAGCAAGCCGACAAGCTTGCCGGAGCTTTTGTCTTCTCTGCCTGTTCGATCTGCAAACTCTTTTGCAAGAGGCTTGATTCTCAGTGCTGTTGTCCTGGCATCTGCCGGTACAGCGCTCGGGGTATTGCCTGCTCCGGAGTCCTGGGGGCTGGGACGACTTTACGCGTTTGCAGCAATCATCGTCGTCTGTGAACTCGTTGCGATTTATACATGGCGCTTGCAGGAACGTTGCCTCTTGAAAGGTCTCCCATCTGCCGCCGATGTCCAGGCAGCCGCCATGCAGCTTGAACAACCCTTGCTCGATGAAGTGGACAAAGGCTTCTCGGACTCGTGGTGGACAAACTACCGCACGCTAGTGGCCAGGCGTGAGAACGGCGGCATCGCGCCTGACGAGATGCGTGAGCTCATGGCGCTGACAGACACCCTGGAGGAAGTGAATGTACGCCGCATGGCCTGCTTTGCCAGCGCCAGCAAGCTGCTGGGAATGAACCTCGATGAGCTGATGGAAAAGGCGCACCTAAAACCGAAGCTGGCCTGAACTCGTGGCCGTTTCAGACACCATACGGGCAGAGGTGGTCCGCCTTGCCCAAGGACTGTGCGAATACTGCCGCTGCCCTGAGCGTTATTCCTCAACAACGTTTTCCATCGAACACATCACACCTAGGACGAAGGGCGGGAGCGATGAAGCGTCGAATCTCGCTTTCGCCTGCCAGGCAAATAAACTAAACGCAGCCGATCCAATCCATGTTTTAGTATGGGATGAACGCCAACCTCGCCAAAAGGAAGCCTACGAGAACTTCCTTGGCAACGAGATTGTTGAAAGACTGAAAGCAACCACAACGGATTTGGAGTTTCGGTCGGTAGCCCTTGATGATGCTGAGCAAGGACTCTCGGCTGGAAATCTCGAATGGGCTGATGTGATCATATGGTGGGGCCATGTTAGGCAGGGAG
>NCCR01000219.1 GCA_002279765.1 Verrucomicrobia bacterium 12-59-8 | reverse complement strand
AGGAGCGGTTGGACGATGGTGCTGATCATGATGTATTTCACGTCTCATGGAGCGAAGCCAAAACTTAAAGACTGTGGTTGAACTGCCACACATGCCCTGGTTTCAGGTGGAGGAGGCCTTTCCGTTTCTTTTCGCCTGGAACAGTGAAATGCGAATCGTTCAGGTCGGTCCTTCCCTGGCGCGCATCGCGCGGGATGTGGCTTCAGGTGCGCAGCTTGACCAGTTGTTTAAGCTGGAGCGGCCGCTGGGCGCAATGGATGCGGACTGGCTGCGCAGGCATCGCGGCGTCCTGCTGCTGCTGAGGCATCATGGCACCGGGTTGATGATGCGCGGGCAGGTGATGCATCTGGATGAGATGGATCTGGATGTTTTTCTGGGCTCGCCCTGGCTGGAAACACCGGACGAACTTGACCGTCTGGGAGTGGCACTCGCTGATTTTGCCCCGCACGATTCGACTCAAGATTTACTCCATGTGGCGCAGGTGCACCGCACCGCAAACAAGGAGTTGAGCATGCTGAACGAGCGCCTGAAGATCAGCCAGTCGAAGCTCATCGAAAAGGAAGCCGAGTCGCGCAAGCTGGCGATGGTGGCGGAACGCACGGACAACGCGGTGATCCTGGCCAATCATGAAGGCCTCATCGAGTGGGTGAACGAAGCCTTTGAACGCATGACTGGCTGGACGCTCCCAGAGGTGCGCGGCCTGAAGCCCGGCTCGTTTCTGCAAGGCCCACTCACAGACCCAGATGTGGCAGAAGATATGGGGCGCAAGGTCAGCGCAGGTGAGGGCTTTCACACAGAGATCTTAAACTACCACAAGGATGGCACTCCCCTCTGGGTGGACATCGAGGTGCAGCCGATCAAAGATGTCCATGGCAAGGTGACGCATTTCATGGCGATCGAGGCGGATGTGTCAGGTGTGAAGCGCAATGAGATGCGCCGCCAGTTGGAGACGGAGGCCACCAAGGTGATTGCCAGCGGGGTCAAACTGGCCGGGCTGATCCCCCTGATGCTTGCGGCTTTAGGGCGGCAGCTGCATGCGGCCGTGGGTGCGTGGTGGGTTCCGGACAGCAGCGGGGAAGTGCTGCAAATGGCCGACATGTGGCACTCTGATGGTGCGCAAATGGAGCCATTCATGCAGGCCTCGCGGGAGCTTTGCTTCCCCCTTGGGAAGGGACTGCCTGGAAGGGTATGGAAGGCGCGCAAGAGTTTTTGGATCACCGATGTGGCTCAAGACGACAATTTCCCGCGCCGTGAAGCAGCCGCTGCGTGCGGCATCACGGCAGCGGTAGCCTTTCCTGCGAAAGTGGACGGGCATGTTCGCGGCGTGCTGGAGTTTTTCAGCCTGCATCTCGTTGCGCCTGATCCGGATCTTCTTGAATCGCTCAACCAAATTGGCCATCAGCTGGGCCTGCTGCTTAAACGGCTGGAGGCGGAGGAAGCCCTGCGCAAAAACGAACGGGCTATGAACGAAGGCCAGCGTCTGGCCCATCTGGGCACTTGGGCGTGGGATCTGCGCACCAACGTGATCGAATGGTCGGATGAGAAATTTCGAATCCACGGCTTTGAACCACAGAGCTTTGTGCCCACGCTGGACCACGTGAGGACCTGTGTGATGGCGCAGGATCTGCCGCGCTTTTTGGAGGTGTTGGAGGCGGTGGCACGCACGGGAGTTAGCCAGGAGGTCAGCTACCGAGTGACGAGGCGGAGCGGTGAGGTACGGCATGTGCACACACTTGCCGCTGCAGAGCTGGATGCCGAGAACGTGCCCCTCCGCCTGGTCGGCACGATGCAGGATGTGACGGAAAAGGTCCAGACTGAGGATGCGTACAAGCAGGCCCAGCGTATTTCCCATCTTGGCAACTGGACGCTGGACCTCGCCAGCGGCGCGGTGCGGTGGTCAGATGAGAAGTACCGCATCTACGGACACGAGCCCGGCTCAGTGGAGGTGGACTTGGAGTTTTGCCGGCGCGCGATTCATCCCGACGATTTTGATGCGGTGATGCATTTCATTGATTCCGTTGCGAAAACGGCAGAGCCGATGACGATCACCTACCGCATCATCCGATCGGACGGCGAGGTGCGCCACCTCCGCAGCAGCGCGGAAGCCAGCCTGGACGCAAGTGGCATAGCACGCGAGATTCTCGGCACTGTGCTGGACATTACTGAGCTGGTGGAGACCCAGCGCACACTGCAGCAAACGGAGGAGCGCTGGCACTTTGCGCTGCAAAACAACGGTCTGGGGGTATGGGACTGGAACATCATCAGCGGTTATGTTCTCTACACAGACCAGCTTCAGCAGATGCTGGGCTATGAGCCGGGCGAATGGCCGCAGCACGTGGACAGCTGGGCCTCGCGCGTGCATCCGGACGACCTGTCGTCTGTGATGGACGCGATGAACAAGTGCCTCGGCGGCGAGACGCCGGACTATCTCTGCGAGCACCGTCTGCTTTGCAAAGACGGCTCATGGAAATGGGTGCAGGATGTGGGGCGCATTGTTTCCTCCACCAAAGAAGGCAAACCGGAGCGAATGATCGGCACGCAGATGGATATCCACATCCGCAACCAGTCCGAGGAGGCTGCGAAGCGGCGTGCTGAACTGCTCAATGGCATTCGCGCGGCGCAGGAGCACTTCATCGGCACCACGGATCTGGGGGCGGTATTCACCGAGCTGCTGGATGTCGTCGTGCGGCACACCCACAGCGGATTTGGCTTCATTGCCGAAGTGTTGAAGGATGAGCTGGGTCAGCCCTATCTCCGCTCCTATTCGCTGACAGACATTTCATGGAATGACGAAATTCGGAAATACATGGAATCGATGAGGCCGAATGGACTCGAGTTCCGCAATCTGAAGTCGCTTTTCGGAGCAGCATTGGTCACCAGAGATGTGGTGATCGCGAATGATGCTGCGAGTGATCCACGCCGTGGCGGGCTTCCGCCTGGACATCCCCCCATTCACACTTTCCTAGGCCTGCCGGTTTACAACGGGCTGGAGATGGTGGGGCTTATCGGTCTGGCCAACCGCCCGGACGGATATGACAAGGACGGGCTCAGGGAGCTGGATCCATTTCTCGCTGCGGTGAACAGCATGATCGTGGCGCGGCGTGAAGATGAGCGCCGCCGCCAGATCGAAGAGGAGCTGCGTGCCGCGCGTGACAAGGCGGAGGCGGCCAGCCGCGCGAAGAGCGAGTTCCTGGCGATGATGAGCCATGAGATCCGTACACCCATGAACGGTGTCATCGGTATGACCGGACTGCTGAAGAAGAGCAAGCTGGATGCAAGGCAGTCGGAGATGGTGGAAGCTGTTCAGCACAGCGGCGGTGCACTGATCAATATCATCGACGACATCCTCAACTTTGCGAAGATCGAGGCTGGTAAGATTGAACTGTGCGAGCAGCCGGTGGTGCTGGACGAACTGGTCGAGGGGGTGGCGGATCTGCTCCACCATGAGGCCTCCTCAAAGGGGCTGGAACTGACCACCGTCATTGCCTCCGAACTGCCGGAGGTGATTCGAGGAGACGCGGGACGCCTGCGCCAAGTGTTGCTAAATCTAGCTGGCAACGCGGTCAAGTTTACGGACAAGGGGCATGTGACCATTCGTGTGTCTGGCGTGGATGATCAGATCGAGTTTCGTGTGGAGGATACAGGCATAGGCCTGCCAGACGTAGCGCATGAGCGCTTGTTCAAGCCTTTCAGTCAGGTGGACAGCTCCCAATCACGCCGCTTTGGCGGCACGGGACTCGGGCTGGCCATTGGCAAGAAACTGGTGGACGCGATGCGCGGTAGCATCGGTGTGGAGAGCGAGGCAGGGGACGGTTCGCAGTTCTGGTTCCGAGTGCCGTTGCATGCCGGGCCTGAAGAACCTGCTCGGGGTGTTGCACCACAGGCCCAGCTGCGGCAGGTATGGATCGCCCACGCATCACCGCGTGTACGGGAGAGCATCCGCGCCGCGCTGGCCGCGCCGGGCGTGGGTTTTCATGAATTAAAACGTGTGCAAGTCCGCAGTCATCTGGCCACGGGACGTGCAGCAGATGAGGTGCTGGTGATCGATGCCGCCTGGATGCCTGCGACGGTGGTAAAGAAGCGAGCTGCGCAGCCAAATGGGGCTGGCTTGAATCGGTGGCAGGTGGTACTTATCGGTTCAGGGATCTTTGCAGACAGCGCAGCACTCGCCTGTGCTCAAACGGTCACGCTGCCATTGCACCGCCAGGCCCTGCGGCGGGCCGTCTGGCCCGTGACTACGCCTGCTGCGGAATGCAAAACATCCTCCCCGCAACGGCTGGCGCTTGGGCTCAACGTACTGGTGGCGGAAGACAACCGCATCAATGCACGTCTTGCCTGCATGCTGCTGGATAATCTCGGGTGTAATGCGGTGGTGGCTGTCAATGGCAAGGAAGCTGTGGCAGCATTTCAGAAACAGCCTTTTGACGTCGTGCTCATGGATTGCCAGATGCCGGTTCTGGACGGCCATGCCGCCACGCGGAAAATCCGCCAGTGGGAAAGCCGGCGTGGCAATCAGCAAAGACGGGGACGATGCAAGGTCATCGCAATGACGGCGAGCGCGCTGCCTGAAGAGCGGGAGCGCTGCTTTGCCTCAGGCATGGACGAGTATCTGTCCAAGCCGTTCAGTGCCGGATCGCTGGAACGATTGCTGGTCGGTATTTCGCGGCAGCCTGGTGCGGCGGAAGGTACTGCCGGGAATACGGTGCCTGCTGCCGTGACTGATCCGCTGGGACCACTGACGGCACAGATTGGAGCGGTGGAAGCCCGCAAGCTGGCGGACATCTGGCTGGAGGAAGCCCCGGGCCGCCATCAGCGACTCCTGGCGGCCCTGAAGCGCGGCCAGACGGTAGCCGCGCGCAAGGAGGCCCACGCGCTGCGCGGGGCAAGTTCCATCTTTGGCATGCGTTCGCTCATGGATGCGTGCACGTCTTTGGAGATGGCGATTGGCAATGACAAACGTGTCGCTGCAGGTCTTCTAGAAGATTTCGATAATCATCTCCAACAATCTGTGGCGGTGCTTCAGCGGACCATTAAAGAAGTGTAAATGAGCTCTGGGTTTCCTGCGCCAGCACCGCCAGAGCTTCGGACTTCGAATTCACGTGCAGCTTCTGATAGATTTTTTTCATGTGAACGCGCACGGTCTCATGGCTGAGGCCCAGTGCCTCACCCATGCCCTTTGCACTGCCATGTGTGACCATGGCGTCCAGAACCTGGCGCTCGCGGGAGGTAAGAATTTTCAGGGCAAGATGCCTGGCTGCGGGCTGGTGCGGTGTTAGGCGGAATTCGTCAAGCAGCATGCGAGCAACCTGTGGACTCAGGCTGACGCCATCCATGATCATTTGCCGCAGACTCTCCAGAAAGGTTTGCGAGTCCAAAGTCTTGATCAGATAGCCTGATGCACCATCACGTATGGCCGAAATGACATTCTCAGATTCAATGGAGGAGGTGAGAACCACGCAACTCGGAGGATTTTGGAGCATGTTCAAGCGGGAGACCAACTCCAGTCCGCTGATGCCGGGAAGTTCCAGATCGATGAAGAGCAGATCCACAAGCAAAAAACGAGTGTCCGCCAGCATGGCCTCGGCGCTTTCCCAGGCATGCACCAGTTCGACTTCCGGTCTGTTCTTGAGCAGGCAGGAGGTATAAGCGCGATAAACTGGATCGTCTTCGACCAGACCAATGCGCTGGATAGATTTTCGGGGGGAATGAGGCACGGTGGATGGCGTGGAGTGGTATTTCAGAACTGACCATGCAGCACAACACTATAAAGCGCCAGCGCGCACTTCTCGCAAACCGTGCGAAAAGTGCCTTGCACGTCCCTCAGATTACTTTGGTGATCCCAGTGCATCCAGCCATGTTCAAAGGAATGATAGCGGTGGCAGCAGCTGCAGGAAATGGTTTGTCTTCCCGATGCCTGATCCGATTCCACCCTTTGCTTCGAAAGCTGCCAGCTGATCAGTGCCTGCATGCTGCACCGAAGGCCGTCCACGAAGCCCGCCAAACTCGCAGTCAGTTCAAACGGACCGTCAAAAAGCATACTGAGCGTGTAAGTGCAGCCATCCGCCTCCTGCTGGGTTGAAAGGCTGGCGCACATGATGGTTTTGTCTCTCCATCGCAACAAAAGCACAGGCCTTACGTGGGAGTTTTGTGCTGAATGTACGAGAAGGGAGTTTAGCGAGGAATCGATCTCCAAGGCGGAGCCTGAAAGGTTAACAAGTTGGCAACTGTCACCGGTATTGCGCGTCACCCATGCATGAGTGCCGCCCAGCAATCCGCAGGCAGCTTCCAAACCATGAATGTCCAGTTGAGCTCCGGTATCCGAGGTGCTGGTATGCATAAGATCAAAATGAGCCGGATTCATAAGATGCGGCAAGGGCGGAGAAAAAACATAATACATAACTATCCACAGGCAACCAGCGGGGGCGATTGCTGGATTGGGTTAACCCTCAATGGCCTCCGTGTGTTACCCCAAGGCAGTGTTTGCTGTTCTGCTCATACATAGCGAAAATAGAAATTCTCCGCACGAGCGCACGTTTGTGTTGAGGCTGGTGGCGGCCTGTGTGGCCGCCGCCAGTTTTCTGCACTGGGCGACACTCAGGTTTATTCTCCAGTGTTTTTTGCCATCATTATCAATAGAAATGCATGCCGGGATGACTTTAATCCATCGGCATGCCTATGAAGAGACCTCATTGTTTGGCAACGAAGGTAAGCGACTGATAATTGCCAATAGTGCTGGAATGATGCCTGAAGCGTTTTGCGCACAGTTAGTAATAACGCAATTACAATTACAACTTGTATCACGACATTTTAATCATTAATGAAAGGGTAATCGTTGCTCCAACGGTATTTTAAATAAATGAAATGTCCATTCTTGCCGCTCCTCAAATGAGAGTCGAGCCACCTCAATAATCAGTAACTTTGCAAGACCTTGGATTTTATTGCTTGAATAACCTTTTCCACAATTGCATCAATGAATTCATAGTCATCAATTGTCTGTTTAATGACAGATTGATCCTCTGGGGTGATTTTTAAGAACTCGGAATTCAGTCGGTGGCGTAGAATACGCCACCTGCCGCCAAGTTTAATCGTGGGAATGGTTCCTTTATTTACGAGGTAGTAGACCGTGGGGATGGGCATACGTAGATACTCGGAAGTC
>NCCR01000218.1 GCA_002279765.1 Verrucomicrobia bacterium 12-59-8 | reverse complement strand
CACGGGCACAGTCCCAGTTACCGGCAGGGGAGAGAAGTTCAGGCTTGGGCATGGGGGAGGAATAAGTCACGGCGGGGGGAAAGAGCTTACCCCGATTTCCGCATCTTGCAGGCTTTATGCTTCAGCATTTACCGCCGGAGGCTCTGCGCCGACGCATTGCCCCCAAACCCAGGCCCAGCAGCAGCAGCATGGCGCGCCCTGGCTCCGGCACGACGTAGATGATGCCATCCGTCAAAAACTGGTCGGTATTCCAGAACCAGCCATTGGCGATCATGGCAGCACCGAGTTGCAGATCCAAATCTCCGCCAGTATTCGCCGCATTGAATCCTCCGGCTACGATGGCACCGGAACCGCCATTCACAGTGCCCCAGTCGATGAGATTATAGACATCGCCAAAGCCGGGATCATAACCACCGGACAGCTCCACCTTGATCGTGCTTCCTGCCGCGAGGCTGAGCATGCCCTGGACAACGAGGGCGTCGTGATTGCCAAAGCTGCCATTGAGCAGACCCGCCGCCTGAATGCCATCAGTGGGATTCGCCTCATTGCCCGTGGCTCCAGCGAGGGTGAAAAGCACACGCGGTGCCCCAGCACTGCCGCCCCCGGCCAGCGCGAGGCTGCTGGTGCTGACGTCTGTAAAGGTCAGCCTGCCGATGCCCGCACCGCCGTTATCCCCGGCACTGAGCAGACCATTGATCACGGTGGCACCTTGCACAGAGCCGGAACCGGAAAGCGTTGCGCCACTGCTGACAACCACCGCACCCGTACCACTTTGTCCAGCACCGGCCTCTCCTACTTGCAGATTGCCTGCGGTCACCTGCGTGGTTCCCACATAGGTACTGGCACCCGTGAGCGTGAATCTGCCCGACCCTTGTTTCACCAGTCCGCCCGCACCCACGATGGTGCCGCTATAAGTCGTGTCGGCGGTGCTGCCGGTGGTGAGGCGGGTGCCTGGGGTGCTGACGGTGTCGGCAGCGGCGATGGTGCCGAGATTGACGGCACCACCTCCTGAAAGAGACAGGATCGTCTGCGAAAAATCGGCGATACCATTGGTCAGCGCCAGCACGGCGGTGGCGTCATTGGCGATGGCCACCGCAGAGCTGGCGGACAGTGTGTTGGCAGCGCCGGCCATGAGGGTGCCCTTGGTGATCGTCGTCGCGCCGCTGTAGGTGTTCGCACCCGTGAAGGTCTGCGTTCCTTCGCCGATCTTGGTCAGTGCCATGATGCCCGTGCCGCTGTCTTTGATGACACCGCCAAAGAAGGTGGTGGCTGCGGAGACGTCGGTGACGAGGGTGCTGGCGTTGTTGTCGCCGATGGTGAGAGTCGAGGTGCTGCCGGCTTTGCTGTTGGTGATGGCCGTGTTGGCGTGGGTGCCGTAGGAAATCAGTGAGTTGATGGTTTCGTTGAAGCCATTGAGGTCAAGAGTGACGGGAGTGGTGCTGGCGCTTCCACTCAGAATGACGTTGCCTTTGCCCAGTCCGTTGGGGATGACCTCCGAAGCACCGAGGCGGATGGTGACGTTGGCGCTGTTGAAAGCGGTGGGAATGGCGACGAAGTTGGTGTTGATGGAAAGGTTGCCGGTGAAGTCGTTGGCGGTGCTGTTGAGCTGGATGATGTTGGTGCCGCCCGCGCCGCCCGAGAGATCGAGCGCATAATCGCCGGTGATTTTCCCGGCGAGGGTGGTGACGCCGCTGGCATTGACGGCACCGAGGCGGGTGTCGCCGGTGAGGTTCATCTGGCCGGTGAACGTTTGGCCACTGACCAGCCGCATGGCACCGGGAATGCCGTTTTCACCATACCCGGTACCCGCGAGGTTGAAGGTCTGGGCATAGGTGCCTCCGGCATTGAGCCAGAGCTGGCCACCGGCGGTAACAGTGACGGGGCCGCTGCCGAGGCCGCCGACGTTGTCGAAGCGGTTGCGGCCTTGGGTGATCACGGTCCCTCCGGTGTGGGTGTCTGAAGACGACTTGATTGCCGGAGCCGGTGCGAATGAGAGTGACTGCACCGGTGCCGTTGTCGGTGATGGAAGAGCGAATGAGGATTTCGCCCGTACCGGAATTATTGATGATGAGGTCGCCTGCGGTGTTGTCGGCTCCGCCGGCGGTGAGGGCGCCCACGCTGTTGGCAGAGCCGATGGTGAGGCTGGCGGTGCCTGCGGTGACCTGGCTGCCTTGGTTCCAAATGGAGCCGGTGGCACCCAGGCGGAGGGTTTCGCCTGCGGCAATGTCGATGAGACGGTCGAGAGCGGCGTTGGCATTGCCTGCATCGTTGCGCACCATGAGGGTGTTGAGGTTCGTAATGCCCGATCCGGTGGTGATTGAGGTGCTGCCGTCGTTGATCAACAAGTTGGAGCTCGCGGAACTCACGATGTCTCCACCTGCATAGGCGCTGTATTGCGTGGTGGCAGCGACGACATTTCCCAAGGCCGTTCCAGCGGTGTTTTTGACGGCCCAGTCGTTGCCCTGAAGAGCCCAGCCGCCCAGGATGCCGCTGGCATCATTGGCGGTGGTGATGACAATGCCGTTGGTGGCGCTCTGCGTGCCTGCGACGGGAGTGAACTCCAGAACACTGCCGGATTCGCGCGTGATGTTGCCCAGATTCACGACGGTGTCGACATTGGCGGTGCCTTGAGTGACGGTGACGTAGCTGCGTCCGGCGAGAAGGTGGGTGTTGTTAAAAGTTTGGGAGACGGCTTGCGTACCCGTGGTGGTGTTGCGGCCTGCGACGGTGAGCTTGCCACCACCAAGAACCAACCGGCTGGAGGCGCTGATGATGTCGGCAGTGGGAGCTGTGATGGTGTAAGTGTAAGTGTTGACCCCCGAGGTGGCGGAAGCAATGGCGGTGGAGTTGAAGTCGAGCCTGAGACCGCCCGCGTTGGCCTGGGTGACTGAGCCGCTGTTGGGATTGTGAGCACCGCCGAGGATGATGGTGTCCCCGGTGTAGGTGTGGGAGGTGCTGGAGACGTAAGTGGCGTTGACAACGCCGGTGGCTGTGGTGGTGCGAGTGACGGTGATTTGTTCGCCGCTGAGGGTGAGGGTGCCGGTGCCGATCTTGGTGAGACCACCGCTGCCGCTGAGGGCACCGCGATAACTGGTGCTGCTGTCGTTGTTGCCGGTTTGAAGGGTGATGGCACCGCCCACGGCATCCTGCAGTGCGAGGTTGCTGGTGCCCTGAAGGCCGCCAGTGATGAAGGTGCCAATGCCGGAGGAGAAGCTGATGTGCTTGGAGTTCACGTCGAAATTGACGAGATTGACGGTCGCATTTTGAGCCGCACGGGCGTGCCCGAGACGAAACCCACCCATGGTCGTGTTGATGTTATTGGAGGTGAGCGTGCCAGTGAAGGTGTTGGCATTGGTGAGAGAGATGAAGCCTGCGCCGCCGTTGACCTGCAGTGCGCCATTACCAGCAATGATGCCCGAGAAGGTGGTGCTGATGCCGCCCTGGGCAAGATTGACCGAGGCATTGCGCATGAGGATGAGGCCGCTGCCCTCGATGGCGCCGAACTGGTCGTTGACTCTGGTGTTGAGGACACCGCCGGAGTTGACGGTGATTTTGGCGCCGTCGGTGATGCTGTTGGCGTTGGTATTCCAGAGGAAGGTGCCACCGCTGTTGATGACAATGCCCGAGGTGGTCAGCTGGTTGGCACTGGTGCCTGTGCCCTTGAGTTCGAAGGTGCCGGAGTTGATGGTGATGGGTGCTCCGCCGAGATTGAAAAAGCCACCGTTGCCGGAGGTGCCGAAATCGAGCGTGATTTTGCCGAAACCGTTTTTGGTGAGCCCGGGGGAAACCATGCGAGAGGTGATGGTGGAGTCCATGTTCTGGACGTTCACGGCGGGAGCGGTGCCGGTAAGCGTGAGGATTTCGACGGAGGTGAAGTTATTCGGGGACAAGACAAAAGCAGTGGCCGGCGCGATCGTGATGTGACCTTCCTGAAAATCGAGACTGCTGGCAGACTGGCTTGGAGAGAGCGTCACCGTGTAAGAGCCCGTGCCGTCAATGCCTGCGGCAAAGACCACATCGCTGCCAGTCGCATACGCTCCCGTGCTGCTCAGTCCCCGCGCATCCGCACTCCAAAAACTGTCCACTCCCCAGATCCCGCCGGCGTTGCCAGAGTACGCCGTCGCCCCATTGGTGTCCCAGTACAACGTTGCCGCATGAGCCGGAGTGAAGGCCATGATGGAAAGCAGGAGCACGGCAAGGCGTAAGCCTCGTGTGAAGTACACAGACATGATTGGTTGGGGCTGTTTTTTTTGCGTTCGCACCGAGGCGCGAAAAAGGGGGGAGGAATGGATAACCTTTCCCGTCGCCCGAACCAGCCAATTCTTGTCCGAAAAACTCTCAAAATAGGCGGCATGCGTCATGGCAAATGCCACGCATAACCGCCTGAATCTTTACCCGCAACAGCCCACGATCCTGCAAACCCATGCCTTGGCCTGAGTCACGCCGCCGACTATCCGCTAACCGACGATAATTCCCTTAGCCTTGCGCTCTTTCTCGCGCTCCAGCAGCGGAATCTTCTCACCGGTTTCCATCACCTGCACGCCCAGATCACCGATCTTGGAGAAGGTGAGACCATTCAACGCAGTGACCTCAGTGCTGAGACGCTTGAAGACGTCTTCGATGGTGTGGATGCCATTCGAGCCACCACAGGCGACGATGAGATCACGCAGGATTTCCCAGGTGTCGTGGGCGTTGCCTGGAGCTTTGACGGCCTTGTTCAGGCGCTGGAGACGGCCGGTGACGTTGATCATGCTGCCACGTTTTTCAGCGTAGGCGGTGCCGGGAAGCACGACGTCGCTGAGTTCAGCACTGGCGTTGGCCAGAATGTGCAGCGAGGCGATGAACGGTACCTTCTCCAGATCGCGCTGAGTAAAACCAACCTTGAGCAGGTTCTCGCCGAGAGCCAGCACCACACGCAGGCGGCCACGGCTCATCATCTCAGTGATCTCGGCCATCTTCGCCCCGGGTTCGATGCCGAGGATGGCCTTGGCACCGTTCGTGTTCGGATTGAGGTCGTCGGCGCGGAGGTAATTGTCGCCGCCACCCGTGCGTGGAATGACATCCACATTCGTGGTGCCCAGCAAGGCGGCGAGATGCTTCACGAAAAACAGTTCTTCATTCGTCATGCGCGCGCTGGCAATGATGGCGATCTCCTCGCCCTTCTTGCCGGCAAGAGCGGTGGCGATGGCGGTGAGCGCCGTCTTCCAGTTGGCGATCTGGTGCCTGCCGCCTGACTTGATCATCGGATCGGTGAGACGGAACTCGCTGTTTACAAAGTGAAAGTCCAAGCGGCCGCTGTCGCACATCCAGCTGGAGTTGACGTCGTTGTTGTCGCGCGGCGTTTGACGATAAATCGTGTCGCCACGAGCAGAAACCTCCATGTTGCAGCCACGACCGCAGCCGGTGCAGATGCTGTCGGTCTCCTTCAGGAACCACACGCGCTGCTGGAAGCGGAAGTCGTTGGAGGTCAATGCTCCGACAGGGCAGATGTCCACCGTGTTGAGCGAGTAGTTGTTCTCCAGGCGCTTGCTAGGATGCACGGCCAGCGTGGTAAAGCTGCCGCGCTCGGTGAAGCCGAGCACGGGATCGTCGGCGATCTCGGCGGTGAAGCGAATGCAGCGGCTGCACATGATGCAGCGCTCATCATCAAGACGCACACGTGGGCCGATATCGACATTCTTCGGCTTCTTGACCTTGTCTTCGCGGAAGCGGCTTTCACCTTTGCCGTGCTCCACACTGAACTCCTGCAGACGGCACTCGCCGGCCTGATCGCAGATCGGGCAGTCGAGCGGATGATTGATGAGAAGAAACTCCATCACGCCTTTGCGGCATTCCTGCGTGAGCACGGACTGCGTGCGGATGCCCATGCCTTCCGCGACGGTGTTCGCGCAGGCAATGACCGGGCGCGGCATCCAGCCGATCTTCGGCATGCCATGCTCATCCTTCTCCGGCTCGGTGCCAGGAGCCGGACGTGGCGGCATCCCCATCTCCACCAAACACATGCGGCAATTGCCCGGGGAGGAGAGTTTCGGGTGGTAGCAGTAGCTCGGCACTTCCTGCTTGGCCTGCTTGCACGCCTCGATCATGCGCGTGCCTTTGGGGAACTTGTGCCAGACACCATCGATCTGCACATTCACGAGATCGGCTGGCGGTGGGGCGGCAACGGGAGCAGGAGCTTCGGCGGGGGCGGGCATGAGCGAAGGGGAAAAGGGGGCTGAGGACGATTATCGGACCCGCTTGAGGAGGGGCAACCCGATTTTGTGAAAAGTTTCACAAGCGGCCTTTGCACCCACGCATGCTCCAGAGCAGGTGCTCACCACAGGCGCGAGGCACCGAGCAGCGAAAGTGGCGCGTCCGGTGAGAGCAGAGTCATGCCAGACTCCATCGCCTGTGCGGCCAGCAGACGGTCGAAAGGATCAAGATGCACACACGGCAGCTCGCCGCTGCGATAGATGACGGCTTGATCGAGGCTCAAGCTCTTGAACTTGTGGTAGGAGAACTTTTCGGGAATCCAAGTCCGGGGAGAAGCTGGCAGTGGCAGCTTGCCTGTGGAGTGCTTGAGCGTGATCTCCCACAAACTGATGTCGCTCACATAGAGCTCATTGCCAGCATCGTTGACCACGGTCACCGCCACGCTCGAAAGCCGACCGGGCTGCTGGGATATCCAAAGAAAGGTGCAGGTGTCGAGCAGGTACCTCATAGCCCCCAGGCCTCGAGTTCAGGCCCGCTGAGAGGGAGAAATGCCGAGTCTGGGAACTCAAACGGCGGGCCGATGATGTCACCCACCTTCGGGCGTGGCTCGGGCTCTTCTTTCCGCACAGGCGTCAGCAGCGCCACCGCAGATTTTCCACGAGCAATGATGAATTCCTGCCCCTTTTCGACCTCGGCGAGATAGCGCGAGAGATGAGTCTTGGCTTCGTGGGTGGTAATGGTGGTCATGACTCCAACGAGGATGCCTTTTCAGTCTATATTAGTCCACTTGGTTTACTTTGCGATCCAAAAACATCACAGTTGAGGTTTGGAAACGAGTTCCTCTGCTCGCAAAGGCAGCTCAATCGCATCCTGCGAAGAATTTGGGGCTGGCAACACGATGGTGGCGTGGCATGAATGCCGCCCCCATGCCCATCCCGGTCATCCTGAACCCCGCCGCCCGCAGCACCAAGGCTGCCTCCCTCGAAGCCACCCTGCGCAGGCTGTCTCCGGAACCGGAACTGCACCTGACCACCGGCCCTGCCGATGCAACGGCGATGGCAGAGCGCCTGGCCACGGAAGGCCACGAACTCATCGTGTCCGCCGGCGGCGATGGCACCATGAACGAGGTGCTCCAGGGCATCTGCCGCGCCAATGCCCGCCGCAAACCCGGCGAAAAACACACTGCCCTCGGCGTTTTGCCCCTCGGCACCATGAACGTTTTCTCCGTGGAGTTGAAGCTGCCGGGCCGCGACATCGAGGCCTGCTGGCGGGAAATCACCAGCGGCCAGCGCCGCGAGGTCGATCTGTGGATGGCCAACGACATGTACTTCGCCCAGCTTGCCGGCGTGGGGCTCGACGCCCAGATCGTGCAGGAAACCTCCTGGGAAGCGAAGAAAAAGTTCGGTCCGCTGAGCTACGTCATGAGCGCGATCAATGTGCTCATGCGCACCCCGCCGACCCTTAGTGTACAAATCGAAGGCAGATCACCACTGCTCGGTACCGTGGTGCTGATCGGCAATGGCAGGCACTACGGCGGCCCCTTCCCGCTGTTTCGTGACGCTTCCAATACCGACGGCAAACTCGATCTTCTCATCTTTCGCGGCCTCGGCGGAATGGAATTCCTCCAGGTGCTGCGTGGCGTGCTCCTAGATGGCTACCACGAGTGTGATGATCTTGACTACATCCAGACCGACAAATTTACCGTGACGACGGACCTCGGCGAGGCCCCCGTGGAGCTGGACGGCGAGCTGGCGGACCTGAGCGCCCCCGTGGTTTTTCGTCCCGCCCCGTTTCGCTTGAGCGTGAGCGCGGGCTGAAGGTTTTGGACTTCGGCTTGAAACGAGAAGGCTTGTCTTCGGAAGTGGAGGACCGGCCAGCATAGCCGCTCTTCTTGCCACGGCCGGGCTTGTCTTCGGAGAACCGGGCCGGAGGACCACTTTTCTTGCTGCGAGTCGGCTTGAAACCACGCGGTTCGCGGGGCTCAGCTTCGTGGACACGAGGCGAAGCGCGTTTACGCGCCGGACGGTGATCTTCGATGCCCTCGTCTTCGCCAGCTGGTTTGCGCTCCAGCTTGGGCTTGTTCGGCTCTTCCTTGAAAAAGCGCTCGACCTCCGTCGGTGTGAGTTCCTTGTAGGCACCTTTGGACAGGCCGTGCAGTTTCAGCCAGCCGATGCGGATGCGGGTCAGGCGGGTGACCTCGTAGCCGAGGTAGTAGAGCATCATGCGGATCTGACGCTTGAGCCCCATCTTGAGGACGATGTGCGCCCGGTAGTCGCCGTCCATCCAGGTGCGTTCCGCACGGGCGAAGCCTTCCTCGGTCATCATGCCTTTGACCAGTTTCGCCATCACGTCTGGATTCAGCGCCTGATCGACGACCACTTCGTATTCTTTTTCAGCCCCCTGGCTCGGATGAATGATCCGGTGGGAAAGATCTCCGCGATTCGTCAGGAGAATGAGACCTTCGCTCTCTTTGTCGAGACGGCCGACATGGTGCAGATTCTGATACTTCAGCGGCAGCAGATCGTAAATCGTCATGCGGTCCTGCTTGTCCCCACGGGAGCAGAGATAGCCTTTTGGCTTGTTCAAAACGAGAACGACGGGCGTCTCAGCCCGCACTGGCGAGCCATCCACGACCACTTTGTCCTCCGGCTGCACCTTCGTGGCCAGCTCGGTGATGACGTGTCCGTTGATGGACACACGTCCGCCGAGGATGATCTCCTCCGCGCCACGCCGTGAGGCAATGCCGCACTGGCTCAAATATCGGTTAAGGCGCACAGGAGGAAAGCCCTGCGCTTGGTGCCGACGGAGCCGGAAGTCTTGAGGCTGCTATGCTGGGACATGATTCTAAAGGGTCTGGGGGTGAAAAAGGGCGCGAAGGATAGCAGCCCGAACCCGGGGTGCAAGGGGTTTGTACACGTCTAGACGGCTCCACCGGCCCGGGAAACCACTGCCAACAACCCTCAACCATCGTCAACAACTGTAAACTCAACCGCCCAGCACCTTCTTCCTCACAATTTCCGTCACCATCTTCGGATTCGCCTTCCCTTGGCTCGCCTTCATGGCCTGCCCAGTAAACCAGTTCATGGCCTTCTCGTTCCCAGCCTGCACTTCGGCGACTTTGTCGGGATTGGCGGCAAGGATCTGCTCCACGATGGCCTCCAGCGCTCCCGTATCACTCACCTGTTCAAACCCTTTGGCCTTGATGATCTCGGCTGCGGGTTTGCCGGTCTCGAACATCTCAACGAAAACCTCCTTGGCCTGATTGTTGGAGATCTTACCCGCTTCAATCGTGGCCACCAGCGCACTCAGCGCCTCCGGCTTCACCGAGCAGTCCGCCAGCGTGAGCGAGCGGTCATTGAGCGCGCCAAGCAGATCATTGATCACCCAGTTCGCGATCTTCTTCGCCGGCACCTTCGTGTCAGCAGCCACCGCAGCCTCATACCAGGCGGCGAGCTCCTTTTCACTCGCGAGCACGCCGGCATCATAGGCACTGCAGCCGTAGTCCTTTTCAAACCGCGCCCGTTTTTCATGCGGCAGTTCCGGCACCTGCGACCGCATCTTCGCCACGAGATCCGCCGTGCGCACCGGCAGCAAATCAGGATCGGGGAAGTAGCGGTAGTCGTGCGCGTCTTCCTTCGACCGCATCAGTGTTGTCTCACCGCGATCATCGTCCCAACGCAGCGTGCTTTGCACCAGCTTTTCACCCCGGTCCAGGCAGTCGGCCTGACGCTCAGCCTCAAACTTGATCGCCCGCCGAATAGCTGACATCGAGTTGATGTTCTTCAGCTCGATCTTGGTGCCCAGCTCCTTCTGCCCTTCAGGTCTCAGGGAAATGTTCACGTCACAGCGCAGGTTGCCCTTCTCCATGTCGGCATCACTGACGCCACCATAAATCAAGATCTGCCGCAAACTCGTCAGATACGCGAAGGCCTCCTCCGCGCTGTCGATGTCCGGCTCGCTCACGATCTCCATCAGCGGCGTGCCCGCACGATTGAAATCCAGCGTGCTGAACTTGTCATAATGCGTGGACTTGCCCACATCCTCCTCCAAGTGAATGCGCGTGAGCTTCACCACCTTGCCCGGATTCGCGATGCTCTTCTGCGCATCCTTCGGATACGCCAGATCATACAGCGGCACACCACCACCCAGGCAGAGCGGGAAGGGCATCTGCGTGATCTGGTAGTTCTTCGGCATGTCCGGGTAGAAATAGTTTTTGCGGTCCCAGTTCACCACCGGCGGTGTCTCGCAGCCCAGCATCAGCCCGGTCAGAATCGTCTTCTCAATCGCCGCCTGATTCAGCACCGGCAGCGCCCCCGGCAGTCCCAGGCATGTTGGGCAGGTGTGCGTATTCGGCTCCGCCCCATACTCCACCGGACAGGCGCAGAACATCTTGCTGCGCGTCGTGAGCTGCGCGTGAACTTCAAGACCGATGGTGAGGATGTATTTGGGCATGCGAAAAAAAGAACGAGTGCCGGAAGATCAAAGCGAGAGCCACGCCCGGAGCAACGTGCCGTTGCCGGTTTTTTTGGGTTCACACAGCCTATGCAGGAACCGGTTGGACCCCACGCGGCAAGAGGTTATTTTCCTCACATGCCTGCCATAGTCTCGGATAATCTCGCCAGCTTCACCACTGAGGAGGATGGTGATGCGGCATGGGAACGCATCATCGCGGATCCACGGCCACGACCCAAACTGGAGGCCTTCATGAAAGCGGCCTTGGGCGAAGGCATCGGCGAACCCTTGGACGAAAACCTCTTCGCCTGATCCACCTCAATACCTCGTCACCGGCTGCGGCAGCGGCGGCTGCTTGTACACCACGGAGTCCATCGCCATCTCCAATTGCATGCCGCCGAGGACGGGCTGCAAGTCGGGGTGATTCGCCACTTTCTCGACCTTGGGCAACTGCATTAGCCCCGCGAAGTCCTTGTTGTCGATGGCCTTGCGCACTTCCGGATCGTAGCCGAGCTGGGCGATCAGCGGATGATTCAGCGCATTGGCCGTGGCAGGGCTTTGCATTGCCAGCCGCTGCCACATCGTCCCCTCCGGCCACAGAATCAGCAGTCGTGCCAGATTCGCCGTCGGCTTGATGTCATACGGGTCCAGCTTTTTCACCAGTCCGCCGATGGGGCTGTTGTCGATCTTCTGGCTCAGGCTGTAAAAAATGGACTTCGCCTGGCTCTCGATCGACCCGCCCTTTTTGACGATCTCCGAGGCATTCTCCATGCCATAGAGACTCCCCACGATGCGCAGCGCCACGCTGCCCATCCACATCAGCGCGCCGGAAGGAAGGAAGCTCACGAGCAGTCCCTTCCACCCTGTCAGCCCGCCCAGCAGTCGCATCAGGCCAAAGGCCACCAGAAAATACTTCCCCACCTTGCACACGGCGAACATGATCCCCGCCGCAATCACCGACGCAATGATCATCCGGTTCGTCGTGATGTGCATCCCCGCCGCGCCAAAAATCACCACCCGGTGCATGAATACATACCACGCCGCCGCCGCGCACAGCGCCAGCGTCACCACATTGATGATCTGCTGCACCACCCCCTTCGCAAACGCCAGCCCCGCCGCGAACGCAAAGAACCCCACGATCGCGATGGTGGCCCACATGGTGTGCGGCACCTTCTGGGCATATTGAAGCACTTCGCTGGGGTGAGGCATAAGCGAGAAAAAGAAATACTAAGGACATCTTAACATCTTCCACCCGGCTGTCTTGCGAGAAAATAAGCCTAAATCAAGTCCTGCATCGCCCGCAGCTTCGCATGCGCCGCGCCACGATTGAGCAGCTCCTCCGCCAAATCCCTGCCCGCAGCCAGATCAGCGGACGTCCCGGTGATCACAAATCCCGCCGCCGCATTCAGCACCGCGATGTCCCGCTTCGCCCCCTTGATCGTTCCCGCCAGCACACCCTCGAGAATCGCCGCGTTCTCCGTCGCATCCCCTCCCACCAGCTCTTCAAGCGTCGCTTTGCCAAAGCCCAGCGACTTGGGATCGACCTTCGTCTCGCTCAGTTTCCCCTCTGCGATCTGACACACCTCGTTCACGCCCAGCGTGGACAGCTCATCCATCCCCTGCCCGTCAGCCGCAGTGCCATGCACCACCCACGCGCCTTTGCGGCCGAGCTGGACCAAAATCTCGCCAAACGCCCGCGTCAGCTTCGGATCAAAGACCCCGATGAGCTGATAGTCCGGCCGCCCCGGATTGAGCAGCGGCCCCAGCACATTGAAAATCGAGCGCTGCCCCTCTGCCGCGAGCATCTTACGCGCCTCCGCCACCGCCTTGAACGTCGGGTGATACAGCGGCGCAAAAAAGAACCCCAGCCCGATGCTCTCAATGCCCGCCACAACCTTCTCCTTCGGCAAATCGATCTTGATCCCCAGCGCCTCCAGCACATCCGCACCACCCGCCTTCGAGGTGATGCCACGGTTGCCATGCTTCGTCACGCACACACCGCCTGCCGCGAGAATAAACATCGCCGTGCTCGACACATTGAACAAGTGCAGCTGATCCCCGCCCGTGCCCACCACATCCAGCATCGGTCCCGGCAGCTTCGCACGGTCAATCCCCGGATCGACCGCCAGCTTCAAAAACTCCTTCACAAACATCGCGATCTCCGCCGGCGTCTCGCCCTTCTGCGCCAGCGCCCGCAGAAAATTCGCCTTCGCCGCCGCCGTCACCGCCGCATCCACCAACTGCGCAGCCGCCTCCTCGATCTGTGCGTCGTCGAGGTGCGTTCCTGCTTTGAGTGAGGCGGTAAGAGTATCCATGCGCGAAGTCTGCCCGAGTCCCTGGTTTTTGGCAACCACTTGAGTGATTGCGATCTGCAACGATTTAGCCCAAAGGCGTCGGCTGGGATATCGTCCCCGCTTCCCCGCCACCACACGGTACAAGCCAGTTCGTTACTGGTTTGAAGACCGCCTTCACTCGGTGAAGCTCCCCGTCTTCAAAAACCGATGCACTGCCCGAAAAACCGCAGGCTGTAAAATGATGGTGGCATGATTCGTCGGCAGCAGCGTGAAGTCAGCCTCCCCTTCCCCATGCGAACTGGCAATAGTGACGACACCATCGGATTCCGCGCCCAGCAAACGCCGAAAAACCGGCAGCGTGTCTTTGTTTCCCATGATGACCCCCGTCTCAGGCGGTAACGGCCCAAGCATGTTTGGTGTGCTGGCGGCATCCGTGCCGAGCTCCGCTGACACCGGCCCCAGCAGCCAGCGCACCCAGCGCCACTGGCCCAGTTCATCAATGATCTGGCTGCCCTGATTCGGTGGCGCCAGCAGCACCGCACGCCCCAGCGGAAACGCCGGATCACGCTGCGCCGCCCACGCACGAAACACAATGCCACCCAGCGAATGCGTCACGAAATGCACCTGCGTGCCCTCTGGAATCGCCAGCCGTGCCAACGCCGGATTGAGATGCTTCCCAACCGCATCCGCAATCGAAACCCGGTGCGATGGATAGCCAATGCTCTTCACCCGATACCCACAAAATTTCAACCACAGCCCCACCACCCACATGCTGCGACGCGTGCGCCCGAGTCCGTGGATGAGCACGACGGTGGCGGTTGATTGGGGTGCGACAGGCATGATTAATAGAGCTTCAGAAAGTCCTGCAGCCTTTCATTCGGATGGCAAAGAATCACATCAAACGGAAGCAGATTGCCATCCTTGATGTAGCAGTTTCGAGGCAGCGCGTCGATGGCGAGAACCTCAAAGGCGTAGTTGTAAAAAAGCAGGTGTCCGGAGTCATCCAGAATGCGGTTCCAACCGTCGTTGATGAAAAAGTCCTCGATCTCGCGATGCGAGGCCGGTTCGCCATGATACTGCGGCTGACTGATCGAGAAAGAAATGCGGCCGTCCGACCACCCGACAACCGAGGTGAGCTCCACGTCATCCTACAAGGCTTCGTTCGCGGCTATCCAACGTTCCAGATATTCAAGCGGTGTCGCGTGAATGAATTCGATCTGCTCTTTGAAAGCGGGTATCTCCGGATCATCACGGAGATTGGCCCGAGGCGTCGAAACGATGGCGGGAATAAGGCCGAACTTGGGTGGCAAGGTCGTTTTGCCGACACGATGACATACCGTGTCAAATTCAACGAGGTGCTCGGTGCCGAATTGCAGTTCAGCATCCTCATCTTGCAAAGTCTGCCAGTCGAAATCGAGCGACTTCAGGATTCCAAGTTCATCAGCGAGAGCACGCGCCTGCTGGGCTTGGATTTGGCTGCGGCTGCCCCGGTCAGACCCAACGTCTTCGCCGTGGTGCGCGCAAAGGTCGCGTAATCGGTGATGGAAGGCTTCAAGCGAATAACCCCCGGCGTTGTGGCCGGGGTCTCGCAGACTCGAAGCTGTTTTTTTTCGTAACTCACCTTGGAAAAAGTTTACGATGCAGGAGGCCGGGAGTCAATGCCCGATGGGCCGAGGAACAGGAGCCGGCCCAGTTGCGGCGCAACTGGGCTGCTTCACGCCTTAGTGGTTAAACAAAAACGCCGGTGAATTGATCAGCGCCCACGCCAGATCCTGCGCAGCCGTCAGCCGCTTGTTGCCGAGTTGGGTCTGGCTCAGGCCCGCATCACGGCGGAGCTGCACCAGCTTGGGATCAATACTGATCGGCTTCTGACTGTCTGTGTGCTTGGTTTCAAGCGCCACGAGCTGCGCATCCACCGGCAGCGGCCTGCGGGCGGTGGCGAGCACCTTCTTCTGCGCCTGGTAGTCCTTGAACTGATTGAGGAAGTGCTGCGTGAGCAGCGCATTTTGCTCAGGCGTACGCTTGGCAGCCTTCAGCGCGGCGGCGACAGCGGCAGGGACGCCGAAACGGACGGTGGGGTTTGTGGTCACCCAAAGGCGGAAGCGGCCGGGGTTGTATTTGCCGTTCTGGAAGTTGGAAGTCATCTGGATGGTGAACTGCGAGCCACCTTCATGCCCAATGGGCTTGGTGAATTCAAAGGTCGCCTCATGGCGGAAGCCACCCTGCGGGCTCACAGCCCAGCCGCGGTCACGGTTGCCCTTTTTGAGCGCCTCGGTGACGGCAAACTTGTCCTGCTCGAAGTCCGCCTTCGGATTTTTCAGCACCTGCGCTTCGCCACCGCGCTTGCTGCGCTTGGCGTCCATCGGATCGGCGCGCACGGTGAATTCGCCGAGAACAAAGTTGCCATCGGGGGCGAGCCCGGG
>NCCR01000217.1 GCA_002279765.1 Verrucomicrobia bacterium 12-59-8 | reverse complement strand
CTGGTTCTGACACGAGGCAGAGGACGGCACCCAACAACGATAAAGATATGAATACCAAGATGTACGTGGGCAATCTGCCCTTCGCCGCTCAAGAACAAGACATTCGTGAGCTGTTTTCACAATACGGTGGTGTCACCGAAGTCTTCCTCCCGATGGATCGCGAAAGCGGCCGTCCGCGTGGTTTTGCCTTCGTGACCATGGACTCCGCAGAAGCCATGAATGCTTCGATCAACGCGCAAAACGGCCAAGAATTCATGGGCCGCAAGCTGGCCATCAATGAAGCCCGTCCACGTGAAGAACGTCCGGCAGGCGGCGGCGGTGGTGGTGGCGGACGCGGCGGCTACGGCGGCGGTGGTGGCGGCGGCGGCGGTGGCCGTGGCGGCTACGGTGGTGGCGGCGGCGGTGGCGGCGGCAAACGCGGTGGCGGCGGTTTCGACCGTGGCAACCGTGGCGACGGCGGCGACGGCGGCGGCTGGTAACACCTGACCCCGAATTTAGATTTCACGCCCGTGATCCGGTGAGAGCGTTTAAGCGCCCTCCTGAATCACGGGCTTTTCTGCGTTCACGAACAGAGCAAACAAGCCGGCCAGAACGAAGGCTGCGGCGCACATCCAGACGCCCTCGTGAAAATCGTGATTGGTGTCAAAGGACTTCAGCACCAGCGTGAAGAGCATGGGCATGACGGCAGCGCCGAAGTTGCCCCACATGTTTGACCAGCCAAAGAGCTGTGCCTGATGCCTGCCGCTGATGTCCTGCATCGTGGTCCACATGGCAGGCAGGCCGATGTCGGCAAAAAAAGCGACGAGGCCAAAGGCGACAGCCATGCCCCAGGGGGAGTCGGTCCACAGGGCCAGCACATAACAGCCAGCGGCGGCGAATTTGGTCACCGACATGGGGAGCATGCGGCCCATGCGTTTGCCATGATGACGGGTGATGTAGTCGGTGATCAAGCCACCCAACGGCAGCGCCGCGATGCCGATGGTGAGCGCGCCCGTGGTGATGAGACCGGTCATGCCTTCTTCCAGATGCATGACCTTCTTGAGGTAATCCGGCAGGGAAAGGATGAGAAAGGCCCAGCCGATGTTCGTGAAAAACTGCACACCGTTGGCCATCCAGAGATTGAGGCTCTGGCAGGCAAGCCTCAACGGAAAGCTCTTGGGCGGATCTTTGATGGGCTGGAAATCACCCCGTCCCTCGGCCAGCAGGGCGATCTCGGCTGCATTGCAGTGCGGATGCTGACGGGGGTGCTCACGGAAGACGCGCCAGTAAGCCACGGCCACAAGCACGCCGATCAATCCATACAGCCACCCTGCCCAGCGCCAGTCGCCAGCGCGCAGAATCACAAACGCGGTCAGCCCAGGTGCCACGGCCCCCCCGACGCGCCCGCCCCAGGAAATCACGCTGCTGGCAAATCCACGTGCTTCAATGTGCGCCCAGCGGGTGAGCAGACCACTGCTGGCCGGGTAGTAGCCCGCTTCGGCGAGTCCGCAGCCGAGCCGTGCGATCAGCAAAGTCGTGAAGCCCAGCGAAAAGCTGGTGGCAGCCGTGAAGACTGACCACGTGGCAATGTAGATGGTGATGAGCGTACGAGTGCCGAAGCGGTCGCTCAGCCATCCGGCAGGGACTTGGGCCAGGGCATAGGCCCAGAAGAACGCGCCTTTCACCGAGTCAATCTGCCAGCCTTGCAACGCGACACTTTTTTGAAACGAGTCCGAGGTGATAATCTGCGCCAGACAAATACGGTCCAGGTACATGAGGAAGGCCACCATCGTCGCCGTGGCAAGGATTTGATGGCGGACGAACGTGGGTCGGGTGGAGGAGGACATCGAAGAGACAAGACGCAGAAAATCAGCCAGCCCTAGCATGATTCCAGCTTGATGAACGACAGTAAGGCATGCATGAGCCTTGTGTTGCAGCGCAAAATCGTCGCAATGAATAGGCTTGCGTGCCTTGTCGTCTCATCAACTCTTCCCTATCATGACCGCCATCAAAAATCTTACCGCACTGCTCGTGCTCAGCTTTCTCGCCTCCGGCGTGCTTGGCTGGTTTCTGTTTCAATCCCACACCGACCGTGCGACCGCGCTCGCAGAGCTCGAGCAGGTTAAAACCACGCATGCCGAGGAGATGAGTGCCAAGGAGGCGGAATTTCAACGCACGCTCGACACCCAGGCGGCACAGCATCAGAAAATGATCACCGCGATCAATGACGAGCACGAGAAGAGGATCGACGAACTGCGGCAGGGCGAGCGCAAGCGCCTGGCGCTCGCGGCGAAGGAGTTTGAAAACATCTTCGAGGGCAACAAGACCACGCTGCAATACATTGACCTGCTGGAGGACAAGGTGAAGGCTGGCCAGACGCTGTCGAAGGCCGAAGTGGAGAAGTTGTCGATCATCACCACGGGCCTCGGGTACCTGAAAAAGCAGTATCAGAAGCCGATGCAGGAGTTTCAGGAGCTGGCGAACTACTTTGAAGCCCAGGCCTCCAAGCAAATCGAAAAACCTAAGGGCGGCTTCTTCAAGCGTCTTTTCAGCAGCGACTTCCGTGACGCCGAAAAAGAGTACCTGCGCCAGGAAGGCGCCAAAGAGGCTTTCGAGCAGGCCCAGGGCAAGTTCTCCGGCACCTACAAGCAAGCGCAGAAGGTCATGGGATCGGTCAATCTCGATGCAGACGGCCAGATCCAGAAGCTGAATGCCTACATCGACGACAAGCAGCAGATGAACGCCGAAGATCTCGCCTCCTTCTTTGACAAGGCCCGTAAAGCCCTGCGCACCCATCAGGACGTGCTCGACTTTGAGCCGGACGCGGCGCGGCTGCCCGCTCCGAAACCACAGCCTTGAGTCTGGGCGGGGAGTCGTAGCATCACAAACGGCAGGGTAGTGGTCACAAACTGCGGGGAATGAAAGGAAAGGTTGTCATTTATCCGGCGTTTTGGCTAGGCTACACCTATTCCGTGCCGCGCTCGCCGCGTGGTTGTGTCTGATTCCACCCTCTCCATCTCATGCAAACTAATCCAACTCAAACCACCCGCCGCACCTTCATTCGCGGCACCGTGGCCAGTGCCGCCGGTCTCGCTGCTCTGCCTTCATTCTCTGCTCCTCTCGGTGCCAATGCGGATGTCCGCGTCGCTGTCATCGGCTTCAACGCTCGTGGCTCCGGCCACATCAGCAGCCTCCTCGGCATCAAGGGCGTCCGCCTTGTCGCGCTTTGTGACGTTGATGACAAGGTGATGGAAAAGCACGTCGCCTCCCTGGCCAAGAAAGACATTACGGTGAAGCAGTACAAGGACTTCCGTGAGTGCTGCGCCGACAAGGAAATCGACGCCATCACCATCGCCACACCGAACCACAGCCACACGCTGATCGCCATGACCGCGATTGCGAACGGCAAGCACGTGTACGTGGAGAAGCCCGTCTGCCACAACATGTGGGAAGGCCGCAAGCTCGTGGAAGCCGCCGCTGTCGCTGAAAAGCAGGGGCTCGTGGTGCAGCACGGCATGCAGCGCCGCTCTTCTCCCGGCTGGCAGGAGGCCATGGACTGGGTCAAGGCTGGAAACATCGGCAAGGTGCAGCTTTCCCGTGGCATCAACTACAAGGCGCGTAAGAGCATCGGCAAAGTGGCCGAGCCGGTGAAGCCTGACGCCAACGGCCGCATCGTCGGCACGTTCCGTGACACCGGCGGCAAGCCGCAGATCGTGGACCTCGACTACACCCTGTGGTCCGCTCCACGCCCTGTTGCCCCCGTACAGCGCGAGCAGATGCACTACGACTGGCACTGGCAGTGGGCTTACGGCAATGGTGACATCGGCAACCAAGGGCCGCATCAGCTCGACGTCGGCCGCTGGGCGCTCGGCAACCCTGATCTCCCGAAGCGCGTCATGAGCTTCGGCGGCCGCTGGGGCTATGATGATGACGGTCAGACCGCCAACAATCAGATGGCTTTCTACCAGTGGGCCGAAGGCGCACCGCTGTTGTTTGACAACCGTGGTCTGCCCATGAAGGACATGAACTGGACCAAGGGCTTTGAGCCCGTCTTCCGCATCAACGGCAAGACCGCCGCTCCCCGCATCGGCAACGTGATCCATTGCGAAGGCGGCTTCGTCGCGGAAGCCAAAGCCTACGACAACGAAGGCCAGGCGATCAAGAAGTTCGACAACTTCGACGATGGTGCCGACCACATGAAGAACTTCATCGAGTCCGTGCGTGCCGGGAAGATCATCAATCCAAACCTACACGTTTCCCATGGTTTTCAGGCTGCTGCGCTCGCGCATCTGTCGAACATCTCCTACCGTCTGGGCAAGCAAATCAGCGTTGCAGAAATCCAGGAGCGCTTGGCCAACGACAAAGCCGGTCAGGAAACCCTCGCGGATTTCGTGGCCAACCTCGAAGCCAACAAGATCGACCTCAGCGCCGAACAAATCAGCGCCGGTCCATGGCTCGATTTCGACCCTGTTTCTGAGAAGTTCACCGGTGAGTTTGCTGCTGAGGCCAACAAGCTGGCCCAGGACGAGTACGCCGCCGGGTTCGAACTGCCGAAGATCGGCTGATCATCCCTGATTTGAGTTCGTTCATTCAGCGCGGAGCCGGGAAACTGGCTCCGCGTTTGTATTTGGGTCATGCGCCGCTTTGCAGTAGCATGACGACGCCATGGAAACTCTCACGCCACCTCCCGCGCTGCCGCCTTCAGACGTCACCCAGGATGAAAAAACGCTCGGCATCGTCATGCATGTGCTCTGTCTGGTGGGTTTCCCCATTTTGGGGCCGCTCATCGTCTGGCTGGTCAAAAAAGATCAGAGCAGCTACCTCGACCGGCAGGGACGTGAGCTGCTGAACTTTCAGCTTAGCTACCTGCTGTACGGTTTTGTGGCCTTCCTGCTCTGCTTCATTTTCATCGGCATCCCGCTTCTCATTGGAGTGGGCATCGCCACTTTTGTGCTCACCATCATCGGGATCGTGCGTGCGTCGGAAGGAAACGTGTATCGCTTCCCGCTGACGATTCGACTGCTGTGAGGCAAAACGGTTGCGACTCTGGTGCCGTGGTGGTAGCAGAGCCCCCCCGTTTCCACCCAAATCCAGATGCGACCCAACCAACTCCTTCAAGCCATCGGTGCCGAGCTGCGCATGCAGATCATGACCTACATGCAGACCGACCAGCGTGCTGCGTATAAAGCCGTCATTGATTCGCTCGCTCCTGCCAAGCGTCTCCGTCCCGCTTTCATTTTGGAGAAGTCCCGCGCCAAGCAGGCCGAGTGGCTTCTGGAGCAGATCAACACGAAGTCGAACGAGGATGTGACGGCGCAGATCTTCCAGATCTGGCTACTCAAAGGCCAGGCACAGATGCTCATTACCTTCCTGGATGCCGCCGCGATCGCGCACGATGGCAAAGGCGAAGTGACCGAACTGCCCGAAGTCATCGAAGACGACAAGGCAGAGGCCGCCGTCACCGCCCTGCTCGCCACGTATCCTGCCAAGCAGGCCGCGTTGTATTTGTACATGTTCCAGCAGCAGCGTGAAGGTGGCTGGACTTCGCTCACCAAGGCCATTGAGGCCCGTCCTGAGCTGAAACTCGAAGCCTGAGATCTCGTGCCATGATGGACGCCCTCGACAGCGCCATCGCCAACACGCAGGCGCATCTTGATGCGCTGCGCAACGCGAGCGGCCACTGGGAGGGGAGGCTCTCCAGCAGTGCGCTCTCGACTGCTACGGCGGTCGTCGCACTGGCGCTTGTGGATCGTGACAAGCATGCGGAACATATCGCTGCGGGTGCGCGGTGGCTGTGTGAGCATCAGAATAAGGATGGTGGCTGGGGTGACACGACGCTGAGCAAAAGCAATCTTTCGACAACGCTGCTGTGCTGGAGCGCGCTCCATCTCGTGGCGCAGGGAAATCCGTCTGCCGATGGGTGGATCACCGCTCAGGTGGGTTCGCTTGAACCCACGGCCATCGCCAAGGCGGTTGTGTCGCGCTACGGCAAGGACAAGACTTTTTCCGTGCCCATCCTCATGCTTTGCGCACTGTGCGGCACCTTGGGAGACAAGCCCTGGAAGCATGTCATCGCGCTGCCGTTTGAGCTGGCGGCTTTGCCGCGCACTTGGTTTGGCGCGGTGGGACTGCCGGTGGTGAGTTATGCTTTGCCGGCGCTGATTGCGATCGGTTACACGCGTTTTAAAAATGCGCCGCCGGCGTGGTGGAATCCGCTGCGGTGGCTGCGTGCGCTCACGTGGCCGCGCATTCGGCCGATGCTCAAGGCGCTGCAACCGAGCAGTGGCGGTTATCTTGAAGCCACGCCGTTGACGAGTTTTGTGACCATGGCGTTGGCGGGTGGTGGGCAGCTTGATCATCCATGCCTGCCGCTGGCGGTTGAGTTTCTTGTGGGTTCCAAACGCGAGGATGGGAGCTGGCCGATTGATACGAATTTGGCGACGTGGGGAACGACGTTGTCGCTGCGGAGCTCGGAGCCGAAGCCAGACGGGCTAAAGCCCGAACTACGTACATGGCTGCTGGCGCAGCAGTACCGTGAAGTTCATCCCTTCACCAATGCGCCGCCGGGTGGCTGGGCGTGGACGGATTTGCCTGGGGGTGTGCCGGATGCGGATGACACTTCGAGCGCGCTCATTGCGCTGAAGAATATAGGGCACAAATGCGATGCGGCGATAGAGCAGGGCATTACCTGGCTGCTTGATTTGCAAAATCGGGATGGGGGTGTTCCTACTTTTTGCCGGGGGTGGGGCACGCTGCCGTTTGACCGCAGTACGCCGGAGATCACGGCGCATGCGCTGTGCGCGTGGTGGACGTGGAAAGATGAGGTGCCACCAGCGCTGAAAAAGCGCATCAACAATGCCGCCAATCATGCGTTTTCATACCTGATGCGGAAGCAACAGCCAGATGGTTCCTGGATTCCACTTTGGTTTGGCAATGAGCACACGCCGGATGAAAACAATCCTGTCTATGGCACGGCGCAAGTCGTCAACCATCTCAGTGGCTGCCTGGTGCCTGCTGGTCCCGGGCTCGACGTGTTCAGCTTTTGGAGCCGTGAAGGCTGCAAATACCTTCGCAGAGTGCAAAAATCTGACGGCTCGTTCGGTGGTGACGCGGATTCGCCCGCCAGCATCGAAGAGACTGCCGTCGCCTTGCAGGCTCTGAGTCGCGAACGCCATCCTGCCCGCGAAAAAGTGCTTTCCGGCGTCCAGTGGCT
>NCCR01000216.1 GCA_002279765.1 Verrucomicrobia bacterium 12-59-8 | reverse complement strand
GTCTTGCTCCACGTTTCGATGTCAGCGAGATACTTTTCATTCGTCACGCGGTAGGCATCGCTGCCGGGAAGCTTGGCGCGGACATCCGCCGTGAAGTCCTTCAACGCAGGGACCGCATCAAAGCCCTCGATGCTCGTCCATGGCTCGATGCGCGTGCCGCCCCAGGCGCTGAGAATGATGCCGATGGGAACCTTCAGCTCCTCCTGCAAACGCACGCCAAAGTAATAACCGATGGCCGAAAACGAAGCCACGGTTTCGGGCGCGCAACGCGCCCAGGCGATCTTCACTTCATCCTGCGGACTCAGCTCCACGGTCTTCGGCACTTCGATGAGGCGCAGATTCGGATGCGTGGCCTTCGGAATATCCGCCGCGCTGTCGGGCTTCATCTGCATCTCCCATTCCATGTTGGATTGTCCGGAGGCGAGCCATACTTCACCGACGAGCACATCCTGAATCGTGACGTTGCCTGCCTTCAGCACCTGGGGCTCAGCATTCGCGGACAACGGGTCCAGCTTCACCATCCACTTGCCGCTCGCATCCGCCTTCGTGGATTTTTTCTGTCCGGCAAACTCGACCGTGACATCCTCTCCCGGCGCAGCCTTGCCCCAAACTGGCACTGGCAGGTCGCGTTGCAGCACCATGTGATCCGTGAAAATGGCGGGCAGCTTGACCGCTGCGTGGGTGGTGCTGAGGGCTGCGAGACAGGCTAGAAGAAGCAACGGTTTCATGGTGCAGCGCTGATTCTGGCAGGCTTGCCGATTCGCGCCAGTGAAACGGTGGAATGATTCCGTACTCATTTTCTTGCTTGGCATTTCCCCCGCCGCCCTTCATCGTCCCTACCTCCCAACCATGCGCACAATCCTCGCCCTCGCTCTTCTCCTTCAATCCGCCACTGCTGCCGAGTGGACCATCTCCACCTTTGCCGGCACCGGCGTCAAAGGCGGCAGCGGCGACGGCGGTCCTGCCACCGCAGCGCAGATCGACAATCCCTTCGGCGTCGTGCGCGGCCCCGATGGCGCGATCTGGTTCTGCGAATACACCGGCCAGCGCATCCGCCGCGTGGCTCCGGATGGCACCATCAGCACCATCGCTGGCACCGGCCAAAAAGGCTACAGCGGGGATGGCGGTCCCGCCTTGCAGGCGACCTTCAATCTGCCCCACGAACTGCGCTTCGATGCCAAAGGCGATCTCTATGTCGTCGATATGACCAACCACGTCGTGCGCAAGATCGACATGAAGACCAAGATCATCACCACCATCGCGGGCAACGGCAAAGCCGGCTACACGGGCGATGGAGGTCCAGCAGCGCAGGCGCAGTTCAAACAACCGCACAGCATCCAGTTCGGCCCCGACGGCAGTCTCTACGTCTGCGACATCGGCAACAACGTCATCCGCAAGATCGACATGCAGACCGGCATCATCAGCACCTTTGCCGGCACCGGTCAACCCGGCAAGACCCCCGATGGCGCACCCATCGCAGGCACGCCGCTCAAAGGCCCACGCTCGCTGGATTTCGACAAGGCCGGCAACCTCTGGCTCGTCACGCGCGAAGGAAATCAGGTCTTCAAATTCGATCTCAAAGAGGGCAAGATTCACCACGTCGCCGGCACCGGAGCCAAGGGCTTCACCGGCAACGGCGGCCCGGCCAAACTCGCCACTCTTAGCGGCCCCAAGGGCGTCGCCATCGATGCTGAAGGCAACGCCTGGCTCGCTGACACTGAAAGCCACAGCGTCCGAATGATCGACGCCAAAACCGGCAACCTCGAACTCATCGCCGGCACCGGCGAAAAAGGCGACGGACCCGATGGCGATCCCCTCCAGTGCAAAATGGCCCGCCTCCACGGCATCTACTGCGACGCCGACGGCACCGTCTTCATCGGCGACAGCGAAGCGCATCGCGTGCGTTTGTTGAAGAAGAAGTGATCTTCTTTACGGCTCTTCGTACGTAGTTCGGGCTTCAGCCCGTTCTGACTCCGGCTCTTCGTATTGTAGTCCCTGCTTCAGCCGGTTCCGGTTTTCTGTTCTTTTCATCAAGCATCCTCTCACTCCCATGATCTCCCTCCGCACCTGCCTGCTCATCCTCGCTCTGCCACTCGCCGCTCACGCAGACCAAATCATCCTCATGGCCGGTGGCGGCACGCAGGACGCCGCAGACGCCCAGGCCACCGACGCCGAGTTGAAAGAACCCTTTGGCACCGCCTTTGACTCAGGCGGACACATGTGGATCATCGAGATGGTCTCTGGCAATCGCCTGCTGAAAGTGGATGGCGGTGGCACGATCCAGCACGTGGCAGGACAATTGAAACCCGGCGACAGCGGGGATGGCGGCCAGGCCATCCGCGCGCAGTTCAATGGCCCGCACAACATGGCCATCCTGCCGAACGACAATGTGCTCATCGCCGACACTTGGAACGGCCGCGTGCGCATGGTCGATGTGAAGGCGCGCATCGTCAGCACCGTCGAAGGCTGGCGCGCACCCGCAGGCAAGGAAAAGGGCAACGGCCCTTACTGCATCACGCTGAACTTTGAAGGCACGAAACTCTACATCGCCGATCTTCGTCAGGTCCACGAACTCGACCTCGCCACACACACGAGCAAGGTGATCGCCGGCAACGGCAAGAAGGGCAGACCCGAGGACGGAGCCGTAGCCATCGACGCACCGCTGTCCGATCCACGCGCCGTCGCTCCCGACCGCCAGGGCAATGTTTACATCCTCGAACGTGGCGGCAATGCCCTCCGCGTCGTCGATAAAACCGGCCACATCCGCACCGTGGTGAATGCCAGTGGCAAGAAAGGCGGGGAAGGGGACGGCGGCCCCGCCCTCGAAGCCACCATGAACGGCCCCAAGCATCTCTGCGTGGACAAGGACGACAGCGTCATCATCGCCGATGCCGAGGCGCATCTCGTCCGCCGCTACGTGCCCACCACCGGCAAGATCGAGCGCATCGCCGGCACCGGCAAACAAGGCAGCGCCGGACTCAATGGCGAACCCACCCAGTGCCAGCTCTCACGCCCGCATGGCGTCGCCATCAAGCCGGACACGGGAGAGCTTTATATCACTGACAGCTACAACAACCGTGTGCTGAAGATTGTGAAGCAGTAAAAGCACGTGCTTCCACGCCTGCGTCACTTCAAAAGCGGCGTCGGACTGATCTTGAGCACCAGCGGGCGATGATCGCTGGCCTTGTTCACCTCGGGGTCGGAGTAGATGTAGCAGTTGCGAAGATCGATATGCGGACGCAGCAGGCGGCTGCTGAAGCAGTAGTCGAGACGTGAGTAGGTGTCTGCAATATCCCAGAAATGCGTCCAGACCTCGCCATTCGCATCGCGCAGCAGCACATCGCGCATGGCGGTCTCGGCGGTGCGCATGCCGCCCATGACCTCCGCCACTGCGGGCTCGTTGCGGTGCTCGTTGAAGTCGCCGTAGGCCAGGATGCAGGCACCCGGTTCCCGCGTGAAGATCGAGTCGATGTGGAGGCGCAGCAGTCGCGCCTCATTGCGGCGCATCAGAGCCTGATCCGCCTCTTGAACCGGGCGCATGGATTTGAAATGCACCCCCAGCAAGTGCAGGTCAAAGGTCGGCGTGATGGCAATCGTCACATCCAGAATCCCACGCTGAAACGGCAGAGTCTGGGCACCGATTTCATAGCTGAGCTTTGTCTGCGAATTCCGCGCCTTGATCGGCAGCCGTGAGAGCAGGGCCAGCCGCCGTGTCTCGTCGCCACCATGCGCCAGCTCAGTGTGCGGCAGATCCACTCCCGCCCTGGCCAGACGCTGCTGCAAGTCCGCCAGATCGTCAGGCGTGCCAATTTCACAAACACCGAGAATGTCGGGATGAATCGCGGCCAGGATCTGCACCACGCGCGCGCGTTCGCTTTCGGGCTTGGTGGTCACGGGCCGGGCCTGCGAGACGACCGCGTCCACCGGGTCCAGTGTCAGCCAGTTCTTCAAATTGTACGAGCAGAACGTCAGCCGCTCCGGTTCCGCCCCGGCCAGCCATGCCGACAGGGCAAAAAAAACGGCGGGTCCGATGACCCGCCGCGTGAACTGTAGAAGTGGCCGCATGCCAGCAGGATGGGATTCGACTAGGAATCTTCGACGTTGGCGACAGGTTGGCGTTTTTCCTGCGGCGGGGTGATTTTCGGGCGCTCGACTTCTTCCTGAGCGTTCTGGAGTTCGGTTTCGAACTCCGTGCGAGCCTTCTTGAACTCGCCCATGCTCTTGCCCAGGCTGCGGGCAAAGGTGGGGAGCTTTTTCGCGCCAAACAGCACGAGAATGAGAATGCCAATGATAATCATCTCAGGCGTGCCGAGAGGTCCGAGTGCGAGGATGGTGGGGGTGTTCATATGGGTACTAGGTTTGCATTGTTCGTATTGACGTGCAACGCGGACTTTCAGTCGTTCCCAGTGATGTCTTCTATGTTTATTAACGTCGCATCAGGCCGGAGGTTAGCAAAAAGTTCCACCTTTTTATGTGAATTCGTTCAGCCGTGGGGCGGCGCAGTGGCCAGGTCTTGTGCGATACCCCACGTTTGCCCGTTGCACACCCACGCTCTCCGCCTACCCATTCCACCACCATGATTCACAACGTTTATTTCTGGCTCAAACCCGACCTCTCTGCCGAGCAAATCGCCACTTTCGAGACGGAGGCGATGCATTTGCTTGAGATCGACTACCTCGTGCATGCCTTCGTCGGCAAGCCGGCGGACACGGAGAAGCGCCCAGTCACCGACCACTCCTTCTCCTACTCGCTCACGCTGCATTTCAAAAACCTGGAGGATCATGTGTTTTACCAGAAAGACTGCCCGAAGCACAAGCGCTTCGTTGATACGTGCAAGACGTTCTGGGAACGCGTGGTGATCTACGACAGCTCGCCGCTGCACTGAATCTCTCCATCTCACTCCATGTCCTACACCTTTCCGAAATCCGCCGAACTTTTCGCCCGCGCCCAGCGCAGCATCGCCGGCGGCGTCAACAGTGGCATCCGCAAAATGGAGGTGCCCGTGCCTCTCTATTTCGATCTCGGCAAAGGCTCGCGCCTGTTTGATGTTGATGGCAATGAGTACATCGACTTCCAGATCGGGCAGGGTGCGATCCTCTACGGTCATGCACCCACCGGCATGGCCGACGCCATCGCAGCGCAGGCGCACAAAGGCACGCACTGGGCGGCGCAGAGCGAGCTGGAGATCGACGTGGCCGAGCGGCTGCAAAAGATGATCCCCGGCGCGGAACGGGTGCGCTTCAACAACAGCGCCACCGAGGTGGTGCTCTCCGCCCTGCGCCTCGCGCGTGCGCATACCGGCAGGCACATGATCTTGAAGTTTGAAGGTCACTACCATGGCTGGGGAGGCGTGATCCCCGAAGTGCTGAACACCTTCGTCGTTGCCCGCTGGAATGATCCCGCGCATCTGCGTCAGCGCGTGGCGGAGCATCACGATCAAATCGCCGCCATCATCTTCGAGCCTGTGCTGTGCAACACCGGCTGCATGCCCGCCGCCCCCGGCATGCTCGACACCATTCGCAACCTGTGCGATGAAAACGGCATCGTCATGATCGCCGATGAAACCATCACCGGCTTCCGCTTCGGCGCAGGCTGCGCACAGTCCTATTACGATTTCACCCCCGATCTCACAATCCTCGGCAAGGCCATCGGTGGCGGTGTGCCATTTGCCGCACTCGTCGGCAAAGAAAAGTTCTTTGCCAAAATCATGAGCGGCGAAGTCGTGCATGCAGGCACGTTGAATGCGAATCCGCTCTGCCTCTCCGCTGCGAAGTGGTGCCTCGACGAAGTCATCGCGCTTGGGGATAAACACCCCGCCAGCGCCATCGCGCTCGGCCTTCCACGCCACCATGCTCAAGCCCGGTGCGCCCGCAGAGCCCATCACGAACTACCGCGACTACGCTCTGCGTCAGGACGCGCCCCGCTGGGCTCATCTGCGCCGCTGCCTGCTGGAGGAAGGCGTGCGCGCCATCGAGCGCGGGCTGTGGTTCATCAGTCTCGCGCATACGCAGGCGGACATCGACGAGGCGCTGAGCCGCGCCGCGCCCGCCTTTGCCCGCCATGCGGCCGAGTGGAAAGCTCCATGCTGATCTCCGAAACCTTCTATTCCGTGCAGGGCGAAGGCTCGCTCGTGGGCGTGCCTTCGGTCTTTGTGAGGACCTCGGGCTGCAATCTGCGCTGCACCTGGTGCGACACTCCGTATGCCTCGTGGAATCCCGAGGGCACCGAGATGAGCGTGGATGAAATCATGGCCATTGTGCAGCGCGAACCGACGCGCTATGTCGTCGTCACCGGCGGCGAGCCCATGGTGGCCAAAGGCATGCCGGAATTGCTTGCGCAACTGCATGCCGCAGGCAAACACATCACCATTGAAACCGCAGGCACCATCATGCCGGAAGGTGTGCCTTGCGATCTCGCCTCCATCAGCCCCAAGCTCGCGCATTCAACGCCGAGCGAAGCGAAGGCTGGCAAGGCCTGGGCGGAGAAGCATGAGCGCCTGCGTCTCCAGCCCGAGGCGCTGCGCGCCTGGTGCACAAGGTACGACTTCCAGCTCAAGTTCGTCATCGCCACAGAAGCAGACGTGGAAGAAGTGCGCGCCGTCGTGGCGTCCATCGGCGTGGCAGTTTCGCCGGAGAAGATTCTGCTCATGCCCGAAGGCATCACCCAGGAGGCGCTGCGGGCGCGGCAGACATGGCTGGTGGACGTGTGCAAGCGCACCGGCTGGCGCTACTCCCCGCGCCTGCACATTGATCTGTTTGGCAACAAGCGCGGCACATGAAGCGGCGGCGGTCCAACGTGTCGCGGAAGTTGTGGCTGCTGTTCTGGGCGCTCATCGGGCTGCTGCAGGTCTGGGATCACCAGCGCCCCAAAACGCCACCGCCCCCGCCGGTGCCAGATGGCCGCTTCGTCAAGCTCGCCAGCGCCCATCTCGTCGAAGACGCCGGCAATGACGGCGACAGTTTCAAGATCGCCGATGAGGAAGGCGCTGAGTACGTGCTGCGTCTCTACTTCGTCGATTGCCCGGAGACGCGGCAGTACGTACTCGTGAACAATCGCCTCAAAGATCAGGCGAGCTATTTCGGCGGCCTGACCATTCCGCAAACGCTGAGCGTGGGACTCGAAGCCAAAGCCTTCACTGAAAAGCTGCTGCGCGAGAAGCGCTTCACCGTTCAAACACGCTGGCAGCGCGTGTATGACAGCGCCCGCTCCTATGCCCTCGTCTTCTTTGATGATGGCGAAGAACTCTCCGAAAAACTCGTGAAGGCCGGCCTCTGCCGCATCTACACCCGCGGCACGGTCATGCCCGATGGCCGACGCGAGTACGACTTTGAAAATCACCTCCGCGATCTGGAGCATCAGGCCAAAGCCGCGCATCGTGGTGCGTGGGGGAGGCCAAGGCACGTGGATTGAGCGCCGACGCAAACTTCGACAATCAAGGATCGTTGCTCATCAATCGTCAATCATGCGCGCCCTCGGATCTCTATAGCCAGAAGGATTGACGATTGTCGAACAATCGATTTTTGATTGTTGATTGTCGAGGTTGGGCTGCGGACGCTTCTCGCCAAGCGAGTGTTTCCTACACCAACTCCATCACCAGCGGCACGTCCGCAGGCGCGAGATCATAGCTCCTCAACTCCGTACGCTCCACCCACACCAGCGCCGTATGCTCATGCGCATGCGGTTCGGGGCTGTCTTCCGCAAGCTCACACACAAATGGAATCAGCTCGATGCTGCCCCACCCATACGCATGCACAAACGGCGTGAGCGTTTGCGTGATGCGCACGCTGCAGCCGAGTTCCTCCTGCAACTCACGATGCAGAGCGGTCTCCGCCGATTCACCCGCCTCGACTTTGCCACCGGGAAACTCCCACAGCCCACCGAGCTTTTTGTCCGGCGGGCGCTGCGCGAGCATGATGCGCTCATCACGCAGGATGATGGCGCAGACGACGGGGACTGGCGGCTTCGTTTCCATGCGTCCTCAGGCGCTCGCCACGGTGAGCGCGGCTTTCGCAGTGCGCACCGCCGCATCAGGCATGCTAATCTTGGCCATGCTCGCGCGCATGCGGCGGCCCACGGCGCTGTTGTTGGTGAGGATGCTTTCGACTGCCGCCGCCGTGTCTTTAGCGCTCTTGGTGACGACGCCGCCACCGTGTTTGACGAGCATCTCCGCATTGCCTTCCTCCTGGCCGGGCACTACGTAGTCAATGACAGCGGGAATTTTCGCCGCCAGCACCTCATGCAGAATGGCGCCACCCGCCTTGCAGATGACGACGTCATGCGTGCGCAAAAACTCTGGGATGCGCTTCGTCCAGCCGATGATCTCCATCGTCCCCGGTGGCATGGAGTCCGTGAAGCGGCGCAGCACATGATAGAGCCGCTTCTCATGCTTGCCCACCGGCAGCGTGAGTTTAACCCCGCTGCGAAAGAGCGGCTTCAGCGCCTCCAAAGTGGCCTCCACTCGTCGCCCTGTGGTCGATGGCAGATAAAGAATGCGCGCATGCGAAACCGGCGGCAGGTCAGGCAGCGGCTCCGTGAACGCGAGATCCACCGGAAAGCCTGTGACGCGGATCTTGGACTCCGGCACCCCAAAGCCGAGCACCACTTTCTTCGTCTCGTCATCGGCCACGCAGAAGAGATCGCTGCCGGACATGACCCAGACGCGGTTTACGCTGATGGAGTCGGTGATGATGGTGCACAGCGGCGGCACACGCTGCTTCCTCGCCAGCGCTTCCAGCAGGATGGCATACAGCGGATAGGTGCTGATGATGAGGCGCGGCTGCTTGGTCTCGATGCGTTTCTTCAAGGTGTTCACCATCGCCATCTGCCACAAGGCATCCGGGCCGGTGACCGAGCGCCTGCCCATGAGGTCATACGTCATGCGCCAGCCGGCGGGCCAGTGGGTGATGGCAAATTGATACAGGCTTTTGCACACATCCGAGATCCGCGGCAGCGCTTCGCTGATGAGGTCGGTCATCTCGATTTCTTCTTCGGGGCACAGGCGTCGTAGCGCCTCCGCCACAGAGCGTGCGGCGGTATTATGCCCATCGCCAAAACCTGCGGTAAGGATCAAAATCACGGCGCATGGCTGGCTGATAAACGGCTGAAAACAAGCAAAAAGGCAGGGCAAACTCGGCGGTTGACATTATTTCGTACATATTAAATAATTGGCGATATTAATGACTCGGCAGCGCGCCAAAACCACGAGCCAGATCCTCGCCGCCACCGTGACCCTTGCGGCGGTGCTCATCATGCTCACGCCTCTGCGCCGTGGCCCCGTGGCCGATTCCTCACGTCAGGCGGCATGGACGCCGCTGCTCAATCTCGGCGGCATGGCGGATACCCCGGCCTTCCGCCGCCTGCATGCCTCGGATGCTCACTTTGCCGCCAGCGCCCAGCCGCTCAGTCGTCGGCCCTCCACGAACCCGGCGCCATGAGCGCAGCGTTCAAGCCTCCCGGTCAGTGCCCGGCGTGTGGTGAATGGGTTCCCCGTGGTGCCGCTGCCTGCGATGACTGCGGCGCCTGTGCCAAATCCGGCTGGAGCGGAGACACCCATGCCGATGGTCTCGACCTCCCCGATGACGAATTCGACTACGACGACTTCGTCGCCCGCGAGTTCGGCGGCAAGTCTTCCAAGCAATCCCTGACCACGAATCTCTGGTGGTGGGTCGCTCTGGTGCTGCTGATCATCCTCGTCGTCGGTGCGCTGCTGCCCATGTTTGGCTAAGGGGGGAGGGATTGGCGCTCACGCAGTCAGGGGCATCAGTGAGGCGGAACTCTCAGAAAGTCCGTTGTTCGGATGGGTCCGAAAGACCTGAGCGGAGTTCGTTGGAGGTAGCGCAAAGATGCGGCTGAGAACTTCTGCAAGCTGGTGTTCATCACAGGGTTTGTCCAGAAAGCTGGTGACCCCCAATGCTCTGAACTGGCTCTGGACCTCATCCTCCAGGCGACCGCTTGAAACGATGATTGGAATTTCGGGCAGGATTTTTCTGAGCATGCCCACAAAGGATAGTCCGTCCTGGTTCGGCATGTGCAAATCGGTGATGACGGCGTGGACAGACGGATGCTCTGTCAGCCATACCAAGGCTTCGAGACCGTCCCGGGCCAGCACGACCTGGAAATTCATGCGCTGCAGCACCTCACGGGCGATCTCCCGCACCGTTGTTTCGTCGTCCACGAACAAGATGATTTCGCCCTGACCGTAGAAAGACATCTTCTTCTGAGGCGCCTGCTCGGGCTCGGCGGCGGAAGCGTCGGCGGGCAGAAAAGCGGTGAAAGTCGTTCCTTGGCCGGGGGTGGAGGACACTTCAAGAAAACCATCGTGGCCCTTGATGATGCCCATGACGGTGGACAGGCCCAGTCCGGTGCCTTTGTCGGGTGTTTTGGTGCTGAAAAAGGGATCGAAAATGCGGTCGCGGATTTCCGCCGAAATACCTGTGCCTGTGTCATTCACCTGGATTGCCACAAAAAGACCGACCCGGGCATTGGGGGGCATGCCAGGATGCACGCTGCTGATTACCACCTTCCTTGTCGTCAGTGTGAGCCTGCCACCCGAAGGCATGGCGTCCCTGGCGTTGACGCAAAGATTCAAAAGAACCTGGTGAAGCTGTGTGGCGTCCGCCAGTACAGGGGGGAGGTTTTTTTCACGCTCCACCGTGATGGTGATGTTTTTTGGGAAGGTGCACTCCACGATGGCCCCCATTTCCTGGAGGAGGTAGTTGACCTGAATGGGACTGCGTTCTCCCTCCGAGCCCTTGGCAAAGGTAAGCAACTGGCGGATCATGGCTGCGGCGCGTCTGACGCTGCTGTCAAACAAGTCCACGATACCGGGAGCGCCCGGATACTTCGCTTTCAGCAGATCCACTCCCATCATGATGGGCGCCAGCGCGTTGTTCAGATCGTGTGCAATGCCGCCCGCCAGTGCGCCGAGGGCTTCCTGTCGCTGTGATCGAAGCAGCTGCTGTTCCAGCGCCTTGGCTTCGGTGAGGTCATGATTGACGGCGAGGATGCCATCAGGAATGCCTTGTGCGTCTGTCAGCAGAGTGAGCTGACAAAAGACGAGCAGGGCACGCCCTTCTTTGTTCTTTTGGCGAGTCTCACCATGCCACTGACCGACGCGCAGCACTTCTTGAAAAATGGCGCTGATCCGCTCCTCGGGTTCGCGAAAAATCACACGGAAAACGGAATTCCCGCTGATCTCGGCCTGGGTGTGGCCGTAGAGCTTGGTGGCCGCCGGATTCCAGAAGCTTAGGGCCATGCTCTGATCACAGACAAAGATGGCGTCGGTGGCCTGGTCGATGAGGCGGGCCTGACGGCGGATGTGTTCGGTTGCCTGCTTGCGCTGTTTCAATGCATGGTATTCTTCCATGGCACGCTGGACGGCCGAAGGGAGCCGTTCCATGCGTTGCTTGAGAAGGTAGTCCGTGGCGCCTGCTTTCAGGCATTTGACCGCTTCTTCGGCCTCGATCGCTCCAGAGACAATGATCACAGGAACGTCGGGACAGCTCGCTCTGGCGAGGATCAGGGCAGTCAGGCCGTCGAAGTCCGGAAGATTAAAGTCACAAAGGATCAAATCATGACTCCGTTGTGCCAATGCCTGCTCAAAGGGAGCGCGACTCATGACATGGCTGATCTCACAACAAACACCGTTGTCATCCAGAAGATCGGCCACCAGCATGGCATCGCGCAGACTGTCGTCGAGATGCAGGATTCGGGTGGGCGTGGATGGAGCGTGCATGGTGTCGGCCTGGCTCTGTGATTACTTTCTCACTTCATGGCTGGGCTGCACGCTGCATGGTGGCGGTTCGTTCATCATCGCCCAGAATCCTCCGACCATTTTCACGGCTTCGACGAATTCATGGAAGCCCACAGGTTTCACCACATAAGCATTGACCCCCAGATGGTAGCTCTTAACCAGGTCCTGCTCTTCGCGCGAGGAGGTCATCATGACCACGGGAATGACTTTGAGGTCCGGGTCACCTTTGATCTGACGCAGCACCTCCAGTCCGTCCACCTTGGGCATCTTCAAGTCGAGCAGGATGACGGCAGGTTGTTCATTGGTGCGGTCTGCGAACGGGCCGCGCCTGTACAGGTAGTCAAGTGCTTCGGCACCGTCGCGCAGGGTGACCACTTCATTGGCCAGATTGTAGGTGGCCAGCGCATCCAGCGCCATTTCAGTATCGCGCGGACTGTCATCGACGAGCAGGATTCGTTGGAGGTGTGCCATGGCTTGGGGAGGGTTGGATTCTATGAATTCGTTGATCGTTTCAGGGTGAAATAGAAGGTGCTGCCTTCACCTGGTTTGCTTTCCGCCCAGACGCGGCCGCCGTGCCGGGCGATGATGCGGCGCACGTTTGCCAGGCCGATGCCGGTGCCTTCGAATTCATCCGCGCGATGCAGCCGTTGGAAGACGCCAAAGAGCTTGTGCGCGTACTGCATGTCGAAGCCCACCCCATTGTCGCGCACAAAAAGAATGAGCCGTCCATCCTCCTCGCCAGCGGTGCCGATTTCGATCAGGGCCGGATCGCGTGGGCGGGAGTACTTTACTGCGTTGCCCACCAGATTGACCAGCACCTGCCTGAGGACTGCGGCATCTCCGGTGACCGCGGGCAGCGGTGCGATCTTCCACTCGATGTTTCGATGCTGGGTCGTGGGTTCCAGGCCGTGAAGGGCTTCTTGCAAAAGATGGTTTAGATCAACCGAGCCTTCACTCATTTCAACGCGGCCCATGCGGGAGAAGGCGAGGAGATCGTCAATGAGCTGGCCCATTTCCGTGCTCGCCTCGTTAATGGTTTTGAGATAACGCCGGGCTTTCTCTGACAACTGCGCGTCGATTTGTTTCTGCAGCATTTCGACATAGCCTTGAATGTGCCGCAAAGGCGCACGCAGATCGTGGGATACCGAGTAGGAGAAGGATTCCAGCTCCTTGTTGGCTTCGAGAAGTTGTTCGGTTTGATGCTTCAGGTTCGCATTGAGCCGTGCAATCTTCGCGTCTGCTTCCTTTTGTTCGGTGATGTCACGGCCCGTGGCATAG